>RDSB01000002.1 GCA_004923195.1 Marinifilum sp. JC120 | reverse complement strand
AGCTTCGTTATATGAATAGCCTAGATCGGTGACGAGCTTGACGGCAGACTTCCTAAATTCTTCTGAATACTCTCGGTTACTCATGACTGTCTCTCCATGAGCTGACCTTAACCTCTCGAAGACTGTCCGTCATCTATAGGGCACTTCAGGTGTTTGAAATCATCACAGCTTTAAGGGTTTGTTAAGCTGATATCTATCAAGCATTTTCATCAAACTCTTGTTCTCAATAGGTTTAGCCAGATAGTCGTCCATACCTAGTTCAAGGAATTTTTCCCGGTCTCCTTTCATGGCATAGGCCGTTATGGCGATGATGGGAATGTTTTTGCAGGATTCTCCAGCTTCCCCATTTCTAATGGCCCGAGTGGCGGCGATTCCATCCATTACCGGCATCTGGATGTCCATCATTATTATATTGAACTCTTCAGCTGAGGCTTCTTTTATCGCCTGTTGCCCATTCTCCACTGCTGTGACTTCGCATCCGGCCAGTTCCAACTGTCGTTTTGCCGCTATTCTACTTATGGTTTCGTCTTCTGCCAGCAGAACTTTTAGTTTGCCTTTGAGTTTGGGCTGTTCCTCCGTCTGGGGGGACAGTTTGTCAGGGCGTGAAGCATTTTCAAAATTTATACAGAAATAGATAGTCGTTCCCTTACCTAATTCGCTTTCAATAACAATATTGCCGCCCATAAGTTTTACCAACTGTTTGCAGATGCTTAGGCCGAGCCCGGCTCCTTGGTGCGGGCGACTGAATCCTTCGTTTCCCTGCGTAAAGGGGGCGAAAAGTTCATCCAGCCTGCTGTCCGGGATGCCCGGGCCGGAATCGGTTATGCTGAAAAGAAGTCTTGTATGGTTCTGGGAAGTAGTTGGCAGAGGGTAAGTTTCAATTAAAATTCTGCCGGAATCGGTGAATTTGATTGCATTGCCCAGAAGGTTGGTCAGCACTTGTTGCAAACGAGCTGCATCGCCTTTTACTGTGTGTGGGGTTGTCGGGTGCGGGGACAGTTTTATTGTTAGGCCTTTTTGCCGGGCTACAGGACGGTAAAGATCCGCGATGTGTTGCAGTAACTTTTTCAGGTCGAAGGGTACTGACTCCACAGAAAGCTTGCCTGCTTCCACCCGTGATAGATCTAGTATATCTGAGAGCAGCGTGGTCAGTCTTTTAGCTCCCATGACAGCAAGGTCGATGTATTCAAGTTGTTCTTTGTCCTGCGGAGTTGATTTGAGTAATTGGAGCATGCCCAATACTCCGTTGAGTGGTGTGCGGATCTCATGGCTCATGTTGGCAAGGAATTCGCTTTTGGCCCGGTTGGCTGATTCAGCCAGTTCTTTGGCCCGGACTAGTTGACGGTGCGCTTTTTTGATTTCTGTCATGTCAACGTCAATGCAATACATATATTTGGAGCCGTCAGGATTCTTCTGCATCACATGGGCCGAATATACCGGAACGATGCTGCCATCCTTGCGGCGCAGGTTTAATTCTCCGGCAGGTATGCGGATCCCCTTTTCGTGCCAGTCGCGGATGTGGCTGATGACTCCTTCGCGCATATGCTCTGGGATTATCAGGTCTTCAAGCTTTTTGCCGAGTGCTTCTGCGCGAGTGTATCCATAGAGTTTTCGGCTGGCAGAGTTCCAGAAAACAACTTTGCGATTTTTGTCGTATCCCTGCACAGATACCATTTCAACATGGTCAATCAGCTTCCGAAATCGTTCTTCAAGGTAGCGGTCCGTTCCGTAAAGCTGCTCTTCAAGTTCAGTGATACGTTTATCTCTGGCCGCAAGCTCTTTGATCAGCTGCTCTTTGCTCATATCCATGGTCAGTCCCGATGTTAGCGTAAAGATATTTGTAATTATGACATATTGATACTCTTGCGCACAAGTCTCATTTGAATGTCGTGAATAGGTGTAGTCGCCAAATTTATGACCTTCTTAGTGAGTCTTTTTTTTCGTGAATATTCCGTAATTATAGGGTCTTGTGTGGTCTGATTTTCCCGTTGCACTTGGTATGCATGTTGCTTCCTTAAGAAAAGGAGGTAAAAAATGCATAGAAATAAACTTTCAGGTAAAACCATACCCGTATTATTTGATGTTGTCGTTTGGGGAGGCTTTGCTGCTTTTTTGTTTGCAAGCTATATCGCTTGTCAAACTTTACTGGAGCGCTTTCCTGGTCCGGTAGATAAGCTTTTGGGGATGTTTCAGGATTTTGTAGCCTGATTTTACGCCTCACTTTGGAGTTGCTTTTTAAAAATTAGGGAATTATCTGATAGATGGCTTGTTTTTGCTCGCACAGGGTTGACTTCACGTGATTTAGGGTTAAAATTTGATTAAGTGAAAATGAAATCCTTTATCAGTGGAGTTTCTGATGGAAAATATAATTGTTTTTGGTGCAATCATAATTGCAGTCATCTATTTGGTTAGAAAGTGGTTTGGCAAAGGGGGCGGGAGTTGCGGGTGTGGTTGTGACTGTCCGGCTGCAAAAGGCGGAGAAGGTTGTTGCGGTGAAGGAAATAACCACATCGACGATCTTCGACAAAAGTAGTAAAATTAAATAAATTTAAATATTACAGAGCTTTGAGTTTCTTTGGGTTCAAAGGCTGAATAAAGTTTTTGAGTTGATTCTAGCGAGCCGTCCGCAACATGCGGGCGGCTTTTTTTTGTTAAGAGGGGCATGCAGGTAATAAAGCACACTTTTTTAGTAATTAGCTACTATTGCAGTATGTTTTTAATGTGTTTAAGGGCTAAATTGGTTGTAAAAACAAAAATGTAAATCGTATTGTGAAAAAATGTTCAAATATGTTGTTTTTGAGTTGAAATGCTGTTCGCAAGTGAACTTTTACACGTAGAATAACAATCGTGATCGAAAATGAGACTGTGTGTTTGGTAAAGGGTGATGTTAAGGTGAATGATTGAGTTGTATAGTAAAAAAAGAATTAAATTAAAGGTTTATAGTGCTTAGTTCAGAGGGATGTATAAGAATTGGAAGTGAAAAGAAGTCTCACAGGCAGGCAATTTTACAACTTAACTACTAAATATTTTTTTAGCTACTCTTTTTTGCTGAAATTGTCAGAGGTTTGTGTTAGGTACTTGGTACTTTCAGCTCGTCTCATTGCCACATTTTATTTCAGGCTAGACGAATATGTTCTCGTAAATTACTGGTTTCCTTTAAAAAATTTGGGTTTAACAAGAATGTGTATCCGCATGCTCCCCCGCTTGCGGCGATGTGTTCCATTCTCAAACCATAGGGAGGGGAAGTGGCCAAGAAGAAGATTAGGTTCATGTGTACAGCCTTTCGTGACGGATTTCAGTCCGTTTACGGGGCCAGAGTTAAGACCGATGATTTCCTGCCTGCCGTAGAAGCGGCCAAGGAAGCGGGTATCAACTGGTTTGAAGCTGGCGGCGGCGCACGGTTCCAGGCCCTCTACTTTTATTCCAATGAATGTGCCTTTGATATGATGGACAGGTTCAGGGAGACCGCAGGTCCCGATGCCGACCTTCAGACACTCGCTCGTGGTGTCAACGTTGTCGGACTTGAATCCCAGCCCAGTGACGTCATCAAAGCCCATGCCGATCTCTTTGCTAAGCACGGCATTACCACCATCCGTAACTTCGACGCTCTAAATGACGTCAATAACCTGATTTATAGCGGTCAGTGTATTGCTAATGCCGGACTTAAACACCAGGTCGTTGTTTCCATGATGGAACTGCCTCCCGGATGTTCCGGTGCTCATGATGCCGCATTTTACGAGAAGACCCTGCGTCAGATTCTTGATGCGGATATCCCTTTTGACTCCGTATGCTTTAAAGATGCGTCGGGTACATCCACCCCGGGTAAGGTTTATGAAACCATTAAGGCCGCCAAGAAGATGCTGCCCGAGGATGTTCTGCTTCATTTTCACACCCATGAGACAGCAGGGATCGGCGGACTTTGCTATCACTCAGCAATCGAAGCGGGCGCGGATGCCATTGATCTATCCATGGCTCCTGCCTCAGGTGGAACATGTCAGACCGACATAATCACCATGTGGCATATCCTGCGTGGAACTGATTACACCATTGATGTTGATATTGATAAGATCATTGAAGCTGAAGATGTTTTCCGTGATTGCATGAAGGATTACTTCCTGCCTCCGGAAGCGACTCAGGTTGATCCCATGATCCCCTTCAGCCCCATGCCCGGCGGCGCGCTTACCGCGAACACCCAGATGCTTCGCGATAACGGCCTCATGGACAAATATCCCGAAATTATCCGGGCCATGAGTGAAGTAGTACGCAGGGGTGGATTCGGTACTTCCGTTACCCCGGTTTCCCAGTTCTACTTCCAGCAGGCATTCAATAACGTAATGTTCGGCCCTTGGGAAAAATTTGCTGACGGTTACGGCAAGATGGTTCTGGGTTATTTCGGTAAGACTCCGGTCGAGCCTGATCCCGAAATTGTCAAGCTTGCTTCCGAGCAGATGGAGCTTGAACCTACCAAGAAAACTCCGCTTGAAATCAACGATGCGGATTCATCTAAAGGTCTCGAACCTGCTCGCAAAATCTGCGAAGAAGAAGGTTTCGAGCTTACCGATGAGAACGTTTTCATCGTGGCAACCTGCAAAGACAAGGGTGTCAGCTATCTTAAAGGCGAAGCCCGCGTCGGTATTCGTTATAAGAAAGACGTTGAAGCCGAACAGCTCAAGAAGCTGGGTGCCACTGTTGGCGGCGGTTCCGGTTCCGGAACAGTTAACGTCACCGTGGATGGTCAGGCCTACACCGTCAATGTGGATGGTTCCACTGCCACAGTTAACGGCAAGTCCTTTAATATCGGCGCCGGTGATGCTCCCGCAGGAGGCGCGGCTTCCGCAGCTCCCGCCGGTGCAACTGAACCCGTTGCTGCTCCCATGCCCGGTCTGATTATCAGATTGGCGGTTGAGCCCGGAACTCCGGTTCAGGAAGGACAGACCCTCGTCGTCATGGAAGCCATGAAGATGGAAATGGAAGTCAAGGCGCACAAGGCCGGTACTGTTACCTCCTTCTCCGTCACTGCCGGTGATCAGGTGCAGCAGGGGCAACCCCTGGCCCAGATGTCCGTTTAATCAGACCGCCCCAAAACAGCGATCTGCGACGTTGCTTCAAAAAAGCCAGAAACTCACATATGTCTTAATATGCTTCGTTCCTGCCTTTTATTCGCGCCTTGCATTTCACCATTTTGGAATGGTCTGTAGAAAAGGATAGGAGATAAATAATGCAACAGATGTTGTTCAGCTGGGACAACGTGGTCGCGGGTAACGGCGTGGCGCTTTCTATCACAGGTATGTGCATCGTGTTCACAGCCTTGCTTTTGGTAAGTGTCTACATCGCGCTGCTGCCGAAGCTTGCCGCGTTCTTAAATAAGATAATTCCGCCTTCCGCCCATCACAGCGGACCGGTGGCCAATGCTCCTGCTCCTCAGGTTCAGACCGGACCTTCGGAAGCCGAGATAGTGGCTGCCGCAGTGGCGTATCTGCATAAAAACAAGGGCTAGACAGACGTTATGGATATACTTCTGCACTTCATAAGCACAACGGGCTTTGCAGAAATGACCCCGGGCAACTTCATCATGATTGTTATCGGGATCATCTTCATCGCCCTTGCTATTATTAAGGACTACGAGCCGCTGCTACTCCTGCCCATCGGGTTCGGAGCCATCGTGGGCAACATCCCCTCCATCGCCGGGATGCCGCTCAGCGTCTATGACGAAGGCAGCGTGCTTTATTATATCTACTTCGGGGTCAGCGCAGGGATTTTCCCGCCATTGATCTTCCTCGGCATCGGAGCCATGACCGACTTTTCGTGCATGCTCTCCAATCCGAGACTTGTGTTGCTCGGTGCAGCAGCCCAGATGGGGATCTTCGCGACCCTCCTCGGGGCCATGTATATGGGCTTCACTCCCAGTGAGGCCGGTGCTATCGGCATTATCGGCGGGGCGGACGGGCCTACGGCTATCTTCCTCTCCTCCAAGCTGGCACCGCATCTACTGGGAGCTATCGCCATTGCCGCGTATTCGTACATGGCACTGGTCCCGGTTATTCAGCCTCCGATCATGAAGCTGATGACCACCAAGAAAGAGCGACTCATACGTATGAGCGCGCCCCGTGAAGTCTCCACCCGTGAAAAGATTCTTTTCCCGGTGGGCGGCTTTATCATCACCGCGCTTATCGCACCGGGCTCACTTGCTCTGGTAGGTATGCTCTTCTTTGGTAACCTGCTTAAAGAATCCGGCGTTACCGAGCGTCTGGCTGAGACTGCGCGTACTGCGCTTATCGACTCAGTTACCATTCTGCTTGGCTTTTCCGTGGGAGCATCCACTCAGGCTCAGACCTTTCTGACTCCTGACAGCCTGCTTATTTTCGGGCTGGGTGCTGCCTCCTTCTGTGTTGCCACCGCGAGTGGATTGGCTTTTGCCAAGCTCATGAACTTGGTCTGTAAGGACAAGATCAACCCGCTGGTGGGTGCCGCAGGCGTCTCCGCTGTTCCCGACTCCGCACGAGTGGTTCAGATGGTTGCCCGCGACGAAGACCCGCATAACTTCCTGCTCATGCACGCCATGGCCCCCAACGTAGCCGGGGTTCTTGGTTCCGCAGTAGGCGCAGGTGTTCTCTGGTCCGTTCTGGCAATGTAGGATAAATTAGGATGAATAAGCTTACCCGCAATACCGTGATGACTAAACGTAAACGCAGACGTATGTTTGTGGTTGCGAATCCCGGCATTAAGGGAAGCAAGCTGGAAACAGCAGGTCACAACTGATCGAATAAAAGGCGCGTACTCAACTGAGTATGCGCCTTTTCATTTATGATACCCCGGCAGGGGGAAGTGTGAACATTATTGGTCTAATTGTGTAAAAATTTGCGAAGCCGAACAGGGAACTGGTTCATAAGGGAAAACTTATTAATTTTAAGTAAATGAACAGTGGCATTTTGTCGCAAATGGCGTTAGGGCGTCTCATCAGAAGTCGTGACGACTTACATTTTCTTTGGAGGAAAAAACAGTGGCTAGTCAGTCAACCTATGAGTTTTACAAAGATGACCTTTCCAAGATTCCGCCTCTCCGGGCGATCGCGGAAACTCTGCTTGCAGATAAAAGGGTAAGAAAAGTCAATGCAGCAGAAGCATATGAGCTTGCCCGCAAGCAGTGGGATGTAATGGAAACAGATCATCCTGTTTATCCTGAAGCTGCAAAAAGACTCGGCCTGCCCGAGGGAGCAAAGCTTCTTAACCATTGCCATGGTAAGATCGTCGGTCGTACCGCTTTGGCTCGTCGATTTTATAACGGCTTGAATGGACCGGATCAGCGCAAGGTTCTCGGTGACCTGCGTGAAGCTATTTCCGACATGCAGGAACGTCCGCTCATCAAGGCTGAAGCCATTGTAGGGCTGGATCAGGATCTTATGATCAAGGCGACTATCCTTGGCGGTGAAGACGATGCGGCCAATATTTTTAACTGGCTGGTCAACTTTACTCCCTTTGATGAATTGGCTGAAGAGTATGCCAAAAGCGCGAAACTTCCCATTCAGGATATCATTATCATCGGTGACAACCTCTGGCGTAATGATGATCCTTTCTATCATAATCAGGGATTCCCGCAGCTGGCTCTTGTGGATGAAGACTGCAATGTTATCTACAACTTCGGCATGCGTTATTTCGGTGAGCGGAAAAAAGGTACCCTCACTCTGGCTTGGACTTCCGGTATCCGTGTAGGTATGGCTGCATGCCACGGCGGTATCAAGGAGATTGATTTCTCTGATTGCCCGGATGAGGAAATCAAGGAGCTGGGCAAGAAGTCTATTGCTTTCTTTGGTCTGTCCGGTACCGGGAAATCCTCCCACACCAACTCCCATGACAATGGCGGAACCCTGCCTGAAGGATTCGCCAAGAAAGTGCTTCACGATGATGCTTTCCAGATTGATACGGAAAACCGTGTCTGCCGTGCATGGGAACCGACACTTTTTGACAAGACCGATTCCCGCCCGCTGGGCCACCCGGATTGGAAATACATGGTTTCTGTAATGAACCATGCCATGCTGGAAATTGACGGCAAGGTAATGCCTTTGGGTGAGGATATCCGTAATCCCAACGGCCGTGCGCTTATTGATCGCGATGTTATCGGTGATCACGTTAACCGCTGCACCTTCCCGGACTCCCTGTGCTGGCTGATGAAAGACACTTGTCTGCCGCCGATCATCCGTTTTACGGATACCTATCTGGCTGTGGCCATGGGCGCGGCGTTGACTACCAAGCGCAACCTCGCGGAAAACGTTTCCGAGGAAGAGCTGAAAAAACTGGTCTTCATTCCTTATGCCAACCCCTTCCGTGTCTACGAACTCTGGAAGGATGTTGAAGCATTTGCCCATGTTTTTGATTGCGGCGCAAAAGGATACAGTTTTAACTCCGTCGGGTTCTGGCGTTCTTCAGATACTGATTTGAACCCCATTCCCTTGCAGACTTCACTGACCCTTCAGACTATGATCCTTACCGACAATCTGGAGTGGGAAGATTGGGATCTGTTGCCCGGTGCGCAGATTCCCAAGCGTAACTGCATGGAAAAAATATTGCCCGGTTTCTACGATACCTACAATCCGGCTAACGTTGAAAACCGTGCCGAATACATCCAGACCCTCAAGGATCGTTTTGCCCAGCGCAGGCATTTCCTTGAGCAGACAGATGATCTCAACTGCAAGCCTGATCTGCTCGCCAAGCTGACCAAGCTTTTGCAGGTTAAAGGTTAATAAATAAGAGTCCCGAAAACTTTAGTTTTCGGGACTCTTTTATTTCTTTAGCAATTAGGCACTGACACTGCCAGCCCGCCTAACGATGTTTCTTTGTATTTACTATTCATATCCTTCCCTGTTTCAGCCATAGCCTTCACGACCTCATCAAAACTGACCTTATGAAAATTTTCGTTTTCCACGGAAGCAATGAGATAAGCATTGTAAGCCCGGACTACGCCCATGGCATTGCGTTCAATGCAGGGAATCTGTACGTATCCGCCAACAGGGTCGCAGGTTATACCTAAGTGATGTTCAAGTGCTGATTCTGCGGCATTCTCAGTACGCCAGAAGCGGTTGCCGTTGGCATAGGCTATTAATCCGGCAGCCATTGCCGAGGCTACACCGATCTCACCCTGACAGCCTACTTCAGCCCCGGCAATGCTGGCATTGTGTTTGGCAATGAAGCCAATTACCGCGGCAACAAGCATTCCTTCGCGTACATTTTCTCGACTGATGTTAAGATCTTCTTCCAAAGCGTAAACCGCAGCAGGGATGACCCCGGCTGACCCGGAGGTAGGCGCGGTTACAACGATGTGTCCGGCAGCGTTTTCCTCAGACGCGGCAAAGCCGTAAGCGTTCAAACGGAGCAGGAAGCTGTCGGCGCAGTTGGGGCGAATGCTGCTGTCAAAGAGACGTTTGGCTTTACGGTGTAACCCGATGGGGCCGGGCAGAGTGCCTTCAACTGCTAGGCCGTTCCTTACCGCCTGTTTCATGGCATCAATAATCGCATCCAGTCTTTCGTATACCTCATCTTCTGAAATACCGCTGATGGCGGTCTCGTTGGCAAGGATGGCTTGATGCATGCGCAGCTCTTCTTCTGTAAGAATGGCTTTGAGTTCATCCATATTTGAGTATTGATGCGGCGGAACACGGGGAATTTCCTCCTGCTGGCCTTTCCATTTAATAAAGCCGCCGCCGATGGAGTAGTATTCCTGCTCAAACAGAATTTTTTCACCTTTTCTAAGGCGCAGGAGCAAGGTGTTGGCATAAGGAAAATTGTTTTTCACCTCAGCGAAGACCACGTTGTTCACGCTTAGGGGTAGAGAAATCTGACCGCTTTTAAACTGGTGGCTGGAGCCGTCAGCAAGAGAATCAAGGAACTTACATTCTACATTGTCAGGCCGAAATCCAAGTAGTCCCGCAACTACAGCGCGGTCAGTGCCGTGTCCTTCTCCGGTAGCACTAAGGCTGCCGTAAAGTCTGACTTCAATGTTGTCCGGCTGGGTGTCCAGAGAAAGGTCCGCTACAGCGTTATTAAAGTTGTATCCGGCCTTCATGGGGCCGATGGTATGGGAACTGGATGGTCCGGGTCCGATTTTGAAGAGCTCGAAAACAGAAGTGGTAATGGCGGTCATAACTCCTCCTTGACCGTGGAAATTGTTTATGAAATTTATCATTAGCATAATGAGTGAAAGCTAACAATGCAGATTCGTCTTTCGGAGGTTACAGGTATGTATATAGTAAGTGGCTGTCTGGCCGGACTTTGTTGCCGTTATGACGGCAAGGACAATGCAGATGAAAGGGTCATGAAACTGGTCGCAGAAGGAAAA
The DNA here is from genome assembly GCA_004923195.1 of Marinifilum sp. JC120. Classification (NCBI taxonomy): domain Bacteria; kingdom Pseudomonadati; phylum Bacteroidota; class Bacteroidia; order Marinilabiliales; family Marinifilaceae; genus Marinifilum; species Marinifilum sp. JC120. The sequence goes on along the minus strand of RDSB01000002.1, from coordinate 315,598 downwards.
GCCGTTCCGGTCTGTCCTGAGCAACTGGGAGGATTGACTACCCCGCGCCCGCCTTGTGAAATCGTGAAAGGAAAAGTGCTGAGCGATCAAGGTGCGGACGTAACTGAAAATTTCATGCGCGGAGCAGAAGAGGCCATTAAGCTGGCAAAATTGCTCGGCAGCAAAAAAGCGATCCTCAAAGCCCGCTCCCCGTCCTGCGGCATCGGCAGGATTTATGACGGAACCTTCAGCGGAAAGATGATTGATGGAGACGGTTTATTTGCTGCTATGTTACGAAAAGAAGGCTTTGAACTGGAAACAGAATAAAAAACATCCCGGAAATCCAAAAAGATTTCCGGGATATTTTTTTGCGCAAGATTTGCCAAGTAGCGTGGCGAAGCCTTATTAAAAGGTTTTGGGATTCTTAAACCCTTTTGCAAAAGGGTTTAAGCCGCCGGAGGCAAGCTCATTTCATCAAAAGCGCGGAGCGCATCAAACTAATGCGTAATTCTATCTTCTTTAATAAGCTGCTGCGCCACGCTGAGATCGTAGAGCGACAGTGGATTACGGTCAGAACCGCGTTTTTTATATTCTTCAGCGGCTTCCATGATTACGTCATAAGGCAGCCATTCGTGTTTTTCCCAGATTATGGGATTGTCATTGGACCAGAGTCTGAACTCGACTGATCCCTGATTTTCCCGCACGTACATTTTGGTGTCGCGAGTTTGCAGGGAAGGGTAGTAATAAAGTCCGCGTTCATCTTTCATTATATATGTATCCTTAAAGTTTGCGCAGTGAAAAGGATTTCCCATTGGGAGTGGCGATAACACCGTATCCTTTAATCAGAATGCTCATGGGCCTGCCGAAGAAAAAGTCCAAGGACTCTTCGGGAAGACCGGCTTTTTCCATGACCAGTTCGCGGACTGAAGCATCAAAAATCAGCATTTCGCGCAACTCAGCCTGAAGTTCAGTGCTTTCATCCCAGCTTTCAATGGCCTTGGCGGCAATCTCGGACATTTTGATGGGATCGCATTTGCGGTCATGCTCATCAATGAGTTCGAGTACCGGATGTCCTGCGGGAAGAACGTCCTTTCTGGAAATTCTGTCCTTGCTGTAAATTTCCATCAGCGGTTCAGGATCTTCGCAAAAAAGTTTTTGGCATTCAAGAGGGCGGTTCTTGTAAATGCGACAAACCTGACTGGAAAGGGCAAGGAATTTACAGGTCCATTCTCCGCCTGTCCCTTTAATTTTGAGAATCTCTTCTCCAAGGGGAATTACCGCGCCTACTGGCTGGTCATAGGCCAGTTCGCCTTTGCGCAGGGTAACTATTTCAGTAAGGTCAATGCCGTCCGCCTCTTTAAGAAGAGGCAGGTCCTGTGTGTGCAGCGCCGGGCCGCCTTTACGGCAGCAGGTACCGCATTGTTTACATTCATTCATATTAAGGAATCACTTTTTCAAGTTTATGTTGCTGGTTATCGAAAATTTTTGTAGGAAATATCTGCTACTGACGCACCTTGTGTTCGGGATGAGTAAATACGCTGAATCAGCCTTGCTTGGCAAGTCCGAGTTTATCAATTGTGATAACTTGAATCATGTATTGACAATAGGCGTGTTAGTTAATTATCCAACACTATAGGTTGTGTTTTTTTTCACTTAAGGGTATCTTTCCCTCCCCTTGCATCGAAAGATGAGTGGGGTCTCGCACTAAGAGAGGAAAGCAACCGGGCTAAAGTCGGTTATTCGACTGACGTACCGGATGCCTAATTTGTATTGGTAGGTATATCTTATTAAACTTTATGGAGGTTTAAGGGAATGGCGAAACACAAAACTCCCTTGTTGGACCAGCTTGAAAGTGGGCCTTGGCCTAGCTTCGTGTCCGACGTAAAACAAGAAGCCGAAGTTAGAGCTAAAAACGAGAAGGACGTGAATTATCAGATTCCCGTTGAAGTCTGCGAAGACCTTCTCGGTGTTCTCGAGCTGTCTTACACCGATGGTGAAACACACTGGAAGCACGGCGGTATCGTTGGCGTTTTCGGTTACGGCGGCGGCGTTATCGGTCGTTACTGTGACCAGCCCGAAATGTTCCCCGGCGTAGCACACTTTCACACTGTTCGTGTTGCTCAGCCTACTGCTAAGTACTACACCACCGATTTCCTGCGTCAGATCGTTGACATCTGGGACATGCGTGGTTCCGGTCTTACCAACATGCACGGTTCCACCGGTGACATCGTCTTCCTTGGAACAACCACTCCTCAGCTCGAAGAAATTTTCTACGAACTGACTCATGAAGCAGACGTTGACCTTGGTGGCTCCGGCTCCAACCTGCGTACTCCTGCAGCATGTCTCGGTATGTCCCGTTGTGAGTATGCATGTTACGACGCGCAGGCTCTCTGCTACGACATGACCATGGAATTCCAGGACGAACTTCACCGTCCTGCTTTCCCCTACAAATTCAAGTTCAAATTCGACGCTTGCCCGAACAGCTGTGTTTGTGCTCTCGCTCGTTCTGACTTCTCCGTTGTAGGTATCTGGAAAGATGAAATCCGCATCGACCAGGAAGCTGTTGCAGCTTACGTCGGTGGTGAATTCGCTCCTAACGCTGGTGCTCACTCCGGTCGTGACTGGGGTAAGTTTGACATCCAGAAAGAAGTTGTTGATCTCTGCCCCGGTAAGTGCATCAAGTACGCTGACGGCAAACTCGAAATCAACGATAAAGAATGTATGCATTGCATGCATTGCATCAACACCATGCCTCGTGCACTGATGATTGGTAATGATCGTGGCGCATCCATCCTTTGTGGTGCTAAAGCTCCGATCCTTGACGGTCCTCAGCTCAGCTCCCTCCTCATTCCTTTCATCAAGGTTGAAGAGCCTTTTACCGAGGTAAAAGACGTAGTTGAAAACATTTGGGACTGGTGGATGGAAGAAGGTAAAAACCGTGAGCGTCTGGGTGAAACCATGCGTCGCATGGGCTTCCAGAAGCTTCTCGAAGTTACCAACGTTAAGGCTGATCCGAGACACGTTCAGGAACCAAGACACAACCCCTACATCTTCTGGAAAGCAGATGAGGTTGATGGTCCTTGGGAACGTGACGTTAACGAATACAGAAAAAGACACCAGAGATAACACGGGAGGACAGACATGGCGTTCGTTTCTTCTGGCTACAATCCAGACAAACCGATGGAAAACCGGATTTCGGACATTGGACCTCGTGATTTTAACGAGTTCCTTCCCCCGGTTATCAAAAATAACTACGGCAAGTGGCTTTACCACGAAATCCTTGAGCCCGGCGTACTGGTTCACGTTGCAGAATCCGGAGATGAAGTATACACAGTCCGCTGTGGTACCGCTCGCCTCATGAGTATTACTCTGATTCGTGAAATGTGCGAAGTTGCTGACAAACATTGTGACGGATACCTCCGTTTCACCACTCGTAACAACGTTGAGTTCATGACCGACTCTAAGGACAAGATGATTGCCCTTAAAGACGATCTGCTCAGCCGCAAGTTCGACGGCGGTTCTTACAAGTTCCCCGTAGGTGGTACCGGTGCTGGTATTTCCAACATCGTTCACACTCAGGGTTGGGTTCACTGTCACACACCTGCAACTGATGCTTCCGGTACTGTTAAAGTTATCATGGATGACCTCTTCGACGAGTTCACCGGCCATAACATGCCAGCTCCCGTCCGCATCGCTGTTGCTTGTTGTCTGAACATGTGTGGTGCTTGTCACTGCTCCGATATCGCTGTTGTCGGTATCCACCGCAAGCCCCCCATTATTGACCACGAATACCTCGACAACCTCTGCGAAATTCCTCTTGCAGTAGCTTCTTGTCCTACCGGTGCTGTTCGTCCTTCTAAGGTCGAAATCGACGGTAAGCAGTTCAAGACTGTTGCTATTAAAGAAGAACGCTGCATGTTCTGCGGTAACTGCTACACCATGTGCCCCTCCCTGCCCCTTTCCGATAAGGAAGGTGACGGTATCGCACTGATGGTAGGTGGTAAGGTTTCTAACCGTATCAGCATGCCTAAGTTCTCTAAGGTTGTTGTTGCGTTTATTCCTAACGAACCTCCCCGTTGGCCCACACTTACTAAAACTATCCGCAACATTGTGGAAGTTTACAAAGCTGATGCTAACAAGTACGAACGTCTGGGTGACTGGGCTGAGCGTATTGGCTGGGAACGTTTCTTCGAAAAGACTGGTATCGAGTTTACTCCCCATCTTATCGATGATTTCCGTGATCCTGCTTACTACACCTGGCGTCAGTCCACTCAGTTCAAGTTCTAATTAGAATTGAGAATATAGGGGCGCGGCGTTTTGCCGCGCCCTTTTAAAAATAAAGGGGCTTACTATGCCGATCGATATGGATTCCGCAAAAGAAGAAATCATGGCGTTCCTGGTAAAGAAAACAGGCGCTAAAAGTAAATTTTACTTCAACGATTTCACCAAGCTTTTTCCTGATGCAAAAGGCCGTGAAGTTAAGAAAGTTCTGACTGCTCTTGTTAAAGAAGAGAAAGTTGAATACTGGTCTTCCGGATCTACCACTATGTATGGTATGACTGGTGCTGGTAAGCAGGGTGGAGCAGAACACGAGGATTAGTCTTCGTTTAGTTCAACTCTTAAATGCCTTGTCCCTTGGGACAAGGCATTTTTTTATGGGTATCCCCGTATTTACGTTGGGATGAAGGGGTAATTTTTCTTGTCTTTTTCACGCTTAAACACTACTGAATCCATTGTGCAGGCAAGCATAAGATAAGAAATTATTCAGGGCGTGGGCAGCAAATGAATTTTCCAAGAATTGTTTTGGCCGGACTCAGCGGCGGCACAGGTAAGACTATTGTCACACTCGGGCTTTGTCGGGCCTTTCGTAATTTGGGCCGGAAAGTTAAGCCTTTTAAAAAAGGTCCTGATTATATTGACGCTCGCTGGCTGGGCCTTGCGTCCGGCAAATATGCCACGAACCTTGATCCTTTCCTCATGTCCAATGACAAGCTCATTTCCCTTTTCATGGAAAAAGGGGAGGGCGCCGACATTTCCATTGTCGAAGGTAACCGCGGACTTTTCGACGGCAAGGACGTGGACGGTTCCTGCTCCACATCCGAACTCGCCCGTATTATTAAGGCTCCGGTTATCCTGACCATTGACTGCACTAAGATGACCCGCACTGTTGCGGCCATTGTTGCCGGGTGTAAGGCATTCGAAGACGGATTCAACCTTGCCGGAGTTATTCTTAACCGTACCGCCGGGGAACGTCACCGCAACATCCTCAAGAATTCCATTGAAGCCTATACTGATATTCCGGTACTGGGCATGCTGCCCAAGCTGAAGGAAAATCCCATTCCCGAACGGCATATGGGCCTTGTTTCCAATACGGAATATGGCGCAGTGGAAAAGTCTTTAGATACACTCGGAAAGATGGCACAGGATTGCATCGATCTTGAAGCCATATGCGAAATAGCTAATCAGTCTTCCTCTGAGCTTGAATCTGAACAGGATGTTTGGACTGGAATAGAACTTTCCAGCGATGTAAAGCCCGTCATCGGCGTGGTGCGCGATGAAGCACTCTGGTTTTATTATGAAGAAAATCTCGAAGCCCTGCGCCGGGCCGGTGCAGAAGTAAAAGAAATTTCTCTCATTTCAAACGAACCGTGGCCTGAAATCCACGCTCTTTATCTTGGTGGCGGCTTCCCGGAAACCCTGGCCGCTGAAATTTCCCGGAACGACCACATCCGTCAGCATGTACGCTCTCTTGCCAAGTCCGGTCTGCCAATTTTCGCAGAGTGCGGCGGGTTTATGTATCTTGGGCGTGATGTTGAGTACGAAGGGCAGAAATATCCCATGTCCGGTGTGCTTGATCTCTCTACCCGGCTCTGTCCGCGTCCGCAGGGGCTTGGCTATACTTCGGGAAAAATCGTCCACGAGAATCCATTCTTTCCCGTTGGTACCGATGTAATCGGGCACGAATTTCATTATTCGCTCTGTGTGGATAACAACGAATCCGCACCAAAATACGCGCTCGACATGTCCCGCGGAAAAGGTATGGCCGACGGGCACGACGGGTTGATCCGTGATAATATCTATGCTGGATACAACCACATCCACGCACTAAGCATGCCCTGCTGGGCAAATAATTTCGTCAAAGCTGCTGAAAAATTTAAGATTTCAAAAACTTTTTATTAAGGCTTCGCCACTTTGCATGTAAAATTTTGCAAAATTAATTCGCAATATCTTTTATGATATTGCGAATTTTTTTTGTGGTTTAATGAGCTGAATCTGAAGTTTGTTGAATCGTTTTTTTGGAAAATGACGATGTTCCTTTTTTTGAGGGAAGGCATTGTAAATGTCTGTCGATAATTAACTGCAAAAATGTTATGCATTTAAGCAAAATTAATATGGACCAGTTTAACGTCGATCTCCTTACCCTTAGACGTAACAAGCACAGAAGTTAGTGATAGGTTGCACAATGGAACAAAATTCTTTCAACATTACTCGTCGTGAGTTTTTCAAGCTGGCATCTGTGGGGAGCGCCGTTCTGACGGCATCAATTCTTCCATGGCAGGCTTTTGCGGCCCCGAAAGGCAATAGTCTCAACACTACAGTTGTGTCCATGGACGAAATTAAATTAGCTGCCGAACGGTTGAGCGGGAATATTCGTAGAACTCCAGTTGTTGCAGGAGGCCAACTTTCCCAATACACCGGGGTCGACCTCCATCTTAAGTTGGAGAGCATGCAATACACCGGGGCATTCAAGGAACGCGGTGCCTTGAACAAAATGTCCTCAATGACCAAGGGCGAAAAAGCCCGAGGTGTCATTGCCGCTAGCACGGGCAACCATGCGCAGGGAGTTGCCTACCATGCAACTCGTCTTAGTCTTCCCTCTACAATTGTTATGCCTCACGGTACTCCTAATATGAAAGTGACGCATACAAAACTCCTTGGAGCAAACGTCGTCATTCACGGGAGTACCTTTGACGATGCTCTGGCCTTTGCCCTGAACAAAGCTTCAAAGGACGGTCTTACTTTTATTCATCCTTTTGAAGACCCATTGGTTATATGCGGTCAAGGCACTGTCGGTCTGGAAATAATGGAAGTACTCCCGGACCTTGATGTGCTTGTTGTTCCCGTGGGTGGTGGCGGTCTCATTTCCGGCTGCGCCACAGCGGCGAAAGCGATTAAGCCTACCTTGAAAATTTATGGAGTGGAGGCCAAAGGTTATTCCGCTATGCGGCAGCGCTTGCACGGGCAGCCTATAGTAACTGGAGGCGAGACCATTGCCGAGGGGATTGCCGTGCACAACGTCGGCGACAGGACTTACTCCATAATCAATGAACTCGTTGATGATGTGCTTGTAGTCGAAGAGGGGAGCATTGAAAAAGCGATTTCGCTGCTCTTCGAGGACCGTAAAATAGTGTCCGAAGGGGCGGGGGCTGTAGGTGTGGCTGCATGCATAGAACACGGCAAGATTTTTGAAGGTAAAAAGGTCGCGACTCCTATTACCGGAGGCAACATCGATTCCCGAATGTTTGCCACACTGCTCAACAGGAATCTTGCTCGTGGGGGGAAACTCGTCAATCTGCGTGTAACCTCTTCTGGGCAAGGGGAAGTCTATCCGGAGATTGCCAATTTGCTGGCAAAAAACGATGCCTTGGTCGTCAATCTAACATATGATCAAATATTTCATGCGACCTCGGCAAAATCACCTTCCTATAATCTCGTTTTGGAAACGCGAGACATGAGGCACGCCGAACAATTGGTGAAAGATTTTCGCGCCAGTGGATTCAAGGCGGAATTGATCAAGTAAATACGACTCGACTAATTGGCGACACACCTTAAGGCATAAAAGCTCTAGCTATGCGGAAGATGTCGTCGTAATTCAGCTTGGCCCTGATGCCGAGGCACATTTCAGCAGCCATGGCCATTTTGTTTTCCGAGTAGCGTAGAATCTGGTCAGACTGGACTTTGAGGTTTGACTTCAGAATTCTATGATCAAATCCGTCAATGACCTGTGTTATGCCGTTGGCGTAAAAGGGCGTTTTGATGTGCGGCACCAGCTGTTCAAGCTGCTGTTTGCCTTCCTTGCGGCTGAGAATAATGTGGAAAAGCATTTTGACCAGCATGCGGTCAGGCTGTAGCTTGTGATCGAATTCGAGGAGCACGGTGGGATCGGACTGATTGTCAAAAAGTCCGTCAACCAGTCCGTGGGCGAGGGTGAATGCTTTTTTTTCGGAAATTACGGAAATGGGATATTGTGAGGCCATGCGCACAAAGCTTATGCGCGGGTTTTCCTGAGAAGACATTGCCAGTAAGGCTATCTGCATGGTGGAAAGTTTGCGCGCGTATTCCTCGGCAAGTGTGGCAGCTTTGGCTTCGGTCAGTCTGCGAACCGTTGCTTCATCCAATTCGGAAAATGCAGTTTCCAACAAAAATTTGATGTAAGGTTCACGGGTATAGCGTATCTCTTCTTCAAGGACTTTTCTGCTGCGCTTGACATCAATGAGTTTTTTGATGGAGAGCCAGTATGCGGCAAGGCCTTCTGCGGGCATTTCCAGAATATCAAAATCTTTTTGTTCTTCCATGGGATTTCCTTGTATTTCCTGTACGCAGATTGTAACTGAATTTGTCCGGGAAACATAGTCCGCCCGGACTAGTTTTTTTGTTTAAGGAACCTTATAAACAGGTAAAGAATATGATTGTATTGCCGGAATTTGATGCTACAGCTTTCAGAATAGGACCTCTTAAGGCCAATTGGTATGGTCTGATGTATATGATCGGTTTTGCCATAGCGTGGACTCTGGGGCGTTACAGAGCTTCTAAAAAGACCAATAGCTGGACCGGGCAGCAAGTGGATGATCTGATTACCTGGCTGGTGGTTGGTCTGGTTGTCGGCGCCCGTGTGGGATACTGCCTCATTTATGAACCTGCATATTTCTTGGCCCATCCGCTGGATATTTTAGCGGTCTGGAAGGGAGGAATGTCCTTCCACGGCGGTGCCGCAGGTGTGGCTATTGTGGCGTGGAGATTTGCAAAATCCACTAACAGAACTACTCTTGATGTGGGTGATTTCCTGACTCCGCTGGCCCCGCTGGGATTGCTTTGCGGGCGTATTGGCAATTTTATCAACGGTGAGCTTTGGGGCCGGGTGACCGATGTTCCTTGGGGTATGGTCTTTCCCAGCCAGCGGGCCGGAAACCTGCCGAGGCATCCTTCACAATTATATGAAGGAGCACTTGAAGGGCTGCTGCTTTTTCTGATCCTTTGGGTCTGGTCCGCCAAACCTCGCCAAAGAGGAACCACTACAGGAATGTTCCTCATGGGCTACGGCTTCTTCCGGGCTTTTGTTGAGTTTTTTCGTCAGCCCGACCCCCAGCTTGGATTTATCGCCTTCGGCTGGTTGACCATGGGGCAGTTGCTTTGTGTGCCCATGATTCTTGCCGGACTCGCTCTTTTTCTTTGGGGATTAAAAAAAGGACCGATTCCTCCTGCTGCTGACGTAAGCTGATTTAGTAACAAAAATTAATAGCGACAAAGTGCCTCCTGCTCTGAAGAGTAGGGGGCATTCTTTTTTAAATAAATCATTATCTGAGAAATAATCGATTGTTTATTGTTTGCGGTTAGTTAGGTTGAAAATGACAAATTATGCCAAAATTACCGTAATTTATAGTGTGTGAATGAGTGCGTGACCACCTTGTCAAAGTATAAATCAGGCTTACCCTACTAATATGGTCTAATTTTTACCTGCGGGGTGAGTTATGTCACCTGAATCGGTCACTCAAAGCGCAATCGGCGTTATCCTCTCCGTTAATGGTGAGGTTTTGCTCAAGTCATCTGAAGGTTTGAGGGTGGCTGAGTCCGGCTCATCGGTTTTTCGTGGGGATGAGCTGGTTACCGGAATTGACGGGCAGGTCGAAGTTCGTTTTGTTGATGATACTCTCCTTTCTCAGGGCGCTGAGTCCTCCATATCCCTTGATGATTATATATACGACGACGTCGATGAATCTTCTTCGGACCTCTTTTTTAAGATGGGTGCCGGGACTTTTCGCATGGTCACCGGAAAGATAGCCGAGCAAAATCCTGAGCGGTTCAAGCTTGGCTCTCCTCTTGCCACTATCGGTATTCGCGGTACCACCACAGTTCATGAAATAGGCTCTGGCGGTGAAAAGCACGGTGTGGAAGAAATTCACAGCGGCAGGGCTCTGTTGGTCCAAAGTATTGATGGTTCCCTTCGTCAGATAGCATCTCCGCGTGCGTTGGTAGATATTGCCAGTTCGGGAATGATGAGCAGTGTCCGCGTCATGACCGTTGCAGAATTCGAGCAGTTTCAGTCTATCGCACCTGCTGCTATCCAGCAGGAGCAGGAAATACAGGAGCAGCGTGACGAAGAACAGCAGGAACAGCGCGAACAGGAACAGCAGGAAAGCGAAGAGCAGCAGAGTGGTGAAGAACAACAGGGCGAAGCTTCGGAACAACAGGTAGAGGGAGAAGTTCCGGGTGAAGTTTTAGGAGGCGAAATGCATCTTGGTGGTGAAGGTGTGTTCGGTGGGCAGGGTGTTGTTGATGGCACCATGCTGGCTGCTGCTGAAGAAATTTTTGAAGCTCTTGGCGAAGATGATGCTGATACGGCTGCTGAATTGCTCGAAGAGTTTTCCGGCGAGTTTTCTGGGGATTCAACCGATGGCTCAGGTGACGAAGAAATTGATGAGCTGGTTGAAGGTAATGATCCTGTTCAGGAAGAAACTACCGCTGATACGACTGACGAGAGCACTGGCGATGACACAAGTTCCGCCAGTGATGGAATTGACTGGGGTGACGCAACTGAAAGTGCTGATCGTTGGACGGGAACAGAGAATACGGATTACTACGACGGCCGCGGCGGCGATGACGAGATAGACGGAAAGGAAAGTGCTGATACGCTGAAGGGCGGTGACGGTAACGATACTATCTATGGTTGTCTCGGTGATGACAGTATCGAAGGCGGTTCCGGGAATGATCTGATTTATGGTGATGCCGGGCGTGATATTATCGATGGTGGAGCTGATAATGATTACATCTTTGCGCTTCAGGACGGCGATACCATTATCGGTTCAACCGGATTAGATACTGTTTCTTATCTCTATGTAGTTGAACGCGGAGTTAATGCTAATCTCGCAACCGGAACCGTTTCAGGCGGTGATTACGACGATTCCTTGAGTGGAATAGAGAATCTTGTTGGAACCAATAGTGCTGACACTCTGATCGGTGACGACGCAGCAAACATTCTCACCGGGTTAAGTGGTGCAGATTCTCTTGTCGGTGGTCTGGGAGATGATCGGATCTATGGTGATGCAGGTCGTGATGTTATTGATGGTGGAGCTGGTGATGATTACATCTATTCTATTCAGGATGGTGATACCATTATCGGTTCAACCGGGACTGATACTGTTTCTTATGTGAATCTGAGTGGGCGTGGAGTTAATGCCAACCTTGCAACCGGAGTTGTTTCAGGCGGTGATTACGACGATTCCTTGAGTGGAATAGATAATCTTGTCGGGTCCGGCAGTAGTGATGTACTTGTCGGTGATGGAGCAGCCAATACTCTTAGTGGTTTGGCTGATAACGATTCCATTTCTGGTGGAAGTGGTGATGATTCTATTGATGGCGGAACTGGTGCTGATACTATAGAAGGCGGAGCCGGAGCCGACACCCTTGACGGTGGTAGTGGTCAGGATACTTTTCGTTTCATCGAGGCAGAAGGTCTTGCAGGCGAAGAGTTGCAGAACTTCTCCAGTACTGACGATACGATTGATTTCAGCAGTGGCAATTTTAGTCAGTCTGCTGACTTTGCAGCAGTGAGTGGTAGCTATGGCGGTACTGACGCTGCTTTGGGTAGTGGGCCTGCTTTTATTTTCGATTCCGATGGCAAGCTCTGGTACGATTCCAACGGTGTTGATGCTGGCGGTCATACCCTGATTTCTTCCGTTAGCGGAGATTCAGTCACGGCCTCGGATATTACTGTGGATGACGCAGCCATAGCCGGAGCCGGAATGAGCGTAACCGGAACCAGCGGTAGCGATACGCTGACCGGGCTCGGCGGTAACGATTATCTGGATGGGGCTGCCGGTGCGGATTTGATTAACGGTGGGCTTGGTAATGACACGCTGCTGGGTGGTGCTGATAACGATTCCATTTCTGGTGGAAGCGGCAATGATTTGATTGAAGGTGGAGCCGGTGCAGATACTATCGATGGTGGTGCAGGACAGGATATCTTTCGTTTCATCGAAGCTGAAGGTCTGGCAGGCGAAGAATTACAGAACTTCTCCAGTGCTGACGATACTATTGATTTTGATAGCAATAGCTTTAGCGAAACGTCCATCTTTTTGGCTGTAGACGGTAGCTATGGTGGTACTGACGCTGCTTTGGGGAGCAGTCCGGCTTTTGTTTTCGATATCGACGGTAAGCTCTGGTATGATTCCAACGGAGTAGATGCAGGCGGCAATACCCTGATCAGTACGGTTGGCGGAGATTCAGTGCAAGATGGTGATATTACCGTAGACGGTACAGCTATAGCTGGTTCTGGAGTGAGTTGGATATATGGTGCTGAAACTGGCGAAAGCTGGGTCGGAGACTCTAAGACTAATTATTATGATGGTCGTGGGGGCGATGACACCATTGATGGTAAGCAGGGTGTTGATACTTTGCTTGGTGGTCTTGGTAACGATATTATTTATGGCGGTAACGGTACGGACAGCATTGATGGTGGCGGTGGCAACGATACCATTTATGGTGGCCAGAATGCGGATGTCATTAATGGCGGAGCTGATGATGACCTTATTTTCGGCGGCCAGAACGGCGATACCATGGATGGCGGCGACGGTAATGACACTGTTTCATACGAGGGTGGATCAGCTGTTCAGGTTGATTTGGCAGCAGGTACTGTTTCCGGCGGTTCCAATACTGATATTTTGATTAGTATAGAAAATGTCATTGGTACTGATAACAACGATGTGCTCAATGGATGTAGTGCTTCCAATTCTCTGACTGGCGGTGCCGGGGACGATACCCTTACCGGATCCGGGGGAGTGGATTATCTTTCCGGTGGAAGCGGGCGCGATATTTTCAGTTATACCTCTTCTTCTGAAGGCGGAGACACCATCAGCGGGTTTGTGAGTGCGGATGATGGTTTTAATTTCTCTTCAGCTTTTAATTCAAACTTCACTTTTATTGATGTCACTCCCGGAGATGGGGTTGCTTATGACGGTCAGACCGGTCCGGCTGACGGCACAGCATATTTTGTTTTTGATTCGGACAATGGACAGCTTTGGTATGACCCTGATGGAAGTACCGTTAGTTCCGGTCACGCATTGATCGCTACTGTGTTTGGCGATGATGTTGTAGTAGGGGATATCTTTGTTGAAAGTGGTGGGATGAGTTGATTGCTACTAATGTGTAAATTTACACGGGTGCATGTAGAATGATAATGTGTGGTAATGATTTTGAGTATTGTGCTATGGGTTGTGTCGATTGTTATTAATGTTTGAGTTAGTTGGTTTTTATGTGGTTGTAATTTATGTTGTGTGAGTTTGTTTGTGAACGCGACAACTTGTGTAGCGTATTCTCTATTTGTTGACTTGCATGTTTAAAATATATTAATGTTTGATAAAGGTGGAGTATTTATAAAAAAGTAGAGGGTCGTTATGCCTACCGAAGTAAATCAAAATTCAATCGGTGTAGTTCTCGCAGCCAATGGCGAGGTTTTCCTGCGTTCAGAATCGGGCGTCCGTCAGGTCGAGTCCGGTGCTGAGGTTTTCAGGGGCGAGGAGCTTGTTACCGGGGCTGGCAGTACTGCGGAAATCCGTTTTGTAGATGATACCCTGCTCTCTCAGGGCGCGGATTCGGTGATTTCCCTTGATGATTATGTTTTTGATGATTCAGCCTCAGATGCGGAACTGCTCTTCAAAATGAGTCAGGGTACTTTCCGTTTGGTGACCGGTAAGATTGCCGAGCAGAATCCTGACCGTTTCCAGGTCGGTACCCCGCTTGCCACCATCGGTATTCGCGGGACCACCATTGTCAGTGAAATTACTCCCGGTGGCGGGCAGAAGATTGGTGTGGAAGAGATTCATGCCGGTAAGGCTTTGCTGGTCCAGTCCATAAGCGGCGAGATCAGGATGATCTCCAACGCCCGTGAGCTGGTGGATATCGCCATGTCCGGTCAGCTTGGCAGTGTTCGTACTATGACCACTCGTGAATTTGATTCTTTCCGTGATATCGCACCCTCAGCTATCCGTCAGGAGCAGGAAATCCAGCAGCAGCGTCAGGAAGAAGATCAGCAGGAACAACAGGATGATCCGCAGGATCAGAATCCTGATGATCAGGGGCAGGAAGCACAGGGCGAAGATGGAGATCCGCAGGGCGATCCCGAAGGCGGCGAAACCGGAGGTCCGGCAATCCCCGGTCAGGGTGTGCTTGATCCGGGGCTTGGAGTGCTTGATCCTGCTGGTGCCCTTGCCGCGCACCAAACCGGTTTACAGGTAGCAATTGAAGCCGGGGCAATACTGGGCGGAGAAGTTCCTGTCGCTGAGATTGAAGCACAGTTGCATGGCCTTGCCGGACAGGTCTTTGGTGCCCTAAGTACTGGGGATCTGGCAGCAGCCCAGCAGCTTTTGCAAAATCTGCAAACTCTTACTGATGATATCATTGATGAATTGATAAATAATGGTAAGATTCCTGAAGCTACCGCGGAAACAGAAGGGCAGACCTATACCGATAGCGACGGTACTAATTGGATTTACGGCACCAGCGGTGATGACTCATGGGAAGGCACCAGCGGAGTCGACTATTATGACGGGCTTGCCGGGAATGATACTATTAGTGGTATGGAAGGTAATGATGTTCTTCACGGTAATACCGGGGAAGATACTATTTATGGTAACTGCGACAATGATATTATCGCTGGCGGCGATGATGGCGATACCGTCTACGGCGGTAATGGTTCAGATACAATGGACGGCGGTAATGGTTATGACATAGTTTCCTTTGCCGATCTTGGTACTCCGTCAATGGACACATATATTGATATGAATGATGGTCATGGTCCGGGAAGCAGTTATGGATTGGCTTCAATTGATCATGTGGAAGATTATTTTATCAATTTTGAAGGAGTGGTCGGAACCAGTGGAAATGACTATATCAACGGCAATTCATTGGATAATGACATCTTTGGTGGACAAGGTGACGATACCCTTATCGGTAATGCCGGTGAAGATAGCATTACCGGAGCAATGGGGAGTGACACTCTCATTGGTGGTGCTGGCAAGGATACCTTGACTGGTGGGGACGGCGTAGATCGGTTCACCTATAAGAATGTATCTGAGTGTCCTGCACTTGCAACGAACGCTGATTCTGTCACCGATTTTGTTTCTGGTACTGATAAGTTTGTGTTTAGTTCTTCAGGCGGATTTACCGTAGGGGGTACTCCCTTTGCAACCAGTGCTGATTACAATGGCTCCACAGGAACTGGCTTGTCCGCAAATGCCCAGTTTGTATACGACAGTACTAATGATCAGCTCTGGTATGATGCCGATGGTAGCGGTTCTGGAGCTGGCGTAGCTGTCGCCAATCTTGTTGGAAGCAGTAACGATGTAGCCAGTGGTGATATTGAATATATAGCTTAGTTTTCGCTTTGCTAAAATAATTTGAAAAGCCGTCCATCCGGGCGGCTTTCTTTTGTTCATCATCCAAATTATCTTGCCAATCCCACCATTTTCTTATCTAAATATACTTAATGACACCTGAAACCGGGCTTTGACCCGGACTCTGTATCTGAACCTGTGACCGAAAAAGGAAGGTGCCACATGAGCAGAATTGATGAAATTCTCGGTAGGATAGATGTGCTGGAAAAGGAATTGCGAGTTGAACTGCGCGATATTAAAAGCGAGTTCTTATACACAGTGCAGAAGAGAAAAGTCCGCTTCAGTGCAGAGGTGCGTGTGGCGCACCGTGAACTGGCTGCCAAGTGGAGCGATTATGTTTATGATTCCGGGGTTTGGGTTATGCTCACGCTGCCCTTTATTTTTATGCCACTTATCCCGGCTCTGATGATTGATGTGGCAGTCTGGCTCTATCAGCTGATGTGCTTTCCGGTGTATGGCATTCCTCGTGTGAAACGGCGCGATTATGTTGTTATTGACCGCCAAAGCCTGAAGTATTTGAACTTGATCGAAAAAGTTAACTGCTACTATTGCGGATATTTTAACGGTTTGATCGGATTTGTGCGCGAGGTCGCAGCCCGTACTGAGCAGTATTGGTGCCCGATCCGGCATGCCCGTCCTGTAAAGTCCGTACACAGCCGTTATCGTCATTTCTTCCCTTACGGCGATGCCAAAGGGTATCGCGAGGGGTTGAATGACGTGCGAAGCAGATTTGATGATGTATAAAATATAAAGCCCGGACAGTTTTACTGTCCGGGCTTTAGTCTTATTAAATAATATCCTGTAAAATCCGTTTAAATCTCAGAGTCACCCCGCGTACGATTTTGCTTTGCGCGGTGTTATCCCCTCCGGCATAGACCGCCAGCTGTATGCGTTCGCGGGAACGGTAGGAAGTGAACCCGTCATCTTCGTCATCCCATTTGATTTGGGTATCTTCGAATTGGACCACATACCTGCGTTTTTTGGCGTATTTATCCACAATGCCGAGCACTACATCCGCTACCATGACGTAGGTGTCCTGTGTTGTGTACTGCCCTATGATCGCCCCGATGGCCGCGCCGGATGCGGAGCCTAGTACCAGGGAGTCGAGATTCTGGCCTAAACTGGCTCCCATGTAAGCACCGCCTGTTCCACCCCAAAGGCTGATTTCATCAACCATATTCTGTGAAATCTGGCCGGAATAGCGCAGATTGACGTCCAAGTGCATGGAATATTTGCCCGTTTTTACGACCTTGTAACCCTTATCAATATATGCAGCTTCTATGGTTTTGCGCAGAGCTTTAAGGTTTACTGCCGGATCTCCAGAAGTGTTGCGGATGGTCAGTTTCAAAACCGGGGTATCAAACTGGGACGGGTCGATAATAAAGTTACTGCTGGTCATGGAGCCATAGAGCAGCCCGGTATTCTGATCGCGAACCATGCCCATGCGTTGCTTGCTGCGGCACCCGGTCATGAGTACTAGAGCCATGATAATTGCCACTGCTATTAAGATGAAAATGCGTTTTTTCAATTCAAGGCTCCTTATTTGCGGTATTTAATGCCGTATTGTTTCAAAAAATTTATTATTTCAGAGTAATGTACAGCGAAAGCGAGGTTATCGACATCCTGGTCAATTCTTTTCCAAGTGTTAACACCGACTACTTTGTTTTTGTAAAATAACGGACCGCCGGAGTTGCCTTTGTTGATAGCTGTATCAGTTTGGATGTAGCGAACTTTGACGCGGCGCGAGGGCAGATTTTTAGTCAGCATGTTCCGGTAAGCACCGAAAACACCTCTGGTTATAGTGAAAGGGAATCCTTTTGGATGACCAATAGCTTCAAGAGTTGCACCGCTGGGTAGTTTGTTTTTGGTGTAAAAGCGGACCGGTTTGCCCCGGGCGTTGATCTTGACCAAGGCTAGGTCGCGGTAAAGGTCAACGGCCATGACTTTTCCAAAGGCTTCCATATTGTTGTGCATTCTGATTTCTACAAGATCATGACCTTCCACCACATGATGGTTGGTCAGAATAATGTTGTCGGTTACAAAAAATCCGCTGCCAAACTTCCATGCATCCGGCCCCAAAACCATAACAGTGGAATCAAATCGTGGATCATTCCCAGTGTCGGAACCGTATTCATCGCTATAGAATTCTGCCAGAGCTTTGTTGCGATTGCTGATTATTGTGTTTTGAATTCGCGCCATGCTCCGGTATTTTTTGTCTTTTTCTTCGTGATCCAGATAGAAGTTGAGCATATCAGAAAGACGTACCGGGACAGCCTGCTTCTCCCAATCTCGTACTTCTTTTTCAGTATTAAAGCGGTTTTTATGGGCGTTCGTATCCGGATCATCCGGCTGGATGCCGTAGGCTACTTTGAAATTCCTTTCCTTAACGATATCAAAAAAGTCGGTGAAGTAGGTGCGGGACTTGCGGTCGATTATCACATATTGCACCGAAGCTACTTTAGTTGTCCGCAGCGGTACAACCCGGAAGCTGTAATTAACGTAGATGGGCTTATCTATTACTTTTGGAATGTTAGTGGCGTTGGCTACGGCTTCGTTGTATTTTTTTTCCTCAATTGCCGCCATGTGTGCAGCAGAAGTGATGTCGTTAGCCCCGAACCAGCCCAGAATGTGAGAGTTGTTGCGTTCGTTAAGTTCCTGTCGTTTCAGTTTCAATTGCTCCAGCCGTAGCTGGGCTTGATCGTAGGCGTGGTTGTAGCCTTCTTGATATCCGGTGATCCATCTGCTGCGATATGATTTGGGACGAAAAGTCTTGCGGTCAATTCTGGATACCACTTCGTTGATGAGGATAACCACGTCTGCGTCTTTGGCGGTCTTGGAATTGAACATGTGGCTCTTTGCCAGTGTTTCGGTTTCCATGGGCAGGTCCACATCAAATCCTAAGCCGAACTCAATGCCGTGTTCTTTCATCAAGGTTTTACTTGTCACGCGCACAAAGGCTATTTTGCAGTCCGGTACTTCGGTGACCGGAAAGCCGAGCCTTTGCGCTTCCTTCATGGTTTTGATTATCGTGCGGAAGGATGGCTTCTTGCCTGCGGCTTCCTTTTTGAGCAGATCGCGAAAGTAATTACCTTCCAGATTACGCAGGGTTTTGGCCGGGATGACGTCGCCGTACTCTTTGATCATGTGCGGCACGCCGTTTCCATGGGCGGAGCCTACTGTGCGCTCAAGCAGAGCGGCTTGCGATTTGAGAAATTTTTTCTCATCCAGTTGGACGGGGTAGATGGAAAAGAAATTCGGCCCGGTTTTCAATGGATATTTCTTGAACTGGGCCAGCGCATTGCTGCGGATTTTAGATTCTTTTTTGTGAAATTCTTTTTTCAGCTTTTCCAGTTTAGGGGGAGTCTGGCCCAGATCGCTTAGGATGGTGCTGGATTCGATTTCGTCGATGAGGTCGCGGGCATTGTCCAGTTTGAGGCGGATTAAGGTCCACTTACCGGATTTAGCAGGCCAGCGGATGGAAAGAATATTTGTGGTGGCAGCTGAAACTTTGGGACGATAGCGCTTTTTTAGCTGGGAGGCCGCTTTGGTTATTTCTGCCATGGCCTTCGGTTTTCCCAGAAAATAATCCTGATTATCGAGCCAGATTTGTTCTGCCTCTGAAAATTTGTTGCGGTCCAGTGCTTGGGAAAATTTATCCTCCGGTTCAGAGGAAATTACAGTTTCTTTGATATTTGTTTTTATGGATCGCGCCGCCCTGCACCCGCATATTGTAATAAGCAGGATTAACAGGCCCAAGCCTACAATTCTTCTATTCAACTTTTTCCTCCCCGGAAAAGCGTTGCCGCTTCAATTTGTCCTGAGAGGTGGTATCATAATAGCATGTGCTATATCAAGAAGAACTAAGGAACTATTAATCTGTGCGTATGGATGCGGTCATCCGCTCATGCAACCTTCTGGCCTGCAAGCAGAATGCTTCCAACCGGGCTTCGATGAGCTGCGGAAAGGGATTGCCGTCCGTTTCAATGGCTAAGAAGGGCAGCCGGGAGTCAGCATCAAGTACAGAAGTGGCTTTTTTTCCTGCTGATCCGGCTCTGAATTTCTCACTGAGCACAGCCTCAGCCACCCGTGAGGGCATGCATCCGAAGGGACCGATAGAAATGACCCCACAGGATGGAGACATTATTTCATGCAGGGAGGTGCCTACGGTGAGTATTGCTTCCCCGGTAAGTTGCTCGGAAATGTGCGGTTTGCCGTGGCTGACCACTTCGCGCACGTTTGGTCCGGGATAGAAGAGCATCCCGCTTTTTGCAAGAATATGGCGGATGCGTCGTTCAAAATATGATTTCACTCCCTGTGTGATCAGGGTTTTGAGTTCGGCCTTGCCTTCAATACTATTGCGGTTCAGCCAGTCGGTGTATTTCATCCATTCCAGTACCGGGGCCACTCGCATGATGAAGCCCTGCTCAGTAAGCTTTTCCGGCAGGCTGCGTCGAGCCAGCGGATCATGGCGCACGTAAATTTCGCCCAGCAGAGAAATGACCGGGTATTCCTGAACTGGTTTTGCCAGTTTGATGGAGGAAAAATCATCTGCTGCCTTGCGCAGGGCTTTGGAAAATTCCTTCCAGCTTGCCATTGCACCGAGCAGGTCTTGGCGGACTTTCCAGAAAAGCTTTAGGGCCGCGTTTTTGTCTTCAGCAGCAGTTGCGATGGTGGCGTGGATGTCTTCAAGAATGGATCCGGCAACAATGCCCTGCCACATGCCAAGGGTTACAGCGGTGCTGAGGCCCCCGTACCCGTCAGTTGAGCTGGGCGCGAAGATGGCGAGGTCGGGGATTTTCAGCCGTTCGATGAGATCATTCATGAACACGGAATATTGCCCGAAACGGCAGGGTCCCTTGGCCTTGGGCATCAGGAAAAGGGTCAGTTCGTCTTCCGCTCGATTTTCCAGATATTCCAGCAAAGCCCCGGCTGTCAGTTGCAGAGGCAGGCATTCCTTGCATGATGAGTTGTTGCGGCCCATTTTCAGAGCGGCTTCGCTGGCATGGGGCAGCACCTTGTAGCGGATGTTGTCCCGCTGCATGGATGCGGCTAAAAAGTCCGTACTGATTTCGCCAAGGCTGGGGATAAGCAGGGTTACTTTCGGATTATTTACCGCATGCCATTCACCCTTGGAGTCGGTTATCCCGGTCATTCCGTCTTGCGCTTCGCAACGTGCCGGGCGGAATGGATTTTCTGTTGATTTCTGTGGTGCTTCCGAACGTTTAAAACCGTCCACAATATCAAGAAATGCTTCAATGCGGGTTTCAATTCCGGCATCGGCGGTGTGGCTGTCCAGTTCAAGAGTCAGTGAGGGCTTACGGCCCATGACTTTGCGGAAATGGCCTAGTAGGAAGGAATCCGGCCCGCAGGAAAAATTAGTAATGTAAGTGCCGAAGAGCTTGGGATGTGCAGCTACCAGTTTTGCGGCATCCATGATCTGCTCACCGGTGGCCCAGTACATGTTTAATTCATCGCCGCATTTCTCACTGCGCGGGAGCATGTCGCAGGGGATTATATCTACTGCGCGGGTAGCGAATTTGGTGGGGATTGATTTGTTGGCCCATGAGCTGAAGGCATTGTAGGGCCTGCCGAAAAGGACCATCCCCTGATTGTTGTTTTCATCCAATGCAGTCAGAAATTTTTCACCCTTGCTACGCAGGTCGGCAAAGAATTGTGCCTGTTCAGCAATTGCTTCTTCAAGAGCGTTCAAGGCCTGCTGTACACCAACCTTCAACTTTGCAGCAGTTTGGAGCAGGGCTTTGCGTAGCTGCTCTTCTCCGTCCTGCATGTGGATTACCGGGGTCAGCAGGGAACGATTTTCCAGTTCCGGGAAGGCGGATTTCAGGTAGTAAGGTTCGCCTTGAACCAGCACGCAGGTACAGGAACGGTCACCGCTTTTGAGCGGCATGGAACGTAGGTGGGGCAGGAAAATGTGGTTCGTCTCAAGATTCAGCAATTCGCCCAGCCCGCCGTGAGCCAGTTCTACCGGATGGCAGAAGGGCGCACCTTTCTGTTCAATTCCCTCAGGATCAATTTTCTCAGGCATCCTGATTCCGAAGCCCATTTTAGTGAAAAAAGTATTGAACAGCGGGAACCACGTATTCATGAGCAGGGAGCGGTTCATACCTATGACCGGCTGGCCCTCCAATGGTTCTGTCAAATCGCGGAAGACCCGTTTCTCACGCCAGAGTACGAGGTCTTCTCCCGGCTTGGTGTCTTTGGATACCTTGGAATTATCAAAGCGGTTGCAGATGCCGCCGAATGGAAAAGTCTTGCCTTGCACCTCAATGCGGGCAATGGAGCAGCCGAGGTCGCAATCCCTGCCGGCCCCGTTGCAGGTGAAGGGAGATTTGTGTTCTACTTCGCGTTTGGCCAGCTCGGCGGGGTTGAAGATTCCGCTGGTGATGGTTCCCTGTTCTGTCCGTTTTGCTGCCTCAAGGGCGACCCCGAAAGCCCCGGTCAACCCCGGATGGGGCGGGACAATAATCTCCTGCCCGGTCAGCGCAGCCATGGCGGTGGGCACGGCCTTGTTGTAACAGACCCCGCCTTGCATAAAAATTTTCTGCCCGACAGTGCGGTTGCCTTTTACCCGGTTGGAGTAGTTGATGCAGATGGAGTAGACCAGCCCGGCAACCATGTCTTCGAGCGGAACACCCTCCTGCGCTGCAAGCTTGAGATCTGAGCCGATGAAGGCCGCGCACTGATCATTGAAGTTGGGCGGATTCCGGCCCTTGAAGGCCACCCCGGCAATGTCAGTTACATCTATGCCCAATGTTTCTTTGGCACTTTCTTCCAGAAAAGATCCGGTCCCGGCACTGCATGCCTCGTTCATGGCGTAGTCGCAGGGCACAGAGTTCTTCAGCCATGTATATTTGGCATCTTGCCCGCCGATTTCGAAAATAGTATCCACTTCGGGGTCATAATGGACGGCAGCAGTGGCGTGTGCGGTGATTTCATTGATGATCCCGTCCGTGCCTGCATGCAGTCCGGCAATGTTGCGGCCCGACCCGGTCACGCCCATTACTTCGGCTGTGGTTCCGGCAGGTGCTTGTGCAGCCAACTCTGCATAGACCTTACGCGAAGCCCCGATGGGATCGCCGTCCGTGCGCAGATAGCAGGATGCGACGATCTCGGTCCGCTCCATATCAAGCAGCACTCCTTTAGTGGTGGTAGAGCCTACATCAAGACCCAAAGCAAGTCTGTTGCCGGGAATGAATTTGGCCTGTGTGCTTTCATGAAATTTGACAGAATCTGTGAAATTTTCCAGCGGCGGCAGGAAGGTAAAAGCGGTATCTCCCTTACGGATAATGGTACTGCAATCCTCGGGTAGGATGCTGCCGTTTTCAGCGGCCCAGATTGCTGCCCCAAGAGCTTCGAAACAATGCCCATGTTCCGGCAGAAGCAAGTTCGGGATTTCCCGGCGCAGTTCATTGACCATGAATTTGTTATGTGAACAATTCCCGATCAAGGCCACCTTTTTCGAAGGCAGTTTGCGCAGCAGTTCAATGCATTTCCCGGCCATCATGCGAGCCAGTCCGGCAACTACGGCTTCTTTTTCAATTCCTTTGTTCAGGGCATGGGTGCAGTCACTTTTGCAAAATACCGAACAACGCCCGGAAACCTTGTATGGTTCGCTCATCTGCATGGCGGACATTTCATCTAAAGTAAGCCCCATGCGTCCCAATTGCTGGGCAAGAAATTCCCCGGTACCGGATGCGCATTTGTTTCCGGTATGCACTGTCTCTACTTTGCCTTCAGTATCAAGCAGGTAAGCCATAAAGGTCTCCCCGCCTGCGCTGAGTACGGTGCGGTAGCCGTCTTTTACAAAATCTTCGTGGGCAAGTCCGGTTTCAAGGGCTTGCGGTTCGGAAATGGTGGGTAGATCCAGCAGGTGGCGGAATTTACGTCCGGTCACCGCTGCGGGGATTCCTTCAGGCAGTTCCAGTTCCTGTAATCCCTTAATCACGGCTTGCGCGGGATTACCTTCATGGTTCAGTGAAATTGATCTGATGATTTCAATTCTGCCGTCATCGTTCCTAGTCAGGACCATGCTGACTGAGGATGCTCCGGCGCAAATGCCCAGTGAAATTGTCATTTGATCAGTTGAGGGCGGACTAATTTTCAAGTGTGGGTAGTTCAATTTCAAAAACCTTATTCCAGAATTTTCCGGTCACGAAGAGCCTTTTCCCGGCTGCATCCCAGGCAATGCCGTTGGCGGCTTCGGCTTTTTTTCCGGCAAGGGGACGTAATGAGGATATGTCCAGCCAGAATTTTACTTTCCCATTTTGGGGATCAATTGCCGCGATGCGGTCTTTCTTCCAGATATTGCTGAAAATAAGGCCGTTTATATACTCGAGTTCATTGAGGAGATGGATATTCGCAATACCATCGGTGACCCGTAATCTTTTGATGCGGGCGAAATCGTAGGGGTCCCTGAAAGTGATCACTGAAGAACCATTGCTCTGGTATATGAATTGTCCGTCCGTGGTCAGTCCCCATCCTTGTCCTTTGTATTTGAAGAATCCTTTGCGGGCAAGAGAAGTGGAGTCATATATATAACATTTGCCCGAACGCCATGTAAGCTGAAATATTTTGTTGTTCCAGTAACAGATTCCTTCACTGAAAATATTTTTATCATTTTTGACCATGGTGCGTACTATGCCGCTTTCCAGTTCTGTTTTACGCAGGGAGGAGCGTCCTCGCTTACCGGTACTCTCGTATAAGTAGCTGTCATGGTAGAAAAATCCCTGTGTGAAAGCCGAGTCGTCATGCGGAAACTGGTTGATCAGTTTGCAGCTGATTACCGGGACATCATTTATTTTACGGGCATAGCTTTTTAGCCCGAAAAAGTGCAATATAAAGATGGCACTAATTAGTATTAAAATTGGACGGTATTTTTGCATCGGGTTGAAGCCTAGCTGATTTTTTTTTGATGTTCCAGATAACAGAAAGCTTATTTTTTCTTTAGTAGCTGGAACTCTAAATGGAAATGGATTAAATGCCGATCAAGTTAGTGTAGATGAGGGGTCTGCAACAATTTCAAGCTCGACCTTTTCTTTGGGTCGCTGGAGTCTAACGCAATGAGTACTGGAACCTCATTATTTGACTATACTCCTCCTGCCGATCAGGTAACTGAAGAGGAAAGCGAATTCGTAACGGTGGTATCGTTGCGTACGGATTCGCATAAACCAAAAGGTAAGAAATACTGGTTGGCCAGTAAGCTGGACGATGAACGTTTCGAACTATTGCTTCTTAATGAGAACAGGGTTCCGGCAGGTGATCCTGAGATCGTGAGCAGTGGGGAATTTGCAGCCCATTACACCCTTGAGCTGGATTTTTACCAGCAGCATGTGCGTCCGGCCATGGAACAGCAGGATGGGCGTCTGAGCAGGGGCGAGGCCCATCGTGAGCAGGGTGAGTTCTACAGTGCGGAGATGGAGTATGCTGACGCACTGGCTGTTGATGAAGAAAATGTCCGGGCATCTTTTGGGCTTGGCCTGACCTACCTTGAAAAAGGGGACACTGAAAGGGCGCAGGAAGTTTTTGCAAAAGTCCTGCAACTTAAGTCCGCTTTCACCACCGAACATAAACACATGTTCAATGATTTCGGTATTTCCATGCGCAAGAACGGCATGTATCGAGAAGCCTTGCAGTATTACAATCGGGGAGTCGACCTCGACAGCACCGATGAGAATCTTTTCTTCAACATCGCACGCACTTATTATGAATCCGGTGACTGGGAAAATTGTTTCCGCTATCTGACCATGTGTCTTGAAAAGAACCGGGGCATTCAGGAAGCTCAAAAATTTTGCCATTACCTGATTAAAAAAACCGAAGAAGATGAAACCATGCTTCGGGAAATGGGGGTAGGCGAAAAAGGCAAGACCCTGCGTAGCGATATTCTGAACCTGTTCCGTAAGATGCAGGTTGCCGCTGGTGTTGAGCTTGACGATGCCATTGAAAAGACTCACGAAATCCGGGATCGCATGATCGCTCTAGAAGAGGAGGACATGCAGATGAAGGAAATAGAAAAAGACCTTTACAATGTTGATAGTGATTTCTAGCTATTAGGGTAGTTTCAGTAGATTTTCCCGTACCCCGATCATAATCAGCACATCATTTTCTCCCAGCGGTTCACTGGCCTTGGGCACGAAATTAAGTTCTTCAGATCCATTCTTACGGATAGCAATGACCTGCACCTGATAATTATTGGTCAGGTTAAGGTCTATAAGTGTTTTTCCGGCCCAGTCCGCAGCCTTTCGTTCTTTGATCAGGATATCGTTACCCATGGAAAGGTATTCGATCATGCCCGGGGTGGAAAGCTTATGGGCCAGCTGTTTGGCAGCGAAATGTTCCGGGAAGACAACGTAATCAACGCCCATTTTGCTCAGAACTTTTTTATGAGCCACGCTGATAGCCTTGACCCATATCTTATTGACCCCGATTTCCTGAAGGTTGAGGACCACCAGAACACTCGCTTCCAGTGAATCGCCAGTGGAAACCACAACATAATTGAAATCCTGAAAGCTTAATTGCTCCAGAGTCTGAGGGTCTGTTCCATCGGCCTGAAAGACCTGTGCAAGGTATGGCTTAGCGGCTTTGACCCGTTCTTCGCTGGTGTCCACGCCTACAACATTATGGCCCAGTCTGCGCAGGTTCAATGCTAGTTCCAGCCCGAATTTACCAAGGCCGATAACGCCTACTTCTATTTTTTTTTCTGTCATATTTAGATGCCTCCGGTCTATCCTAATGGTAAATCGTCTTCCGGTAATCTGTAACGTGGTTCTTTCTGCCAGCTGTTAATGGCTGTCAGGAGCCAGACCGGGCCGAGCCTTCCTACGAACATTAAAAATATTATGATGGATTTTCCGGGTCCGCTCAAGTCCGGGGTTACTCCGGTTGATAATCCAACTGTAGCAAAGGCGGATATGGCCTCGAAAGTTATTTCAATGAAATGCCCGCGCACTTCGCTATGCGGCAGGTGGCTTCCTTCAGTGATGCTGAGTAGGATAATGGCCGATCCGAGGATTACGCTGGCGATGGTCAAAAGGGTCAGGGCGCGGTTAACGCTTTCTTTGGTGAGCGCATACCAGCCTACTTTTACCTGCGAATGTCCTTTGATCTTGGAAATGATGAAGCCCAGCCAGGTACGGAAAGTGGTTGTTTTCAAGCCCCCGGCGCATGATCCCGGCGAACCTCCGATAAGCATGAGGCCGATCATGACCAGCAGCGAAATGTTTGTCAGCCCGGAAATGTCTACAGTATTGAATCCTGCGGTACGGCAGGTCACAGATTGGAACAGAGCTGTAATTTCATTGACAACGGCTCCTTCAACTTTGTGGACTTTGAAGCTTTCAGCAAAAAATATGGCCAACCCGCCGCCGATAATCAGGAAAAAGCTTGTTTCCAGTACAATGCGTGTATGCCAGCTAAGTGCATGGGCTGAAACTTCGGTTTTACGTCTGCGGATGAAATCCATAAATTTATGCCATAGCTCGGCCATAACGTAAAAACCCAGACCGCCCATAACAATCAGGGCCATGAAGACCGTGTTGATTCCAAGGTGGTCCTTCCACGTGGTCAGGCTGTCCGAGTAAAGCGAGAATCCTGCATTACAGAATGCCGAAATGGAATGGAAAACTGCCGAGAATCCGTAAAATCCTACCGGGTCCATGCGGTTAAGCAGCAGGGCGCCGATTGCTTCTATAGAAAGCACCGCCGTGACTACGCCCACAATGAATTTACCAATATTAAAAGACGGGTCGTGAATTAGCGTCTGGCTGACAGCAATACGGTCCGAGGCACTGACCTTTTTACCCAGCAGGTAAATTACCAGACTGGCGTAAGTCATAATACCCAGACCGCCCAGCTGGATCAGGAAGAGAATTACACTCTGCCCGGTACGGCTGAAAAAGGTCCCGGTATCCACCACCGCAAGCCCGGTAACGCAGACCGCTGAGGTTGCCGTGAAAACAGCATCGAGAAATGAAAGTTCCTTTCCCGGATGGCAAATGTCCAGCTTGAGCAGCATTCCACCAACCAAAATAGTGGCGAAAAATGCGTAAATGGGCATCCAGAAAGGAGAAGTCGCTTTGGATTTCATCAAGATAATTTACGCTTGAGTTATAAAGATAGCAAGAAAGCTGTATTAGTGACGTATTCACAAGCTATATGCGAAGCAAATCAAAAGGTTTTGAAAGGGATGGGGTCTGGGGAAGGGAAAACTTTTGCAAAAGTTTTCCCTTCTCCAGCCGCCGGAGGCACTAAATTTTCCCAGTACGCTTCCTGTACTCAGCAAGCTTCTCTTCCACTTCTTCCCAGCGTTCGAAGGTGGTTTCGTGCTCTGCTTCGAGGTTTTCGAGCTTTGTTTGGGCAGCAGCCATTTCTTCGCCGGACTTTTTGTAGAATTCCGGGTCGGCCATGAGGGTCTGCATCTCTTCGATGGAACCTTCAAGCTCTTCGATTTTTCCGGGAAGCTCGACTATTTCCACTTCGAGACCTTCGAATTCGCGTTGCTCTTTGTAGCTGAGCTTTTCAGGGCGGTCGTTTGAGGTCTTCTTCGGTTTTGGCTTGGCAGCTTTGGGCTTTGCTTCCACTTCTTGTTGCGGACGCTGGCGCACCCAGTCGTCGTAGCCGCCTACGTAGTCATTTACCTTTGCATTACCGTCAAAAGCCAGTGTCCCGGTAACCACGTTGTTCAGGAATGCACGGTCATGGCTGACGATGATGACTGTGCCGGGATATTCCATGATGCGGTCTTCGAGCAGTTCAAGGGTTTCGGCGTCAAGGTCGTTTGTAGGTTCATCCATTATCAGCAGGTTGGAAGGGCGGGTAAACAAACGGGCCAAAAGTAAACGGTTGCGCTCACCGCCGGAAAGTACACTTACCGGGGAATTGGCCCGGTCCGGGGAAAACAGGAAATCCTTCAGATAACCCATGACGTGCTTGTTGCGACCATTGATGGTTACAGTATCGTTGCCGTCAGCTACAGAATCGCGCACGGATTTATTGGGGTCGAGCTGTTCGCGGTGCTGGTCGAAATATGAAATTTCGAGTTTGGTTCCCAGCTTTACGCTGCCGGAATCTGGCTTAAGGTTCCCAAGCAGCACTTGAATGAGGGTAGTTTTGCCTGCACCGTTGGGGCCGATAATACCGATGCGGTCCCCGCGCATGATGGTGGCGGATAGATCTTTGAAAATTGGGTTGTGGTCCCATGCGTAGGAGGCGTTAACGGTCTCGGCAACCACTTTGCCGGAACGTGTGGCTTCTTGAATTTCAATGGTGGCTTTTCCGGTCCGTTCACGACGCTGCTTGCGTTCATCTCGCAGTTTTTTGAGCGCGCGTACTCGGCCTTCGTTACGGGTGCGGCGGGCCTTGATGCCCTGCCTGATCCACACTTCCTCGCGGGCGAGTTTTTTATCGAATTCAGACCAGTTCTTTTCTTCGGCAGAGAGGATATCCTCTTTACGTTTGAGAAAGGTGTCGTAATCGCAGGACCAGTCCGCGACGTTGCCGCGGTCCAACTCAATGATGCGGGTGGCGATCTTGCGCAGGAACATGCGGTCATGAGTGATGAAGATCAGGGTGCGGATATTTTTGACAATAAATTCTTCAAGCCAAGCAATGGAGTCGATGTCCAGATGGTTGGTGGGTTCGTCGAGCAGCAGGACATCCGGCTTGCTTGCCAGTGCACGGGCCAGTAACGCACGTCTTTTCAGTCCCCCGGAAAGGGTTTCAAAGCGCATCTCGGCACTGAGCGAGAGACGGGAAATTACCATTTCAATGGTGGTCAGGGCCTCCCAGCCACCATGTTTTTCCATAACTTCTTCAACTTCGGAAAGCTTGGATACATCGCCGCTGTTTGCCACTTCAAGGCTGACCGTATGATAGCGGGTCAGGGCCTTACCCAGATCGCCGAGCCCTCCGGCAACAACTTCGAATATGCTTCCTTCCAGTCTTTCCGGAACTTTTTGGGAAAGGCGGGCTACACTGACTCCTTTCTGATAAGAAATGTTTCCGTCGTCGGGCACGAGGTCTCCGCTCATGAGCCTGAGCAGGGTGGATTTACCTTCCCCGTTACGGCCCACAATACAGATCCGCTGGCCTTCTTCTACTTGAAAGGAAACTTTATCCAGTAGTTGAGGGCCGCCGAAGGTCATGGAAAGATCACTTACACTCATCAATGCCATTTGTTTAACTCCGCACTATACTTGATTAAAAATATAATATAATTAAAGACAGGGGTGGTTGTTTTTTATAGTATTTCAAACTTGAGGCGGCAGTGTAGAATTTTGCCGCCAAAAAGGGAAGTCTATTGAATTGTGCTGAAAGGGTGTCTTTCAGGTTGCAATTTGTTGACGAAAGCCTGAGCTTAGGGCAGATAACACCTAATCCTGCTTCCGATGAGTTTTTTAGTTTGATTTTTCAACCCCTGCCAAAATGGCGGGTGGGATAAATAGATAAATATGAGTACCGGCGATAGATTACTGGACATCTTTCAGGACGAAACACTTGAACGGCTCGATAATATCGAGACTGGGCTTTTGCAGTTGGAGAACAGCCCCGCGGATCTTACCCCGGAGCTTATTAATTCCATTTTCCGGGATGCCCATTCCATCAAGGCCGGGTCCAATCTGCTTAAGCTGACCGTTATTGAAGAACTTTCCCACAAGCTGGAAAATCTTTTGGAAATGGTCCGATCTGAAGGACTGATCCCCACGGAACTTATTATCACCGCTTCTCTGGAGTCTGTGGATAAGCTCCGGTCCCTGACTGAAGACGTACTTAATAGTAATACCAAGAGTATCCGTTTGCAGAAAACCATGCTTGAGGTTTCAGTACAGCGTGCCTTGGCAGGTGAGAGTTAGGTAGAAATTTTGATTGCAAATTTTTAAGCCCCCGCACTTAGATCAGTGCGGGGGCTTTTTCATAAGAATTTCTGAATACTTAGCTTAAACTTTTTCAGCGATTTCCCTGCCCCATTCGGTAATGGCGTCCCGTTCCGGGTCTCCGTCTACTTTAAGGCTGTCGCCTATGACCACAGCACCCATTTTTTCGAGTTTTTCTTCAATGGCGTCCACTGCACCGCAAAAATAAGTGTAGTCGGAATCTCCGCAGCCAAACACGGAGACTTTTTTGCCTTTCAAGTCAGCACTTTCAAGGGCATCGTAGAGGGGGATAAAATCATCCTGTAATTCAATCTCTTCTTCGCCCCAAGTTGAGCAGCCGAAAAGTACGATGTCGTATCCGTTGCCGAGGTCGGCAACACTTACATCGGTGACGTTTTTCAGTTCTACTTCGATCTCTTTGTTTTCAAAAGCTTCGGCCACGTATTCGGCAGCTGTTTCAGTATTTCCAGTAGTTGAGCCGTAAACAATCAATGATTTGGACATGGAGTCCTCCTTTTGGTTCTGTAATCGGTTTGATAACGTTATTTAGAGCTTTAGTGAGAGTGAAATTCAAAGTCAATATCATTTATCAATAAATTGTTAAGAAAGTATGAAAATATCAGCTAAGGGGGGATTGTATGTTTACGCCGCGACTGAGTGGTGTTATGCATTCATTAAGACTGATCGGTATATTCCGCCCGCGCCATTGACGGCCTGCCGTGTTTTACCGAGTCCTGCCTCCCCGGCAGGGTGAAAGGTCCAACTTCATTTACAAATTGATATTGATAGCGCGAGATTGTTTATAGTCTTTCGTGTTCGGTGCTTACCTTTTTTATTCCGGCCGATTTATCCTGCTGTTTTCTGCATAGTCTGGTATATTCAGATTTCATTTTTGCAGTATCTTATTATTTAGCGCCATCAAACCGGCCCGGATTTATTTTCAACTTCAAATAATACGGAGGTCACTACCATGAGTGTAAAACTTGATGTAACCGGTTTGGATTCTTGGGGGTTCAATAACGACGGGCCGTTGATCATTGCCGGTCCTTGCAGTGCAGAATCTCGCGAGCAGCTTCTGGAAACCGCCCGCGGCATTAAAGACAAGGGTGTTCACCTGCTGCGTGCAGGTATCTGGAAACCGCGTACCCGCCCCGGCTGCTTTGAAGGCATGGGCGAGGAAGGCCTCAAATGGCTGGTAGAAGCCAAAGAGGAAACCGGGCTGCCCATTTCTTGCGAAACCGCTACTCCTGAACATGTGGAACTCTGTCTTAAGTACGGCGTTGATATGATTTGGGTCGGCGCACGGACCACTGTTAACCCCTTTGCCGTGCAGGCTCTGGCTGATGCTCTTAAGGGAACTGATATTCCAGTGCTGGTCAAAAACCCCATCAACCCTGATGTAGAACTCTGGCTCGGTGCTCTTGAGCGCATTAACAAGGCCGGGGTCAAAAAACTCGGTGCCATCCATCGCGGTTTTTCCTCCGCACGTGCCAGCGAATACCGCAATGCCCCCAACTGGAGAATTTTTATTGAGCTGCGCCGTCGCACTGAGGGCATGCCCATCATCTGTGACCCCAGCCATCTCTGCGGTAAGCGTGAACTCATCCCCGCAGTGGCCCAGAAATCCCTCGACCTCCTTTTTGACGGTTTGATGATTGAATCTCACATCAATCCTGATGTGGCTCTCAGCGATAGCAAACAACAGTTCACTCCCGAAGATCTCGGCAAGGTTCTGGCTGATCTTGAAGTGAAGCATGCAGCTGCGGAAGATGAAGAATTTGCCCTGCGCATGGAAAGCAAGCGTAACCGTCTTGTTGAGATTGATGATGCTATTGTTGAGCTTCTTGCTGAGCGTATGGCTTTAGGCCGCAAGATCGGTAAGATGAAATGTGAGCGCAATATTGCTCTTTTGCAGCCCGAACAGTGGAAGAAGACTGTTGAAAAGCGCACCCGCGAAGGTGTTGCCCGCGGCATGGATGAGCATTTCATGCTCCGTATTTTTCAGTACATTCATGAAGAGTCCCTGCGTCAGCAGGAGTGCGTGTTGGCCGGAGAAGAGTAATGTCCAAGGTCAATGTTGAGCTGCGCGGTGAGTTCGATAATTCTTATGAGATCAGCGTGGATTATTCCGTAATGGATGAACTTGTCGCGGACCTCAAAGCCAGGAAGTACGGACATACCCCGGTAGTTATCTGTGATGAAAATACCCGTGAGCTTTTCGGTCATGAACTGGTCGAAAAGCTCGCTCTTGAGGATATTGATCCGCTACTGCTCACGGTCCCTGCCGGGGAGAGCAGCAAATCCCTTGATGTGTTCGGCTCTTTGCTGGAAGCCATGCTTGAGGCCGGGATAACCCGTCAGGATGTGGTGGTTGCTCTTGGGGGCGGCGTGGTCGGGGATCTTTCCGGCTATGTTGCGGGTAGCTACATGCGCGGTATTAATTTCGTGCAGGTGCCCACTACTTTGCTTTCACAGGTGGATTCATCTGTGGGTGGCAAGGTTGCGGTAAACATCAAGCACTGGAAGAACTATTGCGGAATGTTCTATCAGCCCAAGCGGGTTTATACGAACATTTCAGCCCTTGAATCCCTTCCCGAACGGGAGATTCTCAGCGGGCTGGGCGAAGTGGTCAAGACCGCCTTCATCGCCGACCGCGATCTGGTTGATTACCTGTCCGCCAATGCGGATAAGGTCCGCTCCCTTGATCGCGAGGTTATGGCCAAGGTCGTGGCTCGCTGTTGTGAGATCAAGGCCGACGTGGTTGTCCGTGACGAAAAAGAGGGCGGGGTGCGCCGTATCCTCAACTACGGTCATACCGTGGGTCATGCCATTGAAACATTTGCCGGATATGAGATTTCTCATGGCGAGTGTGTTGCATGGGGCATGCGTATTGTTGCGCGGGCCAGCCACAAAGCCGGGATGCTTTCCTCTGAAGATCTCCAGTTGCACGAAGGCCTTATGGACAAGTTGGGGCTCGCCACCGGAAAACTTGACATTGAGCCAGCCAAGATCATGCAGCTTATGCAGAAGGACAAGAAGGTTAAGCAGGGCGCAGTAGTTATTGTCGGCCTCGACAGGTTGGGCAATGCTGTGGTCTGTGAAGATTTTCCGCTTGAGTTGATTGAAGCCGAGCTTGAAAAGATGGCTTAAGATGCCTCCGGCGGGTCTGCCGACGGCCTCTCCGAGGGGCCTCCCGGCGGGCGCTTTCAGCGGGACCAAAGGGACTAAGCCCCTTTGGATTCCCTATCAGGCTTCGCCGCGTTGCTTGCTGAACTTGTCATTAATATTAAATAAATTGCGGGGAACTGGTTGTTTTTCCAGTTTCCCGCTTTATCTTTTGGGGCAGAAACAACAAGGAGTTCTCATGAAAGATATTTCCACCAAGCTGGTCAATGCGGGCAAAGCTGAGGCCCTGCAAGTTATAGATACTATTAATCCGCCCCTGCACCGGGCTTCCACTGTTCTTTTTGATTCCTACGCTGACATGCTCAAGGCGAATAAGGGTGAATTCGAGGGAGTTGAGTATGGAACTTGCGGTTTGGGTGCCCAGAAAGCTTTTGAAGCTGCCATGGTTGAGCTTGAGGGTGCGCATGGTTGTAAGTCTTTTCAGTCCGGCCTTGCTGCCATTGCCATGGTGCTTATGGCTTACACAAAGCAGGGCGATCATATTTTGATTTGCGATAATGTTTATGGACCCACTCGTCGTTTCTGTGATGGATTCCTTTCCAAATATGGTGTTGAAACCGAATATCTACCCTCTGACGCCGGAGCGGGCATAGCTGATTACATCCGCAAAAATACAAAGCTGCTGTTTATGGAATCTCCCGGATCAAATACCTTTGAGATTCAGGATATTACCGCCGTCACCGAAGCCTGCCGTGTCAAAGGAATTATTTCGGTTATCGATAACACTTGGGCGACTCCTTTATATTTTAATCCCTTTGAGCATGGCGTGGATGTTTCTATCCAGTCCTGCACCAAATACATCACCGGACATTCTGATATTTTGCTGGGTACTGTTTCCACCAATGAGCGCAACTGGGAAGCCTTTGAAAAGTGCTCCGGTCTTTTTGAAGCTTTTGCTGCACAGGAAGATTGCTATCAGGCATTGCGCGGTTTGCGGACTTTGAAAGTGCGGCTCAAGGCCCATGAAGAGTCTGCCCTTGAGGTCGCCAAATGGCTGGTTGAGCATGGAATGGTCGAATCTGTGATCCACCCCGCCCTTGAAAGTCACCCACAGCATGATCTTTGGAAGCGTTATTTCAAGGGTTCAAGCGGACTTTTCGCATTTACTCTTAAAGAGCAATATGAAGATATCGACCATTCCCCATTCGTGGACAATCTGGATCTTTTCGGTCTCGGCTACAGCTGGGGCGGCTACAAAAGTCTGATCACCGGAGGTAAGTTCCGGCGCACGAACCATTTCGGTTATGAAGGGAAAACAATTTTCCGTCTTAATATCGGACTGGAAGACGTGGAAGATTTGAAGGCTGATCTGAAGCAGGGGCTTGAGCGGTTGCGGTAAGATAAGTCAGGATATGTTTTATTTCACACGGTCTTTTCGCGTTATTTGCGAAGCTTACTAAAAGTTATTGGGAGTCTTGAACCCTTTTTACAAAAAGGGTTTAAGCCCTCGGAGGGCCGCCGGAGGCGAAATATTTTGACTAAAGCGCATCAACTAATTCTTAGCCGCTTCCAAATAAATCTTCTGAAATTTTGGTATTCCCACTTCCTCGGCCCAGTGTAGGTAGAGTGATTTGAGGAAATTGCGGCGCAGCTGGGGTGCTGCTGCGATGCGGTTTTTTATTGCTGCTTCCACATCCATCTCGCTGATCACATTGTGCAGGGTCTGCGCGCGATGAATGATGCGGTGTTTGCTTTCGATCAATTCATTTCCCTGTCTGGCGATGCGTTCCCGCAATTCTTTGTCTGCCAGCAGGGTGTTCAGCTTTTCCACTAAATCTTCGGCATTATTCGGCTCGTAGGCCAGCAGATGCACCCCGTCTTCAAAGAGATCAAAAAGTCCGTTTTTAATTTTGGGTGTGAGCAGGCAGGACCCGCAGGCCAGTGCTTCAAATACGCGAAAGTTGAGGTCCCCGCGCTCGGCAATGTTGAGCACAACTCGGGCCTTGGGAAAAAGATTGCGATACGCTCCCTGAGTTACGTGCATCCCGGAAATTTTTTGAGAAACTTTATCCAGAAAATTCATGCGTTCCGGGGTCAGTACCGGATCGACTTTGCCTACGAATAGCAGATCCCATTCTTTTTCCATTTCAACAGGCTGGTCTACATCCATGACAATGGGCGGAAACCAGAGCAACCGCGATT
Organism: Marinifilum sp. JC120; assembly: GCA_004923195.1. Classification (NCBI taxonomy): domain Bacteria; kingdom Pseudomonadati; phylum Bacteroidota; class Bacteroidia; order Marinilabiliales; family Marinifilaceae; genus Marinifilum; species Marinifilum sp. JC120. The sequence continues at coordinate 279,735 of RDSB01000002.1, read as the reverse complement.
CCTGCAAACGCGGGCTGAAACGGTCCAGATGATCCTTCAGGCTGACCAGACAGATATCGAATCCTTGGGCGTAAAGGGGGTACCAGCTGTGGATGTGGGTATCGATGCAGTGAAAGATGGTCAGACAGGGGTAATTTTCGACCCCGGCAAGGGGCGGGGCGATAGAGCGGTCAGCATAGACCACGGCATAAGGCTTAGTTCCGGTTTTTTCCAGAATATCCTGCCAAGTGAATACCTGCTGCCCTTGAATTGGGATGTGGACTGTTTTGTAGCCCAGTTCATCCATTCCGGTGCGGAAGAAGGTGTTCCCGATCCATGCTATGATTTTGGTTTCTTGCTTGTTCACGGATAGAAGATACCAATTTATCTTATTATTTGAAAGAGGCGGTCTCGGGAGTGCTTTTTACTTGAGCATATCAATCAGGGACGGTTCATCAAGTTCAAGCGATGGAGTGAATCTTACACCGAAGAGGCTGTCTTCCTGCCAGACAGCAACAGCCTTCTGGCTGCTGAGAAAACCGATTCTATCATTAAAAATACAGCCGCGAATAAAAAGTTCATCGTCCAGCTTTATTTTTCTGGAATCATTGTCCGAATTAATTTTGAATTTCATCCCTTTTGTTGAGATGTTGAGGATAGTTATATCGAGATCCCCACCGGAAGTAGCAGCAACATCGCATTGCCGGAAGAAACTGTTGATTGAACTAAGTTCAATCCTTGTATGCTTTCGCCTGTCTGATAATGTATTCATCTTTACCTCCCCATCGGGGTGAACACTAAATTCTTAATAAATGCAAGTGAATTATTTTTTGTATGACCGTGGCAAAACGTATTTCGCTAGTCAGTTTTGTTGTTGGATAGTCTCTTCAATATGGTCCGTTATTGTGCCTTGTGTTTATTGGAAGAGTGAATCTTAGAATTTTATGCAATGTTGACGAGAGTTGTTTTAGCTTTATAGAGTGTTAATGAAGTAGGTGGGTATTATAAATGCGGGGAAAATTATGGGGTCTGATGATCTTCAAAGATATGTATTTGAATTGAAAGAACAACTTGAATTGCAGACTTTACTTGCGGATTCTTCTTCAGAGGCCATAGGTGTCTTTGATGGAAATATGCTTTGCGTGGCTGTTAACAAGGAAGTTCTTAAAGTTCTGGGATATTCGCATGAGGACGTTCTCGGCATGCACGGGGAGGATTTTGTTGCCGAGGATTATCGTGATCTTGCAAAAGAGAAAATTTCTACCAGATATGACCAGCCATATTTTGTTATGGGGAGGCGCAAGGACGGTTCTACTTTTCCTGCTGAAATTCGTGCCCGCACTGTGGAGCTTCGGGACAAAATATACCGTATTTCAGCTATGCGCGACATTTCCTATCTGAAAGCAACGGAAATGGAGTTACGCGAAACCCTGCATGAACTTAAAATTATTTTTGAGAATAGCCGGGTCGGGATGATGTTTCTGCAAGGTGGGCGAATCTTGAAGAGGGCCAATCAGGCTCTTGCCGATATTCTGGGCTATGAATCCCCAGCAGAGATGCTTGGTTTGAGTATGTTGGACTTGCACCTTACTGAAGAAAAATTTCATGAATTTGGTCAGCAGTATTACTACACCCTTGTTAATCGTGCGCAGGCGAAGGTTGAGTACCAGTTACGGCGTAAGGACGGGAAACCGCTGTGGTGTTCTCTTGTCGGTCAGGCCGTGGATGTCAATGTTCCTGCTGATTTGAATCGCGGTGTACTTTGGGTGGTAGATGATATTTCCATACGTAAAGCGGAGGATGAGCGGCTTTTTCTGCTGGCAACAACGGACAGTCTTACCGGGGCCTTTAACCGCAGGGAGTTCTTTCGCCAGGCTGAGTTGTTCATGCATGGAGATAATCGCAATCCAATAGGCCCTTCCATGTTGATGGTTGATCTTGATAATTTCAAAAGAATCAATGATTCATATGGGCATGAGGTCGGGGATGCTGTATTGCGTTTTTTTGCCGACACCTGCCGCGAGGTTATCAGGGATGAGGATGTCTTCGCCCGTATGGGAGGGGAGGAGTTTGCAGTGTTTTTGCCCGGTACAGATCTTGTCGGCGGCATTGCTGTAGCCGAGCGGTTACGCAGGAAGTTTGCAGCGAGTGACATTCCTGTTGCGGCGGGTGTTATACGTTGCTCAATAAGTATCGGGGTTGCTACTATGAGTTTGCGCAGGCTTGATCTTGAACGGTTGTTGCGCATGGCGGATATGGCTTTATATGATGCAAAGGGGGCGGGCCGTAATCAGGTCAGTTTTTATGATTGATGAAATTTTTAAATAAAACACCTGTCGTCTTATTGAATTTGTTTTAACTCTTGGCTAATGCTGGTAAAAAAGTTAAACGGTTAGGTATAGGGAATTGTAATAACGCATTTAATGCGGTTTGACTTTTAGGGGAAGGCCGTAACTAATAAAGTCAGGAGAATGTGGTGAGGAAGTTACTCGTTGTTTTTGCGTTGATCGGAATGATGCTTTCCGGGTGCGTATACGTTAATATGGATGTTGAGAATAAACCTGTTTCGGGCACTGATTTCAGCGGACTGAAGACATTTGCTTTTAAGCAGAAAAGCGAATCCAAGAAAGATCTTGAAGCTATTCTGCTCAATACCGCCAAGCTGGAACTTGAAGCCAAAGGTTTCAAATATGATCCCAATTCACCTGATTTTGTAGTTGTTGTTAATTTCGGTTCCAAAGCTTTCATGGAAAGAGGTGTTACCTATAAAAGGGAAGCTTACGAGTACGATTATATCAGCAAAACGAATTCTGAAATCGGTGTTGTAAAGACCGCAGATGCCCCTCGCGTGGACAATACCGTACGTATCTATTTGATGACCCCTGAAGATGAGGGTTTGAAAACCTATCTCTGGCGGGGTAAAGCCACAAGTCAGGACCGCGAAGGTCTCGATATTGTCGGTAAATGTCTGGTCAAGGGCGCTTTACTGAAGTTTCCCGCAGCCAGTGGTAATTTTCGCGAAAAATTAAATGTTAGAGATTGTAAATAAACGATCACAATAAATAGTACCAAGTTTGAGGCCTCCGGATTAACTCCGGAGGCCTTTTCTTTTGCCCTGTGAAAATTTCAATAGCACTTGACTTTGAGGGTGAAGAATGTCATTTCTTCATCACTATATAACAATATTTTTATATATTGAATTTGATTTGTATGCGCCCGCAGGAAACGGAAGACGGTGAGAATCCGTCGCAGACGCGCTGCTGTAACCGGGTAAATCAAGAAGGGATGGTATCGTTCCACTGTTGCAAAACGGGAAGGAGCGGTGCTGTGCGTCAAACAGACCCGGAAGCCAGAAGACGTCCTGCGGGAGTAAGTGCCGGACCTCGCGAACAGGTCTGTGAAACAGGGACAGAAGTCCCGCGCCAACAGGCGGACACTTCGAACATGGAGAAATTTAATATGCTGACGCACACTTTAGGCTACCCCAGAATGGGCAGTAACCGTGAACTCAAACGAAAACTTGAATCTTACTGGAAGGGCCAAGCCGAGGCGGATGATCTTGGACTGACCGCCAAAAAACTTCGCGAATTGCATTGGAATGATCAGAAGCAGGCTGGAGTTGAGTTACTGCCGGTCGGTGATTTTTCCTACTACGACCATATGCTTGATAATGCGGTGAGATTTGGAGTTGTCCCCGCTAGATATAATGTTGAAGGCAGCAAGGCCTCCCTTGATGATTATTTCAGAATGGCACGTGGTGAAGCCGGTGAAAACGGTGTGGCTGCCATGGAAATGACCAAGTGGTTCGACACCAACTATCACTACCTAGTGCCTGAATTTAAAGAGGATCAGGAATTCTTTCTTGCTGACGAAGCTTTGCTTGAACAGGTTGACGAAGCTGGACTGCTTGGACACAGAATTAAAGCTGTCCTGCCCGGACCATTGACCTTTTTGCAACTGGGTAAGTGCGCGGATCAGGAATTTGACCGTCTTGATTTGCTGGAAAAACTGATTCTCGTTTATGTGGAACTGATCGAAAAGCTGTCCGCAAAATGCGAGTGGATTCAATTTGATGAGCCGATTTTGGCCCTTGATCTCGACGAATCCGTGCGTAAACTTTTCAACCCTGTTTACCGCACTTTCAAGGAAGCAGCTTCAAATTCCAAAATTCTTGTTGCCTCTTATTTTGGCGGTCTTGGTGATAATTTGGAAACCGCAGCCTCTTTGCCTGTTGATGCTTTGCACGTCGACCTCGTGCGTGGTGCGCAGGATCTTGAACCGCTTTTGGCGAAGCTGGCAGATAACTTGAGACTTTCCCTCGGCGTAGTGGATGGCAGGAATATCTGGCGGGCTGATCTCGATAAAGCTGTTGCTGCTGTGAAGTCCGCAAACACTGTGCTTGGCGAAGAACGGGTGCTGGTGGCTCCTTCATGCTCACTTCTGCATGTTCCCTTTGATCTTGACCTTGAGATTCAGTTGGATGCGGAGATAAAATCATGGATGGCTTTTGCTCGTCAGAAATGCGCTGAGATCAGAATTGTTGCTGATGCCGTAGGCGGCAGAGAGGTTGAGGGGGAGCTTGCTGAAAACCGCAAAATCCTTGAAGTCCGTAAAAATAGCCCACGCGTAAATAACCAGCAGGTAGCCCAGAGGTTGGATGCGCTTAAGCCCGCTGATTATCTTCGTAACTCTGTTTATGAAAAACGTGCTGAAATCCAGCGCGGGCTTGGTTTTCCCATCCTGCCCACAACCACCATCGGTTCATTTCCCCAAACCTCCGAAGTCCGTTCTACCAGAAGTGGTTTCAAGAATGGCCGCATTGAGCGTGCTGATTACGAAAGTTTTATGCGCGGATATATTGAAGATTGTATCCGCCGTCAGGAGGAAATCGGACTTGATGTGCTGGTTCACGGTGAACCTGAACGCAACGACATGGTCGAGTATTTCGGGGAAAACTTTGACGGCTACTGCTTTACCTCCAACGGTTGGGTACAGAGTTACGGTTCCCGCTGCGTGAAACCCCCGGTTATTTTCGGTGATGTTTCCCGCCCCGGTCCCATTACTGTGGATTGGATCAACTATGCCCGTTCCCTCTCCGACCGTGAAGTCAAGGGGATGCTCACCGGACCGGTAACCATTCTTTGTTGGAGCTTTGTGCGTGATGACCAGCCTCGCAGTGAAACCTGCCGTCAGATTGCACTGGCAGTGCGTGACGAGGTGGCTGATCTTGAAAAGAGCGGTGTGAAGGTCATTCAAATTGACGAACCCGCCCTGCGTGAAGGTTTGCCTCTGCGTAAATCTGAGCAGCCGGAGTATCTGAAATGGGCGGAGGAGTGCTTCCGTCTCTCCGCTTCCTGCGTTGAGGATGCCACCCAGATTCACACTCACATGTGCTATTGCGAATTTGATGAAATTATGAATTCCATTGCCGCCCTTGATGCTGATGTGATCAGCATTGAGGCCAGTCGCAGCCGTATGGAACTCTTGGGCAGCTTCAACCGGTTCAGCTATCCCAATGAAGTCGGTCCCGGTGTTTACGATATCCACAGCCCTGCAATTCCGGCAGCTGATGATATGGCCCTGCTGCTTGAGAAAGCTCTGGAAGTTATTCCCGCAGAACGGCTCTGGGTGAATCCCGATTGCGGGCTAAAGACCCGTAAATGGGATGAGGTTGTTCCGGCCCTTAAGAATATGGTTCAGGCGGCTGAAACAGTACGTCGGAAAATTCAGTAAAATAGATTAATAACTCCCGGGCCGTGCCTGCGGTCCGGGAATCAAGCAGATAAAAAATGGAGAATTAAAATGCAGGTGGCACAGAATATCAATGAAGCTGGACAGTTCTTTTCCTTTGAATTTTTTCCGCCCAAGGATAAATCCACATGGCCCGTATTTATGGAAAGGGCCGCAAGACTGGCCGCGCTGAATCCCCTTTTCGCATCGGTAACTTACGGAGCAGGCGGTACCAGCCACGACAATTCACTTGAAATATGTTCCCTGCTTAAAAAGGATATGGGTATTGATATTCTCGCCCATCTGACTTGTGTGGGTGCCAGCGAGAAGTCCATAGACGAGTTTGTCGGCCGCCTTGGCGAGGCCGGCGTCTCGGATATTCTGGCTCTCGGTGGAGATGGGGTTAAAGATGCCAACGGTGACGGTCAGAGTCGTTTCATGCATGCCTCCGACCTTGTGGAGTATGTGGACGAGAAATTTTCCGGAGTGGGAATGGCTGTGGCCGGGTATCCCGGTGGACATCCTGAATCTCCTTCCATTGTCAAAGATATTGAAGTTCACAATTCCAAGCTTTCCAAAGGAGCTGATTTCACCATGACTCAGCTTTTCTTTGATAACAGGCTCTATTTCGATTATGTGGACAGGCTGGCCGAGATTGGCAGTTCTGCTCCGGTTATTCCCGGTGTGTTGCCTATTCAGTCCTTAGGCTCTCTGCGCCGGATCATGTCTCTGTGCGGTGCGGCAATCCCCGGTGATCTTTATTGCGGGGTGGAAAAGGCCTTTGAAAAGGGCGGTGATGAAGCGGTTATGGAATTCGGTTTTGACTTTGCGCGTAAGCAGATTACGGACCTGCTCGATAAGGGGGCACCCGGAGTTCATATCTACAGTCTGAATCGCGCAGCCATGTGTGAGAGGCTGATTACGAATTTGAAGAGCGACGGATATTTTTGTTAAAAAATTACCCATCCTCCTAAAATAAAAGTCCCCATCCGTAGCAATACGGACGGGGACTTTTAGGTTGCATGAACAGGAATTACAAAAAGCCTTTGAAAGCTTCGGCGATTTGGGCGGCTGATTTTACCCGCTCCGGTCCGTTCTCGATGATGAAGGGCAGAATTTTATCTGAATATTCTCCCAGTCCGGAAAGTAGGGATTCGCTGAGTCCTTTGGCGGAAGGTGAGGCAATAAAATTCTTGATCTCGGTATAAAGGGTCTTGGCTTCGCCAACTGAGCTGTTACCGGAGGTGTAAGCTGTTGATGCATGACCGTAGACCTTTTGGGCTTTCTCAAAACTGCCCGGAGTGGTGATGATCTTGGTCAGCTTGGAGGTCAGGGAAGAGTCAGTTGTTCCTCCATCCATGCTTTCGGAAAATCCGACCAGTTTGGTAAGACGCGTAAAGGTAGAACCTGAATTAATGTCACCGAGTTTTGAGGTTAGGGCTGCTCCCTCATCGGGGTTAAGCAGGCTCATCGTTGTGGTTTGGGCATCTACGAGATTTTCCGTGGAATCGTAAAATCCTGTGTAAACATTTTTGGCCCGGTCAAGCAGGCTTGCTCCTTCTGCCGCGCTTTTAGCTGTTTCAGCAGAGGAGGACAGGTCATTGAGGCTGAAAGCTTGTGCTGTGGGTGCCTGAAAAAGTATGCAGGCTGCCAGCAATGAAAGAACTATCATAAGGGAACGGGAATTTTTCATCTTGTCTTCTCCATTTTTAGGTTAGATTTGCAGTATACTTGAATAGTAAATTTTTTCCATTAGAAATGGAGACAGGAACGGTAATAGGGGACTTTGTGGCAGGAAGCATAAGAAAAGGCCGCAACACCCGAGGATGTTGCGGCCTTCTTTTATGCGTGAACTATGCTGGTGTTATTTGGCGTCGTGTGTATTACGCACGGCCATGGCGTGGGTCAGACGGTCAATTATGATCGCTAGAAACACGATAGACAGTCCGGCTTCAAAGCCCATACCGATATCAATGCGGTTAATGGCTACCAGAACTTCCATACCCAGCCCTTTGGCCCCGATCATGGAGGCTACAACGACCATGGCCAGAGCCATCATGGTTGTCTGGTTGATGCCCACAACAATGGTCGGCCTTGCCAGTGGCAACTGTACCTTGAACAGAGTCTGCATGGGAGTAGCACCAAAGGCCCGGGCCGCTTCAATCACGTCCTTGGGCACCTCACGGATTCCCACATTGGTCAGGCGGATGATCGGCGGCATGGAATAGATAATGGTTGCGAAAAGCGCGGGCACCTTTCCAAGGCCGAAGAGCATCATTACCGGGATCAGGTAGACAAAGCTCGGCATGGTCTGCATGGCATCGAGTATCGGTTTGATGATGGTTTCCACGCGGTCGCTTCTAGCCATCCATATTCCCACAGGAATACCTACGGCAAGGGATATGAAGACCGCGCCGGTGACCAGTGCCAGAGTCATCATGGTCAGCTTCCAGTAACCGAAGCAGCCGATAGTGAACAGCATGGCCGACATGCCCAGTCCTCTTTTCCAGCTGCCGAGCAGCCACCAGCCCGCCACACCTACGCCGATTATTGTTACAGGCCACGGAATCATGAGGAAGAACTGCTGTAGCGCAATAAGGAGTTGCAAAAGGACACTGCCGAGGGCGTCGAAAAATTCCCCCCAGTTATCCATGACCCATGCCATTCCTGCATTTACCCAGTCAGCCAGTGGTATTTCCAGAGCTTTTGGAAACTTATACATTATAAAATCCGGTTGTTATGTTTATTGCGGTTATATTTTAGTTAAGTGCGGCCTTGATCTTGGCTGCTTTGTCTGCGGGAACCCATTTGGTCCAGATGTCTTCATTATTCTTAAGGAACCACTCGGCGACCTCTTCAAGGTTTGCCTTTTCATTTTTCATGTAGGCGAGACACTCGTTGGTCATGGCCATGGTGGTTTCGTAGTTCTTGAACATCTCGATGATTTTGGGAGCACGCTTCATCAGGGATTTGCCCACGATGATGTTAACATCGGAGTTGGGGTAATCGCAGAGTCTGGTCTCGTTCCATACTTTAGGATCATAGGGGGCTTCCTCAAGGAAGGTCATATCGATCATGCCCATTACCCAGGTGGGACCCCAGTAGTATCCAACCCAGCCCTTGCCGCGTTTGTAAGCGGATACCATTGAGCCTGCCAGTGCGGCATCGGAACCGGGAGCGAGCATATTAAAACTCTCGTCCAGTCCGTAGTTTTTCAGTTTCTGTTCGGTCTTCTGGGTGGCGGTCCATCCGGTTACGCCGGAATATATGAGGCCCATGGAAGGGTCTTCAGGATCTTTGAAAAATTCAGGGTACTTGGCAAGATCTGCAACTGTTTTGAGTTCCGGTGTCATGGGTTTGATGCCGCGTTTGGGATCGCCCTTGATCATGTAGGTGGGAACCATCAACCCTTCACGGGCATCCTTGAAGTTCGCGCCGAGGTCAAAAAGAGTGCCGGATTTGATCCCTTTATCGTAGAGGTGCTGTGAGTTTGAGGTCCAGGATTCCATGTCCACGTCCATGTCGCCTCGCATGATTGCTTCATATGCAATGGCGGTTCCGGCGGGGATATATTCTACGTCTGTGCCGTAACCGTGTTCAATTATGAATCCCGCAATGCGGTTGTGGATCTGGATGCTGTCCCAGTTGAGGTCAGCGAAAATTACCGGTTTGTCTGCCGCCTGAGCGGAGTTAACGGGCAAAATGCTAAACATTGCTGCGAAAACAATGCCTGCAATCCAAAACATTGTATGTGATTTAGTTTTAATCATAAAAAATCCTCCAGGATTATTAAATTGACGGGTCCGGTCCGTATTCAGCTACTGCGGCTATAAGGTTACCGCTGACCACAACACCGATAAATTCATTGTTTGTATCTACGACGGCAAGGGGCCAACCGGATTCGGATCTCATGGGATATAGTTCCAGCGCAGGAGTCTCAGCAGAGACACTGCGGGCAGGTTGAATTATGTCTTCAAGCTTTTTGTTTCCGGTTTCAACGGCTTTTGCCGCATCAGCAGCATGGACGATGCCGAGTACATGGTCGCTTGAATTGAGAGCAAAAATAGATGAAATATTGTTTTTGCGCATTTTACGCAGGGCAGCGCGCGGTCCGTCCACAGCAACGTAGACGACTGCTTCTGCTTTTTTCATGACGTTTTCCGCTGTGAGTACCTTGGTGGCGTCCACATCTTCTACAAAACGTCTGACGTAGTCGTTGGCTGGTTCGGTGAGAATTTCTTCGGGGGTGCCTGTCTGGACGATCACTCCGTCCTTCATGAGTACTATGCGGTCACCCAGTTTCAAGGCCTCGTCGAGGTCATGGCTGATGAAGATTATGGTCTTGTGCATGCGTTTTTGCAATTTGATCAGTTCATCCTGCATATCACGGCGAATGAGTGGATCAAGAGCAGAAAAAGCTTCATCCATGAGCAGGATATCCGGGTCAAGGGCAAGGGCGCGCGCTAATCCGACACGCTGTTGCATGCCGCCGGAGAGTTGTGAGGGGTAGCTGTCTCCCCAGCCTTCAAGTCCAACCTGAGAAAGCATTGCTTCGGAAACTTTCCGTTTTTCAGCAGCTGGCTTGCCCATAAGGTCCAAGCCGAATTCAACGTTTTCATAGATGGTCTTGTGGGGCAGAAGCGCAAAGTTCTGAAAAACCATGCCCAGCTTTTTTTGGCTTAATTTCCGCAGGTCCGGCCCGTCCAGTGAGGTTACGTCCACACCGTCCACCAGTACCTTACCGTCGGTGGGTTCAATAAGACGGTTGATGCAGCGTACAAGGGTTGATTTCCCGCTGCCGGAAAGACCCATGATGACTAGTAACTCACCCTCATTGGCGGAGAAGGAAGCTTGGTTGACTCCCACACTGAGTCCCGTCTGATTGAAGATTGTTTCTTTATCCAGTCCTTCACGGACTAATTTTAAACCCTTCTGCGGATTTGTTCCGAATATTTTTGTAACGTTCTCGACAACTAATTTTTTCATTTACTAATGATGCCCGTAGGCCTTGTTTGAATTTAAAACGAAGAGAAAAGGGTAACATAGGAGTGTTATATGTCAAATTGGGTTTTTATTGTATGAATGATGCACTTTTGTATGTTGTTTGTATTATTTTAAAGTTGCGCTGGTTGGTTGTGTAGTTGTATTTGGGCCAGAGTAGAAAAATAAAAAATACAACATGCTTTTTGATGTATGATTTGTAAAATGCATTGTAAGTCTGTTGTCGTTGTCGGATTAACAATGAAGAAAAGGAGATGACGGAGGGCGGGCCAGTATATGCGTTAACTTGAAAATATAAATATGATGAAAACGAAAAAAGCCGCAACTTTCGTTGCGGCTTTCGTCATTTACGAGTGGTGCCGAAGAGAAGACTCGAACTTCCACGGAGAAACCTCCACTAGACCCTGAACCTAGCGTGTCTACCAATTCCACCACTTCGGCACTCGGTAGAGAAGTGTCTATTGACTTCAGCCAGCTTTGGCAAGAACTTTTTTTATTAAATCATAAATAAATTGTAAAAAGTAGGCTCGAATTTTTCTCCGCCTGCCTGTTTCCAGCTTAAGGGTGGGCGGTGTCAGGCAAGAATTAAGGGGTTTCTAATTGTAGAGCCTGTGCTCTCCTGTTATATGAATCCATGCTTTAAAATAAATAAGGGGGAAAGCGCATGGACCCGTCCGCAATGATTCCGGCTGCCATAGGTATCTCTGTTCATCCTATCTGGCCGGTAACTCTTTCGATTATTACATTTTCCGTTCACCTGCTGCTTATGAATGCGGTCTTCGGGGGGGCGGCAATAGTTTTTGTCCACTCCCTTTCCGGGGGGACAGATATTTCCCGCAATATCTCCGGCAAATTGCCGACCCTGCTGGCCTTGGCTATTAATGCCGGGGTGCCGCCGCTTTTGTTTTTGCAAGCGGTCTATGGGCAGTTCAGTTATGTCTCTTCCATTCTCATGGCCGCGTTCTGGCTGGCAGTTATTTTAGCCCTGATCAGCGGTTATTACGGCTTATATTTCCATAATTATCGATATGAAAAGTTAGGTGTTTCAGGTCGCAGGATGGTTACATTGGCTGTGCTTGTGCTGATTTCTTACATCGGCTTCATGCTTTCCAACAAGATGACCCTTATGTTGCGCCCGGAAGTCTGGGCCGAATACTTTTCCGATCCCAACGGTTTTGTTCTTAACCTGAGTGATCCGGTACTTTATCCGAGGTTTATGCATTTTGCCATTTCCGCACTGGCTGTAGGCGGTTTATTTGTGGCCTTTGTGGGCAAGCGAAAGGATAATTCTGATTTTGTCGCCACAGGCATGAAATGGTTCTCCCGTTCAACGCTGATCAATGTGGTCATGGGCTTCTGGTTTTTGCTGGCCCTGCCCAAGGAAGTTATGCTTATCTTCATGGGGGGGGACATACTGGCTACCGTGCTGCTCTGTGTCGGACTTGTGGCCACATTTGCCATGCTTCATGCTGGATTTACCAAGAATGTTTACTTTGCCACAGCGGCGACAGTTTTTATTGTTCCGGTTATGGCCGTTATGCGCCACCTTGTGCGTCAGAAGTATCTGGAACCATATTTCACGCTTGATACCGCCCCTGTTTCTGGACAATGGGGCCCGTTTATACTCTTTGTTGTTTCGCTTCTCGCAGGCGGATTCTGTATCGTCTACATGCTGAAACTCATGCTCAAGGCTGAAAGGAGTTAATGATGGAATATCCAATCTGGCACCTTACAACTTTCGGCGGTGGTTTCTGGATCGCGCTTATTGCGACTGTGCATGTTTTTGTGGCTCAGTTTGCTGTTGGCGGTGGCTTGTTTCTGGTGGTGACTGAGAAACTGGCCTACAAAACCGGTTCCGATGAACTGCTTGATTACGTTAAAAAGCATTCCAAATTTTTCCTGCTGCTGACCATGGTCTTCGGCGGAGGAACCGGGGTGGCACTTTGGTTTACCATGGCCTTGCTCAGTCCGCAGGGGACCCTTGTCTTGGTTCGTGAATTCCTGTTTGCATGGGCTACGGAATGGGTCTGGTTCGTTGGCGAGATCATCGCTTTGCTCATTTATTATTACTATTGGGAGAAGATGAACCGCCGTGACCACCTGCTCATGGGTTGGTTTTATTTTCTTTTTGCTTTCCTGTCCCTGTTCACCATCAACGGGGTGATTTCTTTCATGCTGACCCCCGGAGTGTGGCTGGAAACACGCAATTTCTGGGATGCCATATTCAACCCCACCTTCTGGCCCGCGCTCTTTTTCCGTACCGCACTTTGCGGCATGCTGGCCGGGCTGTTCGGCTTTGTTACTGCGGCGCGGATTAAGGATAAAAGCCTGCGCTGCATGCTGGTCCGTTTCTGCGGTATCTGGACTCTGACCGGACTCGTCCTGACTATCTTTTCCGGGTATTGGTATCTCGGTAGCTTACCTGCGGAACAGGCTATGCTAATTGTGCATAAATCGCATCGGGTGGCCTTTTTCATGCAAGTTTTCAAGTATACCGCTCCGGTACTACTCTTTGGCGGTTTATTCATGGCTATCTGTGCGCCGGGGAAGGTTAACTTCAGTTCGGCCATGGTCATGTTGGTGGTAGCCTTGATGTTTTACGGTTCATTTGAATTCGTGCGTGAGGCAGGCCGTAAGCCCTATGTGGTTTGGGACGAAGTCTATTCCACCAACATCACTGTGGAACAGGCTGAGGAATTGAAAGGGAAACCTATCCTGCAAAACTCCAAATGGGTTCCGCAGGATCTGCGTGAAATAAACGATGATAATCGACTCAGAGTTGGTGAATGGCTTTATCAGATGCAGTGCGCTCCCTGTCATGCCATTAACGGTCCCATGAACGACATTGTGCGCCGCACATCCAAATATACCACAGCCGGATTGGATGCTTTCATCTCCGGTATGGGCAAAGTTAATAAGTATATGCCCGAATTTTTGGGCATAGCTGAAGAGCGTAAAGCTCTTGCAGAATATATACACTCCGTGGGGCCGGGTTATAATCCCGCCTTGCCGGAACCCGAAGAAGCCGAGCTTACGCCCGCACCATTTGAAGCTGATCAGGAATATGTGCTCATGGCTTGGCCGTTGGAAGGGTTGCGTTTGATTATTGATAAAGACCGGACCATGTCTATTTCTGATAAGGGCAGCATTGTCCGCGCGCAGCTCATCCTGCGCGGTGATTCACCGGAAATAATGACAGATGATGTAAAGATTGTTTGCAAGCCGCAGGGTATGGATAAGAGTTTTGAGCTAAGCGCGGAAGACGGCTATTTCCAGTCTTCGCCCATCGACATTCTGCCCTACACCACTGAAGCTTATCAGCCTCTACCTCCGGTGGAAGTGCAGGCTCTAGATGCTGAGGGCAATGTCCTTGCCTCCACGACCATTGTGCTTCCTGTTTCCACCCGTCCGGGGTGTAACAATTGTCATGGCGGCGGTTGGGATATACCGGAGCAGGGTGGATTTTCAGCGCAGACCGCAGCAGATATCGCAGGTGTGCATGATCGGGATAACAAGACTAACTTCAAGCAGCGTATTAAGGATGGCGAAATCATAGATTGCATGGCTTGTCATGATGGCGAGATGCAACTTAACCTGTCCACGGCCTTGCATGGCTTCCATGCGGTTTACCTCGCAGACAGGGAAAACGATGCTTGCATGATGTGCCATCCGCAGGAAAGTCTGCGCGGGGTGCATGTTGATGCTGGAATGGAGTGTGTGAATTGTCATGGCTCCATGGAGAACCATTCGCTTGCCTTACTTAAGGGCGAGGAGCAGAAACCTGCGGCCAAGCAGCTCATGAAGCTGATTACTCCAGTCGATTATGATCTGGATGAGATCAACCCACGTCAGCCGTGGGAGCAGCAGCCTGACTGCCTGACCTGTCATGTTGAATTTGCTGATCCTGATTCCGATTCGGCCTTCAATGAATGGACCGAAGATAAGGAAGGCTTATTCCGCAACCGCAAGGATGAGATGGATGCGGTAATGTGCGCAGCCTGCCACAATGCTCCGCATGCTATATTCCCGGCAGCTAACGAGCGCGACAATCTGCGGCCATTGCAATACATGGGCGAAGCACAGCCTATGGGAGCAGCCGGAACATGCACTGTGTGCCATGAGGATGAAATGGGCTACCCGGCTCACCATCCCGGAATGGGATTGGAAGAATAAAGTAAAAAGGCCGTAATATCTCGGGAGATATTACGGCCTTAATTATTGGCAATTTATTGTGCGAAGCGGCGAAGCCCTAATGAAAGGTTTTGGGATTCTTAAACCCTTTTGCAAAAGGGTTTAAGCCGCCGGAGGCAAATTAGCCGCGTTTCAACAAAGGTCTTTCGTTCTGGGAAGCCCTGTTTACTGTGCGCATTACGTTATCGGAATCACCTGCGGGCACGGTGAAGGTGGACTGGCGTCCCTGAATCTTCACGTGCTGGATGCGTACGGGATTGATGCGTGCGCGGCGGCAGATCATGTCTACCAGTTTGCGCGGGGTCATACCGTGAGAGCGGCCTACGCCTGCGGTGAAACGAACACGACCACGTGGGCCGCCTGCGTTGGGGCCGCCGCATTCATCAATCTTGCGGTAGCTGCGTTTGTCCAGAACACCACCCTGTGAATGCTTGAGCAGCGCGGCAACAGCCTCGATAGGATCAACGTCTTCGAGCAGTTCGTGAGCAAGGTCGAGGTAGGAAAGGTGTTTGCCTGCTTCAACAATCTCGCTGAGTTCAGCACCCATGCGGGATTTTTTGACATCAATAACTTGATCGATAGTCGGCAGAGGCTTTTTGTCTACACGGAGCTGGGTTACTTTGGTGATGTAACGCAGCTTGCCGAATTCGCGGGGGGAAATCAGGGTAACAGCTACACCTTTTTTACCTGCGCGACCAGTACGGCCAATACGGTGAACAAAGCTCTGCGGGTCCTGCGGCAGGGCGAAGTTTACAACGTGGGACAGGTCCGGCACGTCAATACCACGCGCAGCAACATCGGTAGCCACAAGGATTTTACAGCGGCGTTTACGGAAACGCATGAGGATATCCTCACGGCGGGCCTGTGAAAGATCACCGTGGATAGGTTCGGCAGGGTAACCGCGTTCGCCAAGTGCTCCGGCTACGCGGTCGGCATCTGCACGGGTGCGGCAGAAGACCAGTCCGTAAAATTCATTCTGCGCGTCAACAACGCGGCAGAGAGCTTCAAAGCGGTCACGCTCATTAACTTCGTGAAAAAGGAGCTCGGTGAGCTGTGCTTCGTTTTTCTCGCGTTTAACTGCGATGACATCATAATCGCCCATGAATTTCTTTGCGATACGCATGACTTCGGGAGGCATGGTAGCGGAAAAGAGCAGGGTGCGGCGGTCTTCGCCAGCGTGTTCCATGATCTCGGAGACTTCTTCAAGAAAGCCCATGTTGCACATTTCGTCAGCTTCATCGAGTACGAAGTTGTTGATCTGGGAAAGGTTGAGGGTCTTGCGGCGGATGTGGTCTAGTACACGACCGGGGGTACCAACTACGATATCCACGCCGCGTTTAAGGGCTTTGAGCTGCGGAAGCATGGGCTGGCCGCCGTAAACAGTGGCAACGAAAATTTTGCGCTTGCCACGGAAAGACATAATTTCATCCGCAACCTGCATGGCAAGCTCGCGGGTCGGGGTCAGGACAATCGCCTGAACATGTCCGGCACCTTCGCGGATGTTTTCAATGATAGGCAGGCCGAAAGCTGCTGTTTTACCTGTTCCGGTCTGAGCCTGACCCACGATGTCCTTCTCGCCGGAAAGGAGCATGGGGATGGTCTTTTCCTGAATAGGGGTGGGAGCGGTAAAACCTTTTTTTTCGAGGGCTTCAATAGTAGCGTCGGAAAGGCCTAAATTTCTAAATTTTTCCATGATATTTTATCTCTCTAAATGCGGTAAATATAAAAGTTGTATTAAAAAGGGCAAAAAACAGAGCAGCGCGTCTCAGTTCTCAGCTGGGCGCGTGTTTGATTCCCATTTCAGCTATTCCGGATTTATAAAAATCTTTTAGTATATTTCGTGATTGCTGGCAAAAGTACAGCAATGCAAAGCAGAGCGCGAAATTCGCGGTCTGTTAGGGATATTCCGGTCAGGCGGAAAAAGGGTGAAAAACAAAGCAAGACCTGCCCCTTATATACAGGGGAGGTTTGTAGCTACCGTAATTAATGTCCGGTATTTTTGGAGGGACCGTCCGGTTATCTCGATCTACTTAAGGAGGGGTAAAACTCATCAAGGGCAGATCGTACTTTCTCCTGAAACAGCAAGGCGAATTGCCTGCATCACTGGTCCCAATCTTCTAATTAGGTTTCAGGGGAATCGTCACATTAAGGACGATGTACGAAACAAGTACACTGCCCTTGCAATTAAAAACTCGGGTCTCTTAGGACCCAAAACAACCGGATATGGACGGACGCGAGAACTGTTAAGCACCGAATGGGTGTTGGGTCAAGGGTTTTCTTGATTGTGTTGAATTTTAAAAGTGTTCGTAATAATCATGGGGAAGATTATTAAATGATGAGGTTTTCATGAAATATCTTGTTCAGAGCAAAAAATTTTCTGTTTTAAAGCAGCTTGTAAAATTAAGATCTAATGAAGATCATCCTGATATAAATGATGTTCTAGGTAAGTACGGTTTAAATACCGCTGCGCATTTTAAGGATATGGAATGTCTACTTATAAATTTGTCGGACGAATTAGTGGACTATGAAGATGGATCCTTTTCTGTGAGTGTTGACGAAGTTAAAGCAGAAGTTAATCAGGTTGCTGTCGAAATGGTTTTAAACGGTAGGAATGCTCCTAGTGTGTATGGAGATTTTATTTGTTTTTTGTCTAGGTCGAACGTGGAAAAATTTAAATCATTCTCTAATGAAGTGTGGAATGACGTTTTATACATTTATTTTGAGCTTATTAGACGTGGTGAAAATCGGTGGTGGAAATTAATTAAACTTCAACTTCAGCAAGCGAACTTGAATTGTAGAATTTTGAAAGAAATGCGTAAGTATAAAATTACTTTCGCTGATGGTAAGTTTAATTATGAAAAAACTAAATATTTAAAAATTGTACGTGATATAGAATCGCTAGTGGTTGAAGTTGGGGCTATAGAATTTTTAGCAATAATTTTCGATAAATTAAGTAGTAAATATTCCTACGCAAGTGGGCGGTATTTACAGCCGCGTTTTTATGACTCAGGTACCAATAGATTGGTTCTTCAAATTCCGTATATGTATTTAATTATGTTATGTGTTAAAAACATACATTCATATCCTTCTAAAAAAAATAAATCTGTTAACACTAAAATTTGTAAAATTATTTTGCTGTCGTCAAATTTAGTATTTATGCATGACTGTTACCAGTTTAATCGCTATTCCGATATGCTTATGCTCAAGAGTGGGTACAGATATGTGCTGGACACAATTAAGCGAAATTTAATGTATGACGAATTATTCAAGCTCAAACAACTGGGAGAATATTACGTTTGTGATTTTTTAGAAGGACTATTGAAGCTTAAGGATTCTTCTGCTGTAGAACGGAAATTAGGATTTAGGATTAAAGACTACTTTTCATTAGTGAAGAAAATATATGCTTTCCCGAAGAGAAGTATGGTCCTTTTTAAGGAAAATTACTTTTTAGACTCTGAAATAAAAATTTTAAATGCGATTTCTCATGGGACGATGGTCAATGATGGTTATGGCCTTCCCAAGAATGCATCAAAGGTTGGAAATCTATTTTTGTCAAAACCATTGATACGAATAGAGTCAGACTACTTACTCATAGACAAATGCTTGTGCGGTTGGGGATTCTATGAAGTTATAATGTTATTGCTTGGTCATAAATATAGTTCAGATATCGGTAAGAATATTGAGGAAATTATTAAGAATAAATTTATTGATAGTGGCTTCACGGTGCATTCCGGGGAATACCTTGGTAGTTCCCGTGAATGTGACTTAGTTGTAGAGGAACAATGCCATGTCAGTTTTTTTGAAGTTAAAAAGAAATCAATCACACGCAAAAGTGTTGAGGGTAATGAGACAGCAATTATTGGAGATTTAGTTGATTCTTTTTTTCATGCCCAAGAACAAATTTTAGCTCATGAAAAGCATTTAGTAAATAATGGAAAAATGAAATTTAAAACAGGTTCCACATTAGTTGTGGGGGATAAGGATATTGAAAAAATATCGATGTCTTTGTTTGAAAGTAGTTACTTAAATACTAGGGGAGCAGCTTCATCTATATTTGATTTTATTAGAAGTGTTGAGTTTAAAGAAAATAGAAATAAGATGAAAGGGATGAAATTAAAAGATAGAGTTAAGGCTTCGCGATTTGTCAAAAGTAAGAATAAGTTGATTAAACGCGTCAACAAAGAGTTGTTTGAAATGTACGGAGATGATGATGAATTGTATAGATACGAGATGCATAGCGTTTGGTTTAACTCTTTAGAGTTTATTTGTTTTTTGGTTGATCAAGCGGGCCGTCGAGAGGAAAGCTTCTGTGAGCTTTTGCAGAAGGTTAAGTCGATCACCTGCAATTCATCTGATATTTTTTATGAATATGAGTATAGTGTTGGATTGTCGCGTTAAATAATTGAGTATGTCATTCTGTTGGTCCGTATATAAAAAAAGCCGCGACTCCCGTCGCGGCTTTCCAAGCTTTCTCCAATTCACCAAACCCTACAAAATCAATTCCTGATCAGGTTTAAATGATCCGGGTTTCTTGATCAGCGATATCATGTGCTGAAAAGCGGGACTCTGCATTTCGTCACTGTCCATGAAATAAGTGTGTCCTTTGAGATCCAGCTTGTTGTTGAAGCTGTCGCAGTTGGCGGCGATTACCTTTTTCTTGACAATTTCACCCCAATCTTCCGGCCCTGTGTGCCCCATTCGCCTGCTGAAGACCATGTTCTTTACGTTAGCAGCTTTGCTGGCGGGCATGGCAATGTCATCATTGGCGTAATAGCAGACGATGTTTCGGGACGCGCTGCATATGTAATGACCTTCTTCGCCTTTGCCTAAACACTCGTTGGGGATGTCGGAGGCCATGAGAAAGGTGTTGGTGAATAGGAAAGGCACGTCGGCCCTTGCTATATTTTTTGCGAAAAAGGGGAGTGATTTTAGCATAACACGCCCGCCCATGGAGTGAGCCATGATGTGTATCCGCTTGCGGCATGGATCTTCCCGGTTAGCCATCTGCCATTCCATGAGTTTGCCTATGGCACGGGCAAAGAATTTTCCGCTGAATTCCGCAGATTCCTGATCATCCCAGTAATCTTTTAATACTCCGAAATCATTATCGCAGGGCCAGACCAGAGGCAGCACTTTTACTTTGCTGCATCCCGCCTCATTAAGTTGTTTCTGCATGCGGGCTGTGTTTGGAAAAATATCTTCCCATGGCTGGTTGTTGAAGCCGTGGATGTAGATGAGGAATTCATCGTAACCATGTTCGTCTTTAAGCTCTTTGAACATGGCTCCGCTCTTGAGTAACTCAATGCTGCGGTCTGGACCAGTCTTGCAGAATGACAGGTCCGGGGAGCAGAGGTTGCTTTTCTTAAATTTCTTGTTTTCATCTGATCCGGTTAAAACCCTGTTGGTAATGAAATAAATGTTGCTTAAATCTGCCATCCTATCCTCCTTAAGGATTATTAGGGCAAGAATATAGGTGACGGGTGGTTTTTTGTAAACAGTGTTTTGATTTTATATCTAGTCCTTTGCTCGTTTTTAAATCTCATGCCTCAATAAAGATAAAAAAAGCCGCAACTCCCGTCGCGGCTTTCCTTTTTCTAATTCTCTAATCTTCCTTAAACCTACCCGCAGGTAGTATACCCGCAAGCCTTGCAAATCTTGCAACCGCCCTCGGGGACGTATGCTTTTTGGCTGCATTCGGGGCAGCGATCGCCTAGCCCTTTGGATACGATGGTCTGATCATCCATATCCAAGGATATGTACTGGCGCAGTATGCGGGAAATTATCGCAGCCGCATCAATGATGTTGTAGCTGGAGCGGTCCAGTTGGGTGAGGATGCGGTCAATGGGCATTCCCACGCGCAGCAGCATGCTGGTTAAGCGGGTGATGGTTTCCCACAGAGAGTATTTTTCCTGAAAAACCTGCTCATTGTAGAACCCGTCTCCGGTCATCCCGGCTTCTTTGGGAAGTTTAACGAATATTTCAATGGGGTTGCCGGAATCGTCCAAGGATACAATGATGTACATCTTGGAACCTTTCCACATAACCCGGTGCCGTTCGGCCCGTTCAATATCGCCGAGTTCTCTTTCGATCAGGGTCGGATTCTGGCCCAGCATGGTCGGATCGGCTTCTTTGGTTTCTTCTTTTTTACTCAAGACACCTTTTTTACAACCGTTGCGGAAGACCGTTACTCCCTTAAGTCCTTGTTTCCAAGATTCAAGGTAGATCTCAAAGATGGTTTCCTTGGGAGTCTCCTCGGAGAGGTTGATGGTCGAAGAAATGGAACTGTCGGTGTACTGCTGGATCGCGGACTGCATGCGGATGCGGTCCATGTAATCCAGTTCATCGGCCTGCACGTAATTCAGCTTTTCTTTTAGCTGCTGGGCGGTGTATTTTCCGAACAGGTGCTCCTGATTGGTTTCAAGCATCCATTTCAGCGGGGGCATGTGAATGAACTCAAAAACTTTTCCGGCTTCAAGCCTTGTTTCACGGGCGTAGCTGAACAGGAATGCCGGTTCTATTCCTGAAGTGCAGTTGTCGGACATGATGGAAATGGAACCGGAAGGGCCGACAGTATTAAAAGCTGTATGGCGCAGGCCGGTTTTGAGTATCTTTTTGCGCAACTTCTTGGGCAGATCAAGGTTGCTGATGTATGGGCATTCCAGAAAGCGGCTGCGTGCGTCTTTATCCTTCAAGGCTTCAACTTCACCGAACCGCTCGGCAATGTCGGCACTGACGGATATTTCAGCGATGGCTTTGTCGCGCATGACTTCTTTGATGAAATCAATAGATTCGTCACTGCCGTAACGCATGCCCAGCATGGCGAGCATATCGCCCAGTCCGGTGAATTCTATGCCGATCCGCTTGCCGTATTTATCAGCATCACGATGCTTCTGAAGCGGGTGCTTGTTCTGGTTGAGATCAGACATGGTGTCCATGAAGGACATGGTCCGGGTCAGGTCATGATGGAAGAGATCGGTGTCGAAACGTGCTTCCTTGGTATACGGATTGACCACGTAACGGTACAAAACCATGGCTCCGAGCAGGCAGTTGCTCCAGTAGCCCAATGCCTGCTCGCCGCAGGGGTTGGTGGACATAGGCTTAAGGCGCAGGGGATCAATGTATGTGCCGGGGGTGTTACGCTGGGTGGTGTCCTGATAAAGGATGCCCGGATCACCGGATTTCCATGCTGATTCACTGATCTCTTCAAGCAGGTCTCTAGCTTTAACTGTGTCGTATTCTCTAAGGGGAAGTTCCAGTTCCTGCCAGCGGCTGTAATCACCGTCCCAGAGTTCGTTGTATACGGATTTTACCGGATCGAAGATGTCGGAAGTCTCGTTGCGGCGTCTGGAAAGGGAAAAGGTCAGTGGTTCGTCGGCAAGGACAGCGTTTTCGCTATTCACCGGAAGATCAGGCTGTACTTTGATCAGCTGCTTTTTGGGATCGGTGCCGATAACTTTGTAGATAATTTCAGCCTCAAGACGGTCCCCTACCTGCGGATCAAGGGCCTTGTATACTTCCGGCAGCAGTTGCAGGGTGGATTCATCGCAAATCTTACCGCTGATTTTAAATCTGTCGGGGAAAATGAAGGTCCAGTCCTTATCTTCTTCCACGGCCTGCATGAAATCATCGGTAACTTTAAGGCTGATGTTTGCACCGAAAACGTCCTGAATTTTACCAGTCAGGGAATCAACTCCGAAAATTTCTTCAGGTTTGCTCTTGCACCAGATGAAACGGCGGGTTTCCGGGTGCCTGATATCAAGAGATATCATCAGCGCGCCGCGTCTGCCGTTCTGCCCGATGGTATTGGTCAGCTCACTGAAAAGGGGCATGAAGCTTACAGCCCCGGAAGAAGTCACCGCAGCGTTGTTTACCGGATCACCGGAAGGACGCAGGATGGTGATGTCGATGCCGCTTCCCCCCCGGTAGGAGTAGGTGCGGGCAAGTTTTTTCTGGGCTTCGAAGATTCCTTCAAGGGAATCAGATTCAATCTTGGCCAGATAGCAGTTGCTCAGTGAGCATTTAGCATGTTCATTCCCGAGGCCGGAAAGTATGGAACCGGCAGGAATGAAACGCCCGGATTGGAGCATTTCGCAAACCTGCTCATTTTCCTGATTCTCGAAACGGGAATGTTTTAAAAATTCACGGCAAAGTCTGTTTTTGACGTCAGTAAAGGAGTGTTCCTGAAGACGTCCTTTGCGGTCACGGATCTGATATTTTTTGGAACTGACGGTTTCCTGAAAACGGGTGTGTTCTTCAAGAGCCATTTTAGCTGATTCGCGGGTGATTACAGATTGTTCGGTCATTATGGTGAGGATCCTTTAGAGGGCCTAGTTTTGGGCCCAGCTGTCTGAACTTTTTTGCTTTTATAAGCAAGAGCAGTGATTTGTATTTCTCGGCTATTTGCGAAAATTATGGAGCATACCTTAGCATCGGGCAAATACCTTGTATTTCATAGCGAAATATATCTGCCGAGAATAAGGCTCTCTATAGTGGAGACAGTCTTTTAGATTTGTGGCGCAGGGACCCAGAAGGCATGTCCTGCTTTTTTTTGAAACCGGAGAGCATACTTTAAAAGGTGCATCCGGGAGATGGTAATTATCTGCATAATGCAGATATGCTTCAGGCAGGGGGGCTGGCTTTTTCTGATCCTCAAAAGGATAGAACTCACAGCGGCAGAACCGCCCCGGATTTTAACCGGATTCCCTTATTCTAAATTGAAAGAATAAATTCCTGAAGTGAAAAACAACGAGAAGAAGTTTAACAAAACCTAAACTGCGGTCAATAATTTTTACCTGTTTTGTAGCAGAAACATCCTTAGCCCAATGGGCAGTAGGGCTGACTTGTTGTCAGTGGTAAGAACACAAAAAAGCCGCAACATTTGTTGCGGCTTTTTCTAGAAAAATGGTGCCGAAGAGAAGACTCGAACTTCCACGGAGAAACCTCCACTAGACCCTGAACCTAGCGTGTCTACCAATTCCACCACTTCGGCACGGCGAAGAACTATCTATAAATATCGCGTGTGAATTGCAAGCTTTATTTTCATAAAAAGTTAATTTTTTTGAAAATAACTTGAGTTTTACACTGCCTAAAAAAGTATTGCCCGTAATCTCATCCCTTGTGCAGGGCGGGATTACGGGCATATCCGGGTAGGTATATCCATCGCTTCGGGGCCGGATAAGCCTCAAACCGATACTGACTAGATTTACTTCCTGAAATCTATAGGTACGTAATTTCTGGGAGTTTCGCCAGTGTAAATCTGGCGCGGACGGTTAATTCTTGCTGCCGGGTTGGTGTAATCTTCGTACCAGTGGGCAATCCAGCCGGGCATGCGGCCGATGGCGAACATTACCGGAAACATGGTTACCGGGATTCCCAGCGCACGCAGGATGATGCCGGAATAGAAGTCCACGTTGGGGTAGAGCTTGCGCTCGGTAAAGTATTCATCGGAAAGCGCGCGTTCTTCCAGTTTCATGGCGATATCCAGCAATTCATCGCTGAAGCCGTGCTGCAAGAGGTCATGAGTGGCTTCTTTGAGGATTTTTGCACGCGGGTCAAAGCTCTTGTAGATGCGGTGCCCGAAGCCCATGAGGCGGCATTCTTTTGTTTTGACCTTCTCGATGTAGTCATCAATGGTGTAATCGCCGTTCTGGATGGTTTCGAGCATGTCGATTACAGCTGCGTTGGCTCCGCCGTGCAGACGGCCCCAGAGGGCGCAGATGCCGGAAGATACGGAGGCGAAGATGTTCGCCTGAGTGGAACCGACCATCCTTACTGTGGAGGTGGAGCAGTTCTGTTCATGGTCGGCGTGCAGCTGGAAGATCAGCGAAAGTGCTTTTACCGCTTCTATGGGCGGATCGTACTGCTTATAGGGGATGGAGAACATCATGTGCAGGAAGTTGTGGCAGTAGCTCAAGTCCGGGTCCGGGTACATAAAGGGACGCCCTATGGATTTGCGGTAAGAAAATGCCGCAATGGTACGCACCTTAGAAATGATCTTGCCCACAGCAAGGAAAAATTCGGACTTGTCGTTGATGTCGTAAAGGTCCGGGTTATGGCTGCCCAGCGCGTTGATTACTGCGGAAAGGATCGCCATGGGCTGGTTGCGGTGAGCGGGGAAACCTTCGAAGTGGTGACGCAGGTCCTCGTGAATGAGTTCCTCTGCGGTGAGCAGGGCGGAGAAGCGGGTCAGGTCTTCCTTAAGAGGCAGTTCACCGAAGATGAGCAGCCATGCGGTTTCGATAAATTTACCGTGTTTGGCAAGATCTTCGATGGGATAACCGCGATAACGCAGGATTCCATTTTCGCCGTCTACAAAGGTAATGTCACTGGTGCAGGAGCCGGTATTGCCGTAGCCGGGATCGTAGGTGATGAGGCCGCTCTGCGCTCGGAGTTTGGTGATGTCTACGCCTGTTTCGCCTTCTGTTCCATGGATTACAGGCAATTCGTATTCTTTACCGTCATACTTCAAGATCGCGATGTCTTTATCACTCATGTACTTAACCTCCGGTTAATTGTCTGTGCGCGCTGTATCATGTCTCTGTTTTCGGGCAAGAAACCACAGCATTCAAAGACAAAGCATGCGCACTGGCTATCCAGCTCTGCGCAGACCTGCTTGATGCCGGGTCTTGCGGTCCGGGTGCAAGGTCTGGAGCCTTGCGGAGTTCCGGATATTTAGCGGGCAGAAATGTGATTTCTTTTGGACTGGACAGGGCTTTAGAACCTGTTGCTCCAGTGTAAATGGTTTTACGGCGATTTGTAGGGAAACAGCGGATGCTTTTTCCCGATGTTGCAAAGGTATTTACTCAAATTCAGCTGAAAAGTCCAGTTGTGGCGACAGTATTATCTTTTGAAAAACAATTTAAAATCTGTATAAAGTTCAGCAATAGCGCGGTTTTTTTGAAGGTAGCTTATTCTTCCAGCCTATATTGGACCGAGTATTTGCGCATGCGATTATGGACGGTTCCCCGGCTTATTCCGAGGATCTTTGCTGCCTTACTTTTGTTTCCTCCGGCATGCTTTAAGGCATTGATGAGTGCCTGTTTTTCGTCCGGTTCCATGATTGGACTGATTTGTTTCGGGCATGGTGTTGCACTACTGGTTTCCCCAATGTGTGGGGGTAGGTGGTCGGGCAGAATCGGGCCACTGTCTTTGACTACGGCAGCATATTCCAGTGCGCTTTTCAGTTCCCGCACGTTTCCGGGCCAGTCGTAGCTCATGAGTTTACGCATGGTTTCCGGGGTTGGGCCTTCGCCTTGATTGATATGATCGTGCAGGTGGATGAAGTGATCCACCAGCAGGGGCAGGTCTTCCTTACGTTCCCGCAAAGGCGGCAGGTGTACCGGGATTACATTGATGCGGAAGAAGAAATCTTCGCGGAACTGCTTTTCTTTAACCAGATGGCGCAGGTCCTGATTGGTGGCGGTAATCAGTCTTGCATCCATGGACAGGTTGATATTCTCACCCACCCGTTCAAAGGAACGAGTTTCCAGTACCCGCAGCAACTTGACCTGAATGGGCAACGGCACATCGCCAATTTCATCTAGAAAAATTGAACCGTCAGCAGCTTCCTCAAAGCGGCCCTGTCTGTGGCGGTAGGCTCCAGTGAACGCTCCCTTTACATGGCCGAACAGCTCGCTTTCCAGCAGGGATTCATTGAGCGCAGCGCAATTGAGTTGCACAAAAGGCTTATCTACACGGGGGCTCATTTCATGGATGGCTTGCGCTGCCAGTTCTTTACCCGTGCCAGATTCCCCGTAGATGATGACCGGGGCATCGGAGCGGGCGGCTTTGCGCAGCAAGGTATAGACTTTCTGCATGGCCGGGGAATTGCCCACAAATCCGCAAAGCCCGCTTTCTTCATGCTGTAGCTTCTGGGAAAGTTCTCGAATTTTCAGATCCTTGCGGTCAAGCTCGGTAATGTCGGTAACTGTTTCCACCGCGCCGAGGATGCTGCCGTCATCGTCCATGAGCAGGGAAGCATTTTTCAGCACATGCAGGTAGTTTCCGTTTTTGCCGATGATATGGCAATTTTTGCGGCTTTCCTTGCGTTTTTTAAATAATCCGCACCAGTGTTCGTCGGTTTGTTCGCGTACTATCCGGCAGGCATCACAGCCCAGCACGGAGCAGGGCTTGTTCAGCAGCTCTTCCTTGGAGAATCCGGTCATGCGCAACAGAGCATCATTTACCATCATAATAGTTCCGTTGGGGCGGATAATGATCAGCCCGTCATTCATGGTGTCGATGACTTCCCGTAAATAAAGGTCGATGTCCTGCTCGGTCATGATATTTATCCAGTGTTTAGAAAGTGTTCAAATTCCTCTGTTTATGTATTTATTTGAACATATGTTTGTACATGTGTTCAAGCGTTTTGTGCTTATTCAGGATTGCTAGGCACAAATAAGTAGGCAGGACTAGCCATAAACAAAGGGAATATGGTAATTATTGAGTCAATACTAAAAGTAGGTACGGATTCTGCTCTGTCTTAAGCATAACCGTTTCACGATGAAGCTGAATTTATTGCAGTTCGAAAAGGAATACGTATGACAGACAAGAAGAACGGAATTTCCCGAAGGAATTTCTTAAAGGGGCTTGGAGCCGCAAGCGGTGCCATGCTCCTGCCTGCCCGTGATGTTGCGGCAGCGGGCAATAGTGATGAAGAACTTTGTACATTGCTCAATCTTTCCAAGTGTATCGCTTGCGGTGAGTGCGTCTCAGCCTGTCGTGAAGTGAACGAACCCAAGTTTCCCAAGCCCAAGAAGCCATATCCCGAAATGCATCCCAAGAGCCGGGTCAAGGTTGAAGACTGGTCAGAACGCACCGACGTTGATGATCGTTTAACGCCCTACAACTGGCTCTACATTCAGAGTACGGAGGTGGAATATCAGGGCGAGACCCACGAAGTTAATATCCCACGCCGTTGCCTGCATTGCCGTAATGCTCCCTGTGCCAACCTCTGTCCGTGGGGTGCGGCCGGAAAGCAGAAGAACGGTATCGTGCGCATTAATGAAGATGTCTGTCTTGGCGGGGCCAAGTGCCGCACGGTTTGCCCGTGGCACATCCCGCAGCGTCAGACCGGAGTCGGGCTGTATCTAAGGCTCATGCCCGGTTTTGCCGGGAACGGAGTCATGTACAAGTGTGACCTCTGTTACAACCGCATTGATCAGGGTGAACTACCTGCCTGCATCAAAGCCTGCCCGGAAGATGTACAGACCATCGGCCCGCGTAGTGAGATCCTCAAGAAGGCTCATGTATTGGCGGAAAAGAACAATTGGTTCATTTACGGCGAGGAAGAGAACGGAGGAACCAATACTATCTACCTTTCCCCGGTACCTTTTGAACTGCTTAATGAAGCGGAGGTAACAGGTCCCGGAAAGCCCGGACTCGGATCGGTGGAAGATTCCATGGCTGACGAGGAGAAGTTGGCTTACGCAGTGGGCGTCGCGCCTTTTGCCGGGATCGCTGCCGGAGTTATTAAGGCCGGAAAATTTCTAGCAGCCGCAACAGGAGGTAAGGACAATGATTAGCCTCCTCTTTGCACGCATATTCAAGCTGACCATTTTTATTATGGCTTTGACCGGGGCGGCTCAGATGCCCATATTCAAGCGCTACTACATCGCGGATATTCCGGGGCTGGGCTGGCTGGCGGACTTCTACCTGACCAATAAGATTCATTATGTCTTTGGGGCAGTACTCCTTTTTATGGCTTTGTACCTGCTGACCATATTCATTCTGGCCGGGAAGAAGCACTTCAAATTGTCTTCTTCAGGCATGCTGCGGGCTACTCTTTATATGGCTGTAATAGGTACCGGGTCCTTACGGGTGGTCAAGAACCTGCACTCGGTAACCTTTGATCCTTTTACGGTCATGCTCATTGACTGGACCCATCTGGGATTTGCAATGCTGCTGGGCATGGCGGCCATGTATGCTTTTCTCCGGGGGCGGAAGTCGTATCTGGAAAAGGGGCCGGGACTTGGATTTATGAAGTAAAGTAACCGGGGCCTTTGTCCCGGTCATCTATAACTATGGAGGGTGGAGATGAGATTAATGCGGAACTCAGTACTGCTGCTGTTGGCGGTGGTCTTTCTGGGCGCAAGCGCATTTGCCGCCGGGGATACCGCCCCTGGTCGGGAAATGGCCCGTCAGGCTACCAAGGGTAAGGAGCTTTGGATTACGGCTGACCATTCCAAGTTCGATGCACTGAAGCAACCTTTCAAGAGCGGACCGGAAGTGACTAAGGCTTGTTTGACCTGTCACACCGAAGCCGGACACCAATTCCACAAGACCATCCACTGGACCTGGCTCGATCCCAAGGCGGAAAAGGAGCTGAAGGTCGGTAAGGGCGGTCTGGTGGTTAACAATTTTTGTATCAACATCCAGTCCAATGAACCTCGCTGTACTTCCTGTCACGCCGGGTATGGCTGGAAGAACAAGGATTTTGATTTTAGTTCGCAAGAAAAGATCGACTGCCTTGTCTGTCATGAGCAGACCGGAACTTACAAGAAGTTTCCCGCTGGTGCAGGTAATCCCGCACCCCCGCCGGGTAAGAAGTTCAAGGGTAACGGCAAGTTCTACGCCGCTCCCGAATGGAACAAGGTTGCCCAGTCCGTGGGCCGTCCTACCCGCAAGAATTGCGGTACCTGCCATTTCTACGGTGGCGGCGGTGACGGCGTAAAGCACGGAGATCTTGATTCCTCCATGCTTAAGCCAGCCAAGACCCTTGATGTGCATATGGGTATGGACGGACAGAACTTTGCCTGTACCCGTTGTCACTCCACAGTGAAGCACGATATCGCAGGCCGTATCTATTCAACCCCCGCAGCAACCGAGCGTAAGTCTCTGCTTGAAGACGATCTCGGCTCCAAGATCATGTGTGAATCCTGCCACAGTGCAAGACCGCATAAGTCAGAGCTGGGCATGAAGCTCAATGACCATACTGACAAGCTGGCCTGCCAGAGTTGTCATATTCCGACCTTCGCCCGCGAACTGCCTACCAAGATGTGGTGGGACTGGTCCGCAGCAGGCAAGAAGAAGGACGGAAAGCCTTATGTTGAAAAGGGCGAATGGGGAAAGCCTGTCTATATGACCAAGAAGGGCGATATGCGTTGGGAAAAGAACGTTGTTCCTGAATATTACTGGTTCAACGGCACCATCGATACTATTACCGCCCAGACGACTATCGATCCCACCAAGCCTGTTCAGGTTTCAAAGGCTGTGGGTTCTATTGAGGATAAGAATTCCCGCATCATGCCCTTTAAGGTGCATCGCGGCATGACCCCCTATGACAAGGTCAACAAGAATATAGTTATTCCACACCTCTTCGGTAAGGATAAGGATGCCTATTGGAAGGGCTACAATTGGGAAAATGCCGTTGCTTACGGTATGAAGTATGCCGGATTGCCTTTCAGCGGCGAAGTGGGATTTGTTGAGACTGAATATGTCTATCCCACCACCCACATGGTTGCCCCCAAGGAAAATGCTGTAGCCTGCGAAGAGTGCCACAGCAAGCAGGGCCGTCTTGATAAGATGACCTGTTTCTATATGCCCGGTCGTGATGCATCCGCTATTGTGGATGCCGGAGGCTGGTTCGTGGTGCTCGCCTCGGTAGTGGGTGTTATCCTGCATGCCCTTGGCCGCATTTTCATCAAGGGCCGTAAGGAGGACTAGATATGAGCGGACATAACATGAAGAAGATCTATCTCTATTCAAGGTTCGAGCGTTTCTGGCATTGGACCCAGTCCATCCTGATCATGCTGCTCATGATTACCGGGTTGGAGGTGCATGGAGTATTCACCCTATTCGGGTTTGAAAAGGCCGTGGACCTGCACAATACGCTGGGAATCAGCTGGCTGGTCCTGTTCGTATTCATCATCTTCTGGCTGCTGACCACCGGGGAGTGGAAGCAGTACATCCCCACCTCCAAGAAGCTCTTTGATGTGGCCATGTACTATGCTTCCGGTATCTTCAAGGGCGAGGAACATCCGGTACATAAGAGCAAGGATGCCAAGCATAATCCTTTGCAGCGTCTGGTTTATCTAGGCCTCTCAGCAATCCTGCTGCCCTTGCAGATGGTAACAGGGTTACTCTATTGGACCTACAACGACTGGGCCGCTTACGGTCTGGATTTCCTGAGCTTGAATGTAGTAGCCAACGTACACATGGCTTGCGCCTACGCACTGCTGGCGTTCCTGGTGGTGCATATCTACATGACCACTACCGGGCACAATATCACAGCCCACATCGCGGCCATGTTCTCCGGCTGGGAAGAAGTTCCCGAGGATTACAAGGCTGAGGAATGGGAGGTTCATGAGAAGTAGGTTTAGTAATTAAGAAACTAAATAAACCCCGGCAGGATTGTGTGTCCTGCCGGGGCTCTTCTTTGAGTAAACAATGATTGAAATTTAGTTATCTGTTGCGCATCTTGCTTCGTATGGCTGCCAGATACAGAGCATATTTTCTTGCTTCTGCCTTGGTTCTGACTCCCATATCGTTTAATGCGTCCGGGTTGTCCCAGCAAAGATTTACCGGAAAGTAACCGTTGGATTTAAGGTAGTTTGAAATAAGTTCGTGATAGGCGGATGGTACATAGCCATCATATACAAAATTATTCCCATTCGAAATGCTGAGTATTGTATCCAGATAATCTTGCCACCATTGGCTGGAAAAGAGTGAGCGGACAGTCACGTCAATTTTAGTTGGATTCAAGCCTTGTGCTATGAATTTTTGTAATTCCGGTTCGCAGGGTTGTTTTTCTGCTTGGATATCCAAGAGAAGTCTGTCGCCTGAAATAGTTTTGTGCTCATGGAACAAGGCATTGCGAATAGTGGTTTTGCCCGCTCCAGGATTCTGCATAAGCATAAATGCATACGGCTTTTTTTTCCTGATATGATAGACATGGCGAGGGATTGGGTCGCCTATTTGCGGTGTACTTTCACCTAAGTATTTGTAGGCATAGCGTGATAGAATTTTAGTGACTGTTTTTTGGGTCGGGAATAGTCGTGTATCAATACTTCGTTGTACCTTTACCCACTCAGAATCATCACCTGACGCGATACCTATTTCTAGTACAAGCGTTCCTTTAGAAGAAAGTCGTTCTGCAAGCATATGTATTAAACTTTCTTGATCGTCTGCATAATGCAGTGCAGAGGAGCAGAGTATTACATCCCATTTTTTTTTGGGTGAGAGGTCATTCCAGCTTTGTACTGAAAAATCACAACCGGGAAAGTTTTTTTTCGCGCTGTTGATAGCCTGCTCATTAATATCAATACCGAGGACTTTTCTTGCTCCGTCAAACAAAGCATAACCGCAAAAAAAGCCTTCATTGCAGCCTACATCAAGAAATGATTTAGCTGTAAGAGGGGGGATATTTAATTGTGCAAGTTTGCTGAGTGAATCTGAAGATCCCGGTTGGTAGGGAAATGTCTGATAACCTGTCATGTTTTTCTCCCAAAATAATTCTTAAACATTAGATAGAGATATTGATATCAAAAATATATTTGTATTAAGAAAGATAATGACGGCGTGATTATCACAGAAATATGAGCTTATCTAGTGTTTATTGTTTAAGTAGAGCGTGTATGTATGCTTTCAAAGCGTGTGGTTGCACAATATCACAGCCCACATCGCGGCCATGTTTTCCGGCTGGGAAGAAGTCCCCGAGAATTACAAGGCTGAGGAACGGGGAGGCATGAGAAGTAGGGTGATGCTGAGGAATTGAGTTGAATTAAAAATAAACGGGCCGCGCTGATGCGCGGCCCGTTTTGTGGTTATATTGGAATTAGTTAGCGGACAGTCTCATTTTATGGGTCTGAAATAAATATCTTACGCAGGCCTTGCCGCAATCTTATCACGCACCCGTTTCGGGAGTACCGAGATAAAGTTATCTTTCCCAACTTTGCGGGCCGCTGCTTTCGGCAGTTCATCAAGCAGGGTGTAGTATTTTCTGATATTGAAGGCGTAATTTTCATATTTACCCACAGCGTCAGAGCCGATCATGAATCTGTCGGGAAAGTTTTTGACCAGCTTCAGCCAGCAATCTTTCACATCATATTTCGGTTTGCCTGAAGTTATATTGTCTTCATAGACGAGCCATGAAAGATCTATCCAGAGGTTATCGTAGCGGACCATCATTTCCCCGAGCATGTCGGTGTATCTTTCAGGGTTCATGTGCAGATAGCGACTCAGTCCGGCATGAGCCCAGACAATGCGGGTGTCCGGGTGTTTAGCCAGCGCATCTTCTACTTCATAGACATAGAGGGGATTGTCCAATTTAACCCTTGAGGTGCAGTTATTGTGCAGTGATACGGGCAGGTCTTTTTCCGCAGCCAGATCGTAGACCGGGTCTAAGGCGACATGGTTGGCCCGTGCTGTCTCGCCGTAAGTCAAGTTAGTCAGGTCATCGCGATGACCGAAAATTTCACCGATTCCTTCCCAAAGGTCACCGTATTCATCAATCATGCGCTTGATGTGGTCCACAGCGTATTTGTCAGTGGGGTTAAAGGCACATATATAGGGATGAAAACGGTAGCGTTCATTTTCAGGTAATTTCAGAACAGCGCGGGCCACAAGAAAATCCGTGGCTGAATACCAATAGGCCCGAGAATTGTCTTCCATGTAATATTTCGGGGCCACGGGTTCATCTTTATCCCACTTTTTTACCAGCGGCATACCGGAAAACATGATGTGTTCCACACCGTTAACGTTCATGGCCTTAATCAATTCAGCCGTTCCTTCGGTTTGTTGCAGGAAGTCCACATAATGGAAATGGGCATCTGCTACGGTGTACTTGGGAGGCCCGGACATGAACCATCCGGCTTCCTTAGCGGTTTTCTTTTTTGGCTTTTTGGTGCAGCCGCTCAAGGTAAAGATTCCTTGTGCGGAAACAGCAACAGCCCCGGCGGAAGTCAGTTTGAGGAATTTTCGGCGATCCATATGATTTGTCCCTTGTTTGGAATCTTTATTTTTACATACACCTAAAGAAAATTAAAAAATTACGCCCAGCCTCTCAGGAGACTGGGCGTTTTTGCTAATTCTTATCCGGATACTTATCAGAACAAAGCTCCCCGCCTGCTCCCCAGTTTTCCTTTTTCACCTCATCAATGACAACATAGATTGATTCCACGCTGCATCCGGTGATCCTTGCCATTTCTTTGGAAAAGACTTCAACAAGTTCTCTTTTCTGTTCGATGGTCCGGCCTTCGAACATTTCAACTTTTATTACGGGCATTTTCTTTCTCAATTTTTAATAAAGTTAATATTTATCGAAAACTATCTTTTAACCGGCAAAGCCATCCCCTACCTGCATCCTTTTCCATCCATTCCACTTCTCCGATACGCATGTAGAGATGGTCGAGAAAGAAAGGGATGAAACCATTTTTAATCAGCTTGGGAATGTCGGCGGGCATTTCAT
This sequence comes from Marinifilum sp. JC120, assembly GCA_004923195.1. Lineage (NCBI taxonomy): Bacteria > Pseudomonadati > Bacteroidota > Bacteroidia > Marinilabiliales > Marinifilaceae > Marinifilum > Marinifilum sp. JC120. Next base: position 245,429 of record RDSB01000002.1, on the reverse strand, counting down.
CAAAATAGAAGCTGAACTCGTGCATGGCGAAATTTTCGTTCTGCTCGAATTCAGCTGAATTGCGTAATGCGGTTAGCAATCCCTTTCTTGTCATGGGACTGAAATCCAGACGTCCCATGCGGTCCAGGATGTCGTTATCTGTTTCGATACTGTCGGAGTCAAAGATGAAGGTCAGCACTAAGTGACTGCCTTCGCCGTCCTCAAATTTTCCGATATTGAGCAGACCTTCGCGGATGAAGCTGCCCTTGCCGAAGCGGTAGCGGAACGGGGCAAATCCGACTACGTTCTCACGGCATTTTTGCCTGATGATGTGTTCTTTGTCCTTATTCATAGCCCCTCCGGCAAGATTCAAATACTTTATCCCAGCCCAACTCCCGGCTTCATTACCTGTCCAGTGAGGTTGGTTTCGTAGCCGCCCAGTTCGTTAATTGCAGTTTTGACTTTATCAGATTTTATGAGTTCTAGCAGGGTTTTTATCCTACTGTCTTTCATATGCTTCTGGGGGATAACCAGATCGTATCTTTCATGGGCCAGCGGCACAAAGTCGAGGTCCAGTGCCTTGGCGGCGGCAAAAATTCCAAGTCCGCAGTCCGCAGCCCCGGTGAGCACGTTAGCAGCCACGGCCATGTGGGTGAATTCCTCACGGTCGTAGCCGAGGATATCTGTAGATTTCAGGCCCGCTTTTTTCATATGGTGATCAAAAAGTATTCTGGTTCCGGCCCCGCGCTGGCGGTTGATGAAATTAATGGCTAGACCGCCCAGTGACTTTATGCCTTCTATCGCTTTCGGATTTCCCTTGGGAACGATGAATCCCTGATGGCGGATGGCGAGGTTGATCACCGTCACTTCCATTCCGGGCAGGTATCTTTCAATGAATGGAAAGTTGAAGTCATCTGTTTCCGGGTCAAAAAGATGCGCTCCGGCAAAGAGGGCCATGTCGTTTTTCAGCGCAGTCAGTCCGCCCATGGACCCGGCATGGGTCGACACCAGACGTAGTGGATTGTCACCGCCCATGAGCATATCGGCGAGCATGTCGATGGTGTTGTCATGGCTGCCCACATGCATGAGTACTTTGTCCAGTTCCGCACGGCTGGAGAAAAGTTCCACATCAACAGTTGTGTTAAGTTCCACGCCTTCGCTTTCCGCAGGAACGCGGGTGAAGCCCTGCGCTTTGGTCAGGGTCGTGATCATGCCTGCCCCGCGTGAAAGGGGGACGCCGATGTATTCATCGTCAACCTGTCCAACGGCGAGGCGAACGATTTCTTCCTGTCCGGGCTTGGAAGGGGTGCGCCTTGCCAGACGAACCTGCACTTTGTCACGCTGAGGTTCATGTTTTCCGGCCAGCCACGAAATTATCGGGGTGAGTACATCTTCGAAGCAGACCACCGCGCTGACCGGATAGCCCGGTGCGCCTACCAGCAGCTTGCCTTGAGCCGTACCCAGAACTGTGGGTTTGCCGGGCATTACAGCTATACCGTGCACCAGCAGTTGGCCCAGTTTTTCAATAACTATGCGGGTGAAATCTTTGCTGCCTGCTGAGGACCCGGCACCGACCACTACTATGTGTGAATGTTTGAGGGCTTCTTCAACTGCTGCGGTCAGCTTTTCCTCACGATCTTTGACCGGTCCGGTGAATCTGAATTCCACATCCAGTCCGGCGGCTAAGGATTTGTATACCTGCGAGTTGGATTCAATGACCTCACCCGGTTTGGGTGTGGGGCGATCAGCAAAGGGCAGGACTTCGTCCCCGGTGGGAATGAAGGTCATGCGGATTTTTTCGTAAACTTTGAGTTCGTAAATTCCGGCGGAAAGCAGCGCGCCCATATCAAAGGCGGAAATAGTGTGCTTGCGCGGGAGCAGCATTTCAGTGGCTACAATATCTTCACCGATGCGACGCACATGCTGCCACGGAAAGGCCGGAGTTTCGATGGAAATATTCTCACCTTCGTCCACCACATGTTCAATCATGATGATGGCATCCATGCCTTCCGGCAGAGGATTACCGGTATTGACTGCAATGCAGCCTTCGTCTTTTTTCAGCAATAGCGGCTGGCCTTCACGGGCGGTGAAAGTTGTGTCGCTCTTTACCGCATAACCGTCCATGGCTGCGGAATGGTAGGTGGGCGATGAACAGCGGGCTATGACGGCTTCGGCTGTAACCCGCCCAAGTGCTTCGTGGACCGGGATAATCTCGGTTTGGACCAGTGTTTTGCGGTCAAGCGCAGCCATGGCTGTTTTCACGGCTTCGGGAACGGGGATGGTTTTCAGGTAGATATTGCGGTCACTCACGACTTATTTCCTTATTGAATGGCCTCCGGCGGCTCTCCGAGGGCCCTTTCAGGGGGACCAAAAGGATTAAGCCCCTTTGGAATCCCTATTAGTTGGCTGTTGTTTGATGCAAATATGTTTTTTTATATTAAATCTTCCAGATATTAACCGTGTTTCCGGCGTAAAAACCTTCGGTATCAGCGGGGATGATCATCAGCCCGTCTGCCTGAATCATGGTCTTGAGCAGACCGGATTTTCCGTAAATGGGTTCGGCTAAAGGTAAGCCGTCTTCGCGGTTGATCAGTTTCATGCGTACGTAATCTTCACGGCCCGGTTTGGAAACTGTGTTGCGGCCCAGTTCGGCTTGAATCATGGTCCGCCCGGATGTTGAAAAAGCATCCTTCTGGCCCATGAGCTGGCGGATGAATGGAACAACCAGCGAAAGCATGACCACCTGCACCGAGGTTACCTGTCCGGGCAGTCCCAGCACGGGCTTGCTTCCGGCCCGCCCGAGGATGGTCGGCTTGCCGGGGCTGATTGCCACCCCGTGGGCGAGGATCTCAGAATTTTTCATTGATTCAATGGCCTGCACAGTCAGATCTCGCATGCCCACTGAACTGCCCCCGGAAAGGAGCACTAGATCGTTCTCTGCTATAGCTTTTGTGAGGGTGGATTTCAGTTTGTCCAGTTCATCGCGCACAATTCCGTAATTTACAGCTTCCGCTCCAGCTTCAGTCACAAGGCAGCGCAGGGTGTGGGAGTTCACATCCCGTATTGTTCCAACCTTTTGCGGGGAGTCGATTTCAACAAGTTCGTCCCCTGTGGAGATAATTCCCACACGCGGTTTGCGATGGATAGCAACTTCCTTCATGCCCAGAGCGGCGAGTAATCCAGCATCCTGAAAGCGGACTTTGTGCCCGGCCTGAAAAACTGTATCGCCTTTAGCTGCATCTTCGCCTTTGAGCATGGTGTGTTCGCCCGGGGCAGATGATTTGCGGATTTCAATGGTCCCGGCTCCAAGTTCCTGTGTGTGCTCAACCATAACCACGGCATCGGCTCCGTCGGGCAAAGTTCCCCCGGTGGGGATGGCAGCACATTCTCCGGGCTGGAGTTCAAAGTCTGGATTCTCATCCACCTTAAGGGTGGCGGAGCATTCCAGATAGGTCGGGTTGCCCTCGGTTGCGCCGAAGGCGTCACGGGCATTGACCGCGTAGCCGTCCATGCAGGAACGGTTAGCCGGGGGCAGGTCTTCCGGTGAGATAATATCCTCACCAAGCACCAGTCCACAAGCATCAGAAATGGAAACCTTTTCAGTGTCCACCGCTGTAAAAGAATTCAGCAGGGTTTCAAATTCAACCCTGCTGATAATTTCAAAAAATTCATGGTTTTTCAATGGATGCCTCCGGCGGCTCTCCGAGGGCCAGAGAACCCTTTTGGAAAAGGGTTCTCTGGACTCTCCTAAAACTTTTAATAGTTTAATTAGATTATTTTTATAAAAATCGGCGAAGCCCTAATAAAAAGTTTTGGGATTCTTAAACCCTTTTCCCAAAAGGGTTTAAGGCCCCCGGCAGGGACTTCTTTAATTCTTAATCTTAATCTCAATCTCTCCGGGAACGTAGCCTTTAAGCTGCTTAAGCATGGCGGTTATCCCGGCTGAAAGCATGTCGGCCACAAAGGGGTTGAAACCCAGTTCGGCACCGTTGCAGGTAACTTCCATCTGGGTTTTCATGGCCTGACATCCGGAAACGCGGGCCTTGCCGGAGATAATATCAGCCACGAATTCCATGCAGAACTCGCGTCCGCAGGCCCCACAGTTGAGACCCGGCAGAATGAAACCTTTATCCATGACCAGGTCAGCCAGTTCTTCCAGCAATTCCTCGGAAGGCGGGGTTTCCGGTGAACAGGCCGGAATCTGTTTAAGGGCCAGTTCGGGGTAAAATTCTTTGTCGTCGTTGTCCTCACGAACCATGATCACCCGGGGCAGCCAGCCAACTTTGTTGCCGCCTTCCATGACGATGACATCGGCATCCATGAGTGGAATAAGGTCCTGAACGGTGCGTTCCTGCTTCCAAGAAACAAAGGATTCGCTGGGAGAGTACGCGGCCACACAGGAAGCTATCTTCTTGTACTCTTCGGTATCCGCGCCCTCGGCCCCGTCAAAGCCGTGATGGGAATGCTTGAGCACACCGACTTTGTAGCCTTTTTCAGTGAGCTTCTTGACCAGCGCAAGGCCCATGGTGGTTTTGCCGGTTTTTTTCTTGCCGACGATTGCAATAGCTTTCATGTGATTTTTCTCCGTATAAAAAATACAGGCTGTTCAAAAGTGGTGAGATGTTAGGCGTGAAAAAGTTCAAGGCCGAAGCGTACCTCATGTACGTGAGGATTTGAACTTTTTGAAGCAACGACGCAGATCGCCGTTTTTCAACAGCCTGTTAACTGACAATTTCAGTACCGATCCCGCTTTTGGTGAAAAGTTCCAGCAGCACGCAGTTTTCAACCCGTCCATCAATGATGTGTGCTTTTTCGACTCCGCTGTGAACTGCTTCAAGGCAGCAGCTCAGTTTGGGAATCATGCCGCCCTGCGCCACGCCGGAGTCGATTGCTTCGGCTGCTTCACGGCAGGTCATGGAGGAAACAAGATTTTTGTCCGCATCCAGCAATCCCTGAATATCAGTCAGCAGATGCAAACGTTTGGCGTTCATGGCAGCGGCAACAGCACCAGCTACGGAATCGGCGTTGATGTTGTAGGTGGAACCTTCATCGTCAACTCCCACTGGCGCGATCACCGGGATGAATCCATCTTTTTGCAGGGATTCAATCAGGGTGGTGTTGACCTCGGTTACTTCACCCACCTTGCCGAGGTCGATGATTTCAGGGGATTTGGTTTCGGATTCAATTACGAGCTCTTTCTGCTCGGCCTTGATGAGCATGCCGTCCTTGCCTGAAAGTCCTACCGCCTTGCCGCCTTGCAGGTTAATCAGGTTGACAATCTGTTTGTTGACCTGTCCCACGAGGACCATTTCAACAACGTCCATGGTGGCTTCGTCAGTGACCCGGTATCCGCTCTTGAACTGGCTGTCGATGTTCAGCGCGCTGAGCATTTTTTGAATCTGCGGTCCGCCGCCATGCACAACCACTGGGTTGATGCCGATGTATTTGAGCAGGATGATGTTCAGGGCGAATGCTCGCTTCAGGTTTTCATCGATCATGGCATTGCCGCCGTACTTGATGACGATCGTCTCGCCGTAAAATTCTTTGATGTACGGCAGCGATTCAATAAGAAATTTGGCCCTTATAATATCTTGTTCCATATCCATGTTGCTTATTTCTCCTGAAACTTTTGAAGCTTTTTCTGTGCATGAGCGGATAAAGGCTCCGCGTGGCGTTTGCTATCTATAATTTAAAAGTCTGGTGAGGGGAAGGGTGGGGTTTGTTGGTAGCGGGATGGCACGGAGTGCTTGGCCTTTCTGAAGTAATAAAAAGTTTTTGCAGTGTGTTCTGTAGTACATATCGATATTCTTTGTATGTAGATAGTCATTTGTATGTAGATAGTTGTTTGTACTTAATATATAAAATTGACTAAAAATGACAATTAAAATACTAGCATTATATTGAGGTGGTGGGTCAATGTTGTTTTTTTTGTTGTTTGTTTCGAAAATAATAGCATTGTGGTTGTGAATGCTCTTTCTGTGTTTTTATTAATAGGGTCTAAGAATGTTTCGTCTTTCAAATTGTTTATTTGCGTTTTTGGTAATTTTTATTTTCCTTTTTACATTTACAGCAAATTGTGCAGCTGAGGAATTGTATCTTCTGAGTAGGGCAAATACTAAAATTTATGTCTTTGACAGTACAGCGGATAAAGAAGCACCTCCATTAAGAACAATTGATGCTTCTTCTACATTAACAGCAAATAGAGTTTATGGACTAACTGTGTATGGCGGTGAGATATTTGTAAGTGACGAATCGCAAAAAACAATCAGTGTCTTTAAAACCTCAGATGACAAGATTACTACTCCAATTCGTCAAATTACGGATACTACGAATAGTTATTTCGCAACTCCGAGGGCCCTCTTTGCTTACGGAGGCTACTTATATTGCTGTGATGAAAGTAAGAAGAAAGTATATGTTTTTAAAACAACTGATTCAAAAGATGCTGCTCCTACAAGAACCATCTCGGGATTTAGCAACATTCCTTATGCTTGCTGCGTTTATAATAATGAACTCTATGTTGTAGATTCGGGGGGAGACGTATTTGTTTTTAATACTGATGCTCATGGGACAGTAGCAGATCAAAAGAAAAGGGTTTTGCAACCTTCAAATTCATTTAGTACTCCCAGAGGCTTTTTTATCACGGATAATGTTGTCTATATCTCTGATCATAATCAAATTTGTAGTTATACAGCAACAGACTCAGATTCTTCATCTTACTTAACCAGAATTACAGGTAATTCAAAAGCTAAGGTTTCATTGGGATATTCATTATACGTCGACAAAGAAATATATAGTGGCAACTACGGTTCCGGATACGATGTACAGGTGTTTTCCAAAGGTGCGGATGATGATGTTTCTCCTGTAAGATATCTCGACTATCCAGAACTTAATGATATTATCTCTGTTACTAAAGAATTGGGCGGCGATGTTGTCTCAGGCAGCACCCAACAAAAAGGAGTTGAGGTCTCAGTTCTTACTTCTTCATCCAATTCAACTTCAGAGTCCGATTTTTTTGCAGCTTATTCCGTTCCTGTTGAATTTTCACTCGAAACCCCTGTTTCTTCATTCGAGGCTAGTATCAACAGTAATGGTGCCAACGGAGTGTTTGCATTTAATTCAACAGCTCTTAATGGGACTGCCGGAAGGTACAGTCTTTTGAAATGTTTCGAAACAAATGGGACAACCAAAGGTTTTGGACGCTATGCCCTCAGTGCTGATCCGGACACAGAAGGGACATGGTGGATAGAGGATGAAGACAATAATTATATCTCTGCTGACACTATTCTGACTTACGGCGCAAAATATTACATAAACTTCGTAGTCAAAGATAACGGGGATTATGATGAAGACAGGACTCTGGGCGAGATTAAAGATCCTGTTGCACTAGGAACCAGCGACAGTGGTACAGGGTGCACTCTGAATCCGACCGCCGGGTTCAGCTTGGAATGGGCTATATTGGGAATTGGAGTCTTGTTGTCTATTCTGCGTTCCAGATTATACAAACGGTAGCTTTTTTCCGGCAGTCCCGTTGCCTGACTAAATTAGCGGCAACCTTAAACTCCTGAAAAAGGCTGCCCGGTGACAGGAAAATCAAACAAAAAGGCCGCGCAGCTTAAAGCTGCGCGGCCTTCATACATTCATGAGAAGCAGGCTGTTTTATTCGCCGATGGGCAGGACGGTGCGTCCGTACTGTTCATTGATGACTTCAGCCATGGCAAGATAGCATGCGGAAGCTCCGCAGACGATGCCTTCCCATCCGGCAATTGTTCCGATGAAGTGACTGCCGGAGAAATCGCGTACAGCCAGCAGGAAAAATAGCACAGTCAGGGAAAAGAAGATGAATTGCAGAACCTTGTTGCTTTTCAGGGTTCCGAGGAACATGAACATGGTGAAGACTCCCCACATGAGCAGGTACCAGCCCATGAAAGCGTGCGGGGTGGGATCGGCAAGGCCCATCTTGGGCATTACGATCAGGGCAACCAAGGTTAGCCAGAACAGGCCGTAGGAAGTGAAGGCGGTGGTCCCGAAGGTATTGCCTTTTTTGAATTCCATTATTCCGGCGATGACCTGCGCGATACCGCCATAGAAAATGCCCATGGCAAGGATCATAGAACTGATGGGAAAAAATCCTGCGTTGTGGATGTTCAGCAGGATGGTGGTCATGCCGAATCCCATCAGGCCCAGCGGGGCGGGGTTTGCGAGTTTTGAGTCCATTTATCTCTCCTAAAAATAAGTCTTTCAAAACACACCTGATCCGGGCTTCCGCCGTCGGTGGGTTACAGCGGAAAATGTGAGTGGTGATGTTGGGTGGAGTGCGGGTGTGTTTTTGTAAGTAGTGAACGCTCATTCAGTTATGTTAAAATGAATTTAATTGCAAGTGATAAATTGAGCTGAGGGTGATTTGGGCTAGGTGAAGGGGGTGCGAAATTATGAAAATGAACGCTTAATCAGTTTTTATTGTTGCTTTTGCTACCGGATAATCTTTTTCATTCTGCTGAAATGGGTTATCCTGTTTATACTCTAAAATTGTTGGGAAATATGAGTACGCGTTTTCTCTCTTCAATCATATCTTGAATAAACAGGTAATACCGGGAAGGAAGAACAAATGACTGTATCTGCTCTGACTTTGATAACTCTCGGAATGCTGTTCATGGTCGGCTTTTTAGCTGACACTATCGGGAGGAATACCCCTATTCCAAGGGTTTCGATTCTTATGGTTGCTGGCCTGTTAATCGGCCCGTCAGGTTTAGATTTGTTGCCAGTTTCAACGCAGCACTGGCTTCCTGTTGTTTCCGATATGGCTTTAGTCATGATCGGGTTTCAGCTGGGTAGTTCCTTGAAATATGATTCCTTACTTAAATCCGGTGTACTCGTCTTCTGGATAACATTCGGTGTGGTGGCTGCTGCTGCTATTATTGTGAGCGGTGGGCTGTGGTTGGTAGGAATTCCTCTGCCTCTTGCGCTTATTTATGGTGGTATCGCACCGGCAACAGCTCCAGCTGCAACGGTCGATGTTGTGCGTGAGGTTAATGCTACGGGGATGTTTACCGAAATTCTGCTTAAACTGATAGCTCTCGCTGATGCTTTGGGTTTGATAGTTTTCAGCATAATGCTGGCTGCAGCCCATATGTTGTCCAACGGTGGAGGCGGGGTAGATATTCTATTACTTGGTGCTAAAGATATCGGTTATGCAGTGGGGCTTGGGCTGGTCTTAGGAGGGGTTATGAGTTACCTGACCGGATATCTTAAATCAGGTGAGCATACCTTGTTAGAGGCTCTTGGTATGATCTGTATCTGCGGCGGGGTTGCCATGTGGCTTGATGCTTCATTCCTCCTGGCTGCCATGACCATGGGGGTGGTCGTTATTAATTTTGCAAGGCGTATAGATTGTTCATTTCATTCAATCCGTTCCATTGAGTGGCCCATTGTTGTTCTCTTTTTCTTGTTTGCTGGGGTAAATATTGAATTTGAACATATAGTTGTTAATCTAAAGCTTATACTTTTATATATTCTACTACGCATAGGTAGTCGTTTTGTTGGATCTGTGCTTGGGGCTAGAAAAGGTGGGGAAAGTATATTTTTTGGAAAATGGATGGGTATGGCCATTATGTCTCAAGCGGGGATAGCTCTTGGGATGGCACTCACTGCTGCGCACAGGTTTGAGGAATTTCAGGCCGTGGTTTCGGTTATTGCGGCCACGACGGTATTTTTTGAGATAGCCGGACCAATATGTACCCGTTTTGCTCTGAAGAAAGTGGGAGATATTACCCCCGGCGAAAAGCGGAAAATCAATCGTGAAGGGTGTTCTTTTTAGTGATTAATTTTCGGCGTTGGTATTGATGAAGAAGGCAATATTGAGTATTAAAATATTAATAGTTGTTTTAATATCTTACAAAAAGCGATCGGAGTATCCATGGACCAGAATAAGAGACGCAGAACCCGTGTAAATGCAGGTTTCAGGGTCGTGCTGCATAAAGAAGATATTGATGCTTTTGTGGAGTCACACAATCTAAGCTTGAAAGGAATCCTTTGCGATCCAGTGAAGGGATTTTTTGTGGGTGATGAATGTGAAGTTTCCATTCCACTTTCAGAAGAAGCCATAATCAGAGTCAGCGCAAAGATAGTTCGCTCAGACGAAACAGGTTTGGCTGCTGATTTTCATCACATGGATGAGATTAGCTTCACGCATTTGCGTCGTCTGATTCAGTTTAACGCTGAGGATGCTGATTCAATAGACAACGAGCTTACTTCGCCTGCTTTTGATTCTTGATCGTCGGGATGCACAGGGTGACAGGCTTGAAGAGGCATAATTCGTAGGCCCGGGCTACCTTTTTTGCTTTTGCTGAAGGCAGGCCGCAGTCCACGAGTCTACAATATATGTGGAGCGGGTTGAAGATGTGCTCCATAAAGGCGATAAATCCAACTTTCATTTTTTCGAACAGTCCCTGTTTTAATTGATCCCCGACTGGGATGTCCGAAAATGAACAAAAAATATTTTCCAGTCAACTATTGCGTAAGTCATAGTTCTATTACGCAGTCTCTGTTTCAAATCCCCTTAAAAACATTGTGGAGATGACCAGCATAATTGCTGCTACCACAGCTCCGGCATAGAAAACAGCTTGCAGGTTGAATCCGGAATAGACCAATCCCATCAGGATCGGGGCGATTGTTTGTCCCGCACGGAGCAGCATTCCGTTTACGGACATGAATACCGCCCGTTGTTCCATGGGGGCTATTGCTGTGAGCATGGACATGGAATTGGGCAGGTTCAGCCCTTGTCCCAGTCCGAAAACACAGACCGGAAGAATGCACCACAGAGCCGAATCTGCTGCCGGGAGCATAATCATGGACGCTCCGTAGGCAAATGCGGAAATGGAAATCATGAGCGGCTGAGACATGAAGTGGGCCAGTCTGCCCATCTGTGAGGCAGCCAGTGCGGTAATGAAGGATGCACTGGAAATAACCAGTCCGATCATCAGCGGCGAGGCCTCGAATCTTGAATTAAGCAGCAGGGGCAGGTAGGTGACAATCGGTCCGTAGAGGATGATGAAAGTCAGCAAAGAAATTGCGAACAGGCTTAATACTTCCTTGCAGCGCATGCCCGCGAGGGCGTCCTTCATATATTTTTTGAAATTTCCGTTCGCAGAAGGTTCGGGGTTATCCAGCCGGAAAGCTACAATCCAAGCCAGCGGTAAGGCTGATAGAGAGAGCAGGAAGGGTGCTTCCCAGCTGATCTGGGCCAGAATGCCGCCTATGGCTGGGAATATAGCAGTACCCATGCTCAATACCCCGGCATTGAGTCCCATTGCTTTGATTCTTTCCTTGCCGCTGAAAAGGTCCCCGATAATGGTTAAGTTAATAACCCCGATGGCGGCGGCACCGATCCCCTGAATAAAGCGGATCAATAACAGGGAATGAAAATCCGGGGCAAAGAAGCAGGCGGTACCGGCAATTCCAAAAAGGATTAATGATGGCACAAGTATTTTTTTGCGGCCCAGACGATCTGCAAAGATTCCAGCCAGAGGGGCAAAAAGAATGCCCGGCAGGGTGAAAATCGTAAAGATCAGTCCGATTGTCGATGCGGAGATACCGAATTCGCGGATCATTTCCGGCAGGGCGGGAATGATGCTTGAAACACCCATGATCGCCATGAGCGTAACTGAGAAAACTATCTGTAAGTTCTTGTTTTTATATAAAGCTTCCATGAGCGTTCAGTCCTTTGGGGGTGGTGTGAATCACGAAAGCTACTCGCAAATGATCCTCTTAGCAACCGTCGGAAAGGACTGAAAAAGAGCAGAGGTCATAAAAATATGGAATTACGTGCAGTTGTCAGGTAACAATGGGCCATGCCCGGATCAAATAAAGAACTCAGATACAGCCCGTTCATGTTTAAACTCTACCTTTTTTTCAAGAACAGTCCGTCGAAATTCACGGTTCTGCTTGGATTTCTGGTGGGTCAGATATTCATCAGCCCCATTGCCGGGGACTCCCTGTTCTTACAGCAGGTATTGTATTTCTATACTTATTTAGTCCTGCTTTCAGCTGTTTCGGCAATAGTGGTCAATAAAGCCAAGCTTTATGCTTATTTTGGACTTTATGGGGTTTCGCTGGTCAGTTCTATCCTGTTTTTTAAGACGAGGTCCATGCTCTGGTTGGCGGGTAGTGAAGTGGCTGACATGCTCATGTTGATGATTACCATCTGGGGCATACAGCAGTTCATGTGGCGTCAGAAAAGAGTTACCCGCGATTTGATTTCCGGGGCAATATGCATTTACATGCTGGCCGGACTGGCTTGGTCCGATGCTTACAGCCTGTGTGAGATTTTAAAAGACGGATCATTTTCCGGGATTAATATTACTGAGAATGTTTTCGCTGTACGCGGGGCTTTGACCTACTTCAGCTATGTGACCATGCTCACCGTGGGCTACGGGGATGTCCTTCCGGTGTCGTTCATGGCCCGCTCACTCTCTATTCTGCAAGGTCTTTTCGGGCAGATGTATCTGGCTGTGTTTATTGCCGGAATTCTTGGAGCATTTCTTTCCCAGCAGCATTTGGGATCTGCCGGAAAAGTGCAGGAGAATCTAGATGGGAAAGATGATCCCTAAGCCCATCCAGTAAAGCCGTTTTTCTGCTCTCGACGCTCGGCCTCAAACATTTGCTTCTCTTCATTGCCGTAAAGGTCGGTAACTTTAAGTGGAGAGTAGAGGGCCTGCTGTGTCGCATTATCTTGGACTTTCAGACTCAGCAGTTGGGTATTTATTCCGCTTTTAAGCTGTTGTTCCAATGGTGATAGAGTGGATTTATCCTGTTCTTCAGTTGCCTGTTCTTCTACTACTCTAGGGGTTGCAGCCAGTTTGAGAGCGCTGAACTCATCAACAAAAGAATCTGTTCTGCCGCGCATGAATCTGGTGAATTTATCTCCCTTGCGGGAGTTCTGGTGTCTCAGCCTATCCAGCTGTTCCTGAGTGATGTCCTCATCATGGTATAATTCATCTATGTCTTTGAGGACTTTCTCATCTTCTGCATAGTTGGAGTCATCGGTGTTGAAAATCTTACCCTTGGCAAATTCAGTCGCTGCATGGGTTACGCTGGAGGCGTCCTCCGAATATTTATTCTGTCCTGCATTCTTAAGCTTGCCTTTGGCATGGGCTACAGCACCGTCACGGGTGGCATTAACTAAATCGCTCAAATCTTCGGAAGAGAATGTTTCCACTTCGCTACGAGATTTTTCAATAGCCATCTTGGCAAGGTCGAAGGTGGAAAGGTCGTCGCGCATTTTTCCATCTACGAACATGGTCCATTTCAGGCCGTCTTTTTTTAGGAATCCGAGATCATCTTCAAGAGTTTGCCAGAAATTATCTTCAGCAGCTTTGGCAAGATTTTGAACTCGGGTAATGATTCTTTCACTGTCCCCGTTGTAGAATTTATCAATCAGTTTTTCAGCCTGTTTGAAATCCTGCCCTTGGATAGCCTTGGTTAATTCGTTGATATGCTCCCGATACTCTTCGCTATTTCGCCCGGCGAGAAGTTTTTCACCGTTATCGAAAATCTTATCCAAGCCTTTTTTAAGGAAAACGGAAGATTTTCTCATGACCTTCTCGAGCTGAAATGTAATATCTTTTTGAGAAAGTTTTGGATTTTCCTGTTGGGCATCGGCAGCAGAGATTACAGTGGGAGTATTAGTGCCTTCCTTTTCTGAGTTGCTCAGTTTGAAAGATCCGGTCTGCATTTGATTGAATTGATTGAAACCCTGTATGCGCATGGCTATTTCTCCTGATCAGAATCGGATAAAAAATATTCCCATTTGTTTTGTTGGGCCTCATATTTGTTTATGGCCTCGGTCTCATTTACATAGTTTTCTTCTGAATGGTCTTGCAGAAGGATGCTGCTGAGATTTTCTTGAAATTGCATTTGATTTTGCTGTGATTTGACCAGTATATCCATTGGAGCAACAGTAAACTTCCCTGATTCTTCCACAGGTGTCGCCTGCCCTAAGCCACCAGCTGCTGTCACTAGTCCAGAGGTTTTCGCAGGTGTCTCCTGCTCTTCTTCTGCTTTTTTTACCTGCATAGCGGTGCGTTTCAAACTTCCATAGATTTCAAAGAAACGGCCGCTACGTTCCCGTGCGTATTCGTAAAAATTGTCTGTCTTACGCTTATTGCGATGTTTAAGTCTGTCGAATTGTTCCTGATTGATTTTCTCGTCGGGTTTAAGGGCAAAAATGTCGGATAACTCTTCTTTGTCTTCCTTGATAACTATATCATTGGTATTAAAAATTTTGTTGCGAGAAAATTCAGCAGCTGAAGCTGTGACGCTGATTGCGTCCTCAGAGTATTTGTTACGCCCGGCATGTTTCAGTTTTACTTTGGCATTTTCGACTGCGGCTTTGCGGATGGAATTTGTAATGCCTGAAAAGTCCTGATCTGCAAAAGGGTCTGCTTCTTCTCGTGCCAGCCTCAAAGCCAACATGGTCATCTCTTTCATAGTTATTTTTTCATATTTCTTGCCATCGTATCTGAAATTGTATTGAGCTCCTCCTCCTGGTAAAGAATCAATCCCATCTGCAACTTCGTTCCAGAATTTATCTTCAGTTGCTTGGGCCAGTGTTTTGATTTTGCTGATAATTTTGTCAGTGCTTCCACCGAAGAACTTGTCTATAAGTTTTTCTGCTTTTTTGTAGTCCTGTAGTTGTATTGCTTCGGATAGGGCATCAATGTGTTTGTCGTATTCTTTACTACTCCTACCGGCCAGAGTGGACTCTCCACCTATGAATATTTTGGATATTCCTTCATGCAGGAACTTGCATGATTCGTTTATGGCCATTTCGATTTTAAAACCAAGGTCATTTTGCGATATATTTTTTTCGGTTTTGATGCCCTCTTCTATTTTCTTTTTTTCAGCTGCAATTTTGTCCGCGTTTATCTTTTTGAAATCATCGGTAATTGCTTTGATGTCGAAAGCGGAAGTTGTTGATTGTCCGAATGATGAGATACGCATGATCTTTGCCCCTTTTACTTAGACTTAAGTAAGTCCTGTATTGAGGTAATAATCGGTGGTTCTTAAGAAAGCTTTATATGATCATGATAAAAAAATAGTTAAAAATAATTAATCCGTTCACGGCATAATTATAGGGCAAAAAAAAGGACAGGTTTTAAAAACCTGTCCTAAGTGATAAACATGATGGATTTAATATGTTCAGCGGCGAAGCCCTGATGAAAAGTTGAGGATAGTCCAGAGAACTCTTTCCAAAGGGTTCTTTGGTCCCCGAAGGGCCGCCGGAATCATTCTTACAAAGCAGCGTCCAGCAGCAGATTATCCCGGTGAATGGCTTCGGGGTAGGGGCATTTACCGAGGATAGACTCGATATTGCAGGATTTGCAGCCCATGATTTTGATCATGTCTGCGGAGCTATAACAGGACAATCCCACAGCAAGAGACTTGCCTGATGTGTTGACCACGCGGACGAGTTCTCCGGCTTTAAATTTTCCCTCAACTTCGGATATCCCGGCTGGTAATAAACTCTTACCCCCGGAAAGCAACGCCTTTTCAGCCCCGGCATCAATGACCAGATCTCCGGCAGGATCACAATGATAAGCCAGCCAGTACTTGCGCCTTGATACGGATTTTTCATCGGGCACGATCCATGTTCCGCACTCTTCACCGTTAAAAACGCGTTCAATGATCATGCGCTCTTTGCCTGCGAGGATCAGAGTAGGTACTCCGAGCTGGGCAGCACGGTTGGCTGCGCGCATCTTGGAGAACATTCCCCCGGACCCCACGGCGGTTTTGCCGTCGCACATGGCGTCAAGATCGAGGTCATGGACGTTCTCAATGCAGGCCAGCGGCTTGGCATCGGGATTCTTGTCCGGGTTCTTGTCAAAGACCCCGTCAGCGGAAGTGAGGTTGATGAAAAGATCTGCTTCCACCACGTTTAAGATCAGGCTGGCGAGGGTGTCGTTATCCCCGAATTCCAGTTCCTGAACAGCCACGGTGTCGTTTTCATTGATGATGGGGATTACCCGCCATTCAAGCAGTCTTGAAAGGGTGTTGCGGGCATTAAGGAAACGGTCGCGGTGCTTGAGGTCGTCACGGGTGAGCAGGACCTGAGAGGTCACAAGGCCGAAACGGCGGAATGTCTCGTCATACTCATGCATGAGCCGGGACTGACCGATGGCCGAGGCGGCCTGCCGCGCGGGCAGGTCATCCAGTTTTGCACCGGAAGGAATGGAATTTCGTCCGGCAGCAACTGCACCGGACGATACGAGGACTATATCGACCCCGCGTTCGTGCAGGGTCGCCAGCTGGTCGGCAAGGCGGCAGATCAGGCCGAGGTTGATCCCCTCTGCCGTGGTCAGAACCGCGCTGCCGATTTTTACAACAATGCGTTTAGCTTCCTGTAATGTCTCAATCCTGTTGTTCGTCCTGCTCATCTTCTTCCTCTTGATTCATGGCTTTGAATCTGTCCCACATATCTTTGAGGAGTTCCTGAACCCCGTCACTGTGGAGGGCGGATATGAAATAAATTTTCTGACCTGCTTCCTCAGCTTTAGCCTTGATTGATTCAAGGTCTTCCTCGGAAAGAAGGTCTATTTTGTTGATGACCCGCAGCTGGGTTTTAGCGGCCATTTCCTCATCGAAAATGCGCAGCTCTTCGTCGAGCATATTGAATCCGTCCAGCGGATCTTCAAGGCTCAGGTCTTCTGCGCTGAGGATATGGACGAGGAATCTGGTCCGTTCCACATGCTTGAGGAAACGGTGCCCCAGTCCCAGTCCTTCGCTGGCCCCTTCAATCAGGCCGGGAATGTCCGCGATGACCAGTTTGCTGCCCATGTCATCATCCACCACGCCGAGGTTGGGCACGAGGGTGGTGAAAGGGTAGGCTGCGATTTTGGGTTTCGCAGCGGAAATTTTGGAAATGAAGGTTGATTTACCTGCATTTGGCAGACCTAGCAGGCCAACGTCCGCAATGATCTTAAGCTGCAAGCGAATGCGCTTTTCTTCACCGGGAAAACCTTCTTCAGACTGACGCGGTGCCTGGTTGGTGGAAGATTTGAAGTGGATATTACCACGTCCGCCGTCTCCGCCCTTGCAGATTATTTCTTCGCGTCCTTCCTGAGTGAGGTCGGCGATGAGCTTTTCAGAGCCGTCCTCAGTGTTCACTTCATATACAAGTGTACCGAGAGGAAGATCGATAATGGCATCATCAGCAGCTTTACCGTATTTATCACGGCCCATGCCCTGTTGGCCGCTCCTGGCTTCGTAGACTCTTTTGAGTCTGAAGTCATAGAGGGTCAGAAGTTTGGAACTGCCGCGGAAAATAAGGTCTCCGCCTTTACCGCCGTCACCGCCGCTGGGGCCGCCCTTGGGGATAAATCTTTCCCTGCGGAATGCCACGCATCCGTTACCGCCCTTGCCGGAACGTACCGTGATAGTTGCTTCATCTATGAATTTCATAACAAATACCTGATTAGGATGCGCTTCGCGCTTTTGTTGAGTGATTTCGTCTCCCTGCCAAAGAAAATGGAATTCTTGAGGGGAGTGAAATCGGAGAAATATGATTTATTTACTATAAAGTAATACTGCCGAAAAGACACGAAAAGGCAGGGGACGCATTGTGTAATGCGACCCCTGCCTGAAAAAAAGCTTTCGCCTGATGTCTAGGCTTCGGCAGGAACGATGTGTACTCTGGTTTTAACGCGGTTTTTGCGAATGTACTTTTCGTACTTCACAACACCGTCAACCAGTGCAAACAGAGTCCAGTCTCTACCGGTGCCAACGTTTGTACCAGCGTGGACTTTACTACCAACCTGGCGAACAAGTATGTTGCCAGCCAGTACTTCCTGACCACCAAAACGTTTTACACCACGTCTTTGGGCATTACTATCGCGACCGTTTTTCGAGCTACCGCCCGCTTTCTTATGAGCCATTATTAGCCTCCTTAGTAGGTTCTGTCGTCAAGCTTAAGCCTGAATGGCTTCCACTTTGATTCTTGTGTAGTCCTGACGATGACCCTGTTTGGTCTGAGAGTCTTTCCTGCGTCTTTTTTTGAAAACGATGATCTTTTTATCACGACCATGTTCAAGGATAGAGCAAGATACTTTCGCACCTTCAACATAAGGAGCACCGATTTTGACGTCTTCGCCCTGACCGATAAGAAGAATTTTATCCAGATCGACTTTGGTGCCTGCTTCAGCGTCCATTTTCTGGACATTGAGTTCCAGACCTTCTTCAACGCGGAACTGCTTGCCGCCAGTCTCAATTATTGCATACATTTTTTGCTTACCTCCGTCACGTAAGAGAGGGGAAGATATTCGTATCTAGATGGAAAAGTCAAGTAGGAATTAAACTTTTTTTTCAGAATTTGTTATCTTACCCAGAAGTTGAGTGACAGGCGGTTGATTACCTTTACAGTTTCTAATCACCGGGCAATTGCGCCCCATACACTCTTTATTTGTTTTCATTTGATCGCATAGTATATGCGCATCTGCCTTAAGGCGCAAGCCCAGAACATCTTCTGAAACCTGTGCCGCAGCCTTCAAGGCCAGCCAGCAGTCTCGCTGGCAACAGCGCGCAGCTTCTATGTCCGCAATAAGTTTTAGAGCCGCCAGTGTTCCTTTCTGGGCAATGGAGCGTTCAGACGCTGTAAAGGGGGTTGCTTCCAGAATGGCACTCATGGCCGTACCTACGCCGATGGCTGCACCGCAGATTCCCATGAATCCGCAAAACCCTCCGGCAACTTTTGCGCCGCGTGATACTGCCGTATCAATGACCTTGTCGTCAATACCCCCACCGCTGTTTTTATAGGCAGCGGCAATTACGCCCGGAACAAGGGCATGGTGTTCAGGGCCATGCATGGGAATTGCCGGATGGCTGCGCGCTTTTTTTAGCAGCTCGATCATATCGGTTTCCGTGCTGGATTTTAGCAGGTGGGGCAGTACTTCCATACCGTCCTTGCTGTGACATTTGTCGCAGACAAAGTGGCCCTTCACGCAGTGTCCATTGGCTTCGTGCTCTTCCCCGCAGAAACAGCAGACCATTTTGCGGTATTCGGTCAGGTATTCAAGATCCGCCCCGCAAACCATGCACCCTTCCATGTTTTTAAGGGAAGGAGGCACTGAGTTGGTTTTCATTTCCGGCTTTGGTTTGTCAAAGGAATCCGGTGTGGGACAACAGCAGGATTCGCCGATGAAAACATTATCCACCGCACCGTCATTATTTATAATGAATAATTGTTCACCTAGGAGATTCGCCTCCTGTTCCGGGATTTCCATCACGCTGCCGGGGGTAAGGATTGTTCCGCCGGAAGTAATAGCAGTAGCCAATGGGCCTCGATAAACAGTTTTGACCGTATCTTTTTCTTCCGGTTTGCGGGCTGAAAAGGTCAGGGAAAAGAATTGGTGTCCACCCACAGTGCGGTAAGGGAACCGTTTGATCATGATCAGGGATTCAAATCCCGCTTCTTCGAGCAGGCCGCAAAGATTCTTTTGAGTCTGCGCTCCGGCAATGCATTCCCCGTGTAGGGTGTCGTCATTGCGGATTTCCGGTCCCGGTTCGGTTTCACAGACCACGTCAGAGATGGTCAGTCTGCCTCCGGGCTTTAGCACCCGAAACATCTCGGCAAAGGTGCGTCGTTTGTCGGTGGAAAGATTGAGAACACAGTTTGAGAGCAGCAGGTCGGCGGTTCCTTCATCAAGGGGCAGGGTTTCGAGGTAGCCCTTGCGGAAACTCATATTGTCGTAACCAAGCGAATCGGCAACTGCTGCTTGCCCTTCACGGGCATGGGCAAGCATGGGATCAAGCATGTCAATTCCGGTCACTTTGCCTTTTTTTCCGGTCATTTTAGCGGCAATGAAACATTCTATGCCTCGTCCGCTGCCAAGATCTACCACATGCTCACCAGTCGAGATTCCGGCATCCATGATTGGCGAACCGCATCCGTAACCACGGAAACGGTATTTTTCGGGGATATGATTCATCAGCGCAGGATCGTAACAGGCGGGGTTGAGGATATCCTCTTTGGCTGTGTCAGCAGCTTCGGTGTAGAAATCTTTGACCACTGCAAGGCTGTTGTTCCCGGCAACGGCCAGCAGACAGTTGGTGTGGGTCAGGGCCACCGGGCCATGCCCGGAACAACGGTCCAGCTTGTCTCCCATTTTAAGAAGCAACTGCGGGGTGTCATGCGGTTGTGATTCGCGGCTCTTACGGGTAATCAATTCCAAGGCCAGTTTTTCATAAAGCGGGCTGTAAGGATCGTCCCCAAGGAAACTTTCGCGGTGCATAAAGCTGTGGTCGGTATCGCCACCGCCGAGGATCAATTTAAAAGGCGTGTTTAGATCTTTACCACTGCTTTTGCGCAGCTTTTCAAGTGCTGAGCTTTCTTTCCATGCTTGTCCTAAATTATCATTAATACAAGTGGCTAGCTTTTCAATTCCGACCGTAGCAGCAGAAGGATATAAATTTTCATCCGGGCCTACAGCTAAAGATTCCCACCCCGCTGTTGATCCGTCGTGGATTGTGCCGCAGGGGGCAAAAATCATACTTTTGACCGCTTCAACATTATCAATAGTCACCCCGGTTCGTTCCCCGGTTTCCCATGCTTCAAGAAGGTGGGGATATATTTTATCCGGCTTGACGAACTCTTTGGATTCCCCCCGTCCGCGTACGAAATACCACATGAAATGCACATTTGAAGCCCCGGTACGGGCCGCAAACTCCACCACATCCTTCATCTCGTGTACATTTGCTTTGGTCACGCACATGGAGAGCGTGAAGGGAATTCCTTCGGCAGAAAGCCAGTTCAGGGATTGCTCAAGTCGCTTGAACATACCTTCGCCACGCAGTTTGTCGTGTGTTTTGCCGATGCCGTCCACGCTTATTTGCAAATGCAAGCGGTTGAAGTCGTAACGGTTTTTTGAAAAGAATTTTTTTACGGTCAGCCCGTTGGTCAGCACGGCAACGTGACTGGATTCGATCTCCAGCATGCGGGTCAGGATCGTATCCAGCCCTTTGTGAACTAACGGTTCCCCGCCAGTAATGGCGAACATTCGGCATCCCAGTTTTTCTGCTTGTGCGGTCAGATCAAGCACTCTTTCTGTTTTCAGTTCCCGCTTGGCTTGCGGTGAAGAGGAAAATAGGCAGTGGGTGCAGGCCATGTTGCAATTGTCAGTAATGTGGAACCAGAGTTCGCGCAGGGAGTCTGTTTTCAGTAATTCGTATCTTCCAAGGTAGATAGATTCGTCCGCATCAGGCAAGCGCATGAGAAAACGTTTATCTTCAATGGAAAGTTTTGTGTCGGGGTTCTTCTGAATGAAATCCAGCAGTTTATCACCGGAAGATGTTGGGACAAACCAGTCCGGGGAATTAGGTCTGAGATATACGGGAGTGTCGTTATGGGTAATCCGGGCCCACTCTGAGATATTGAAGGACAATGCCAGTCTCCTTGAAGGAAAGTATGTATTTGAAAAACTTTGGGTAAAAAATCAATTTTACCTATAAGTAAGACTTATATCAAGGCCCGAGAAAGGGTCATCACTTCTACCTTCTCAGCTCTGGATTCCAGCAGGGTTCGGGCGCATTCATCCACGGTGGAGCCGGTTGTATAGACATCGTCCATGAGCAGGATTTTTTTCCCCTCAACAAGGGATGGATCGGCAGTGAAAGCGGTATGCAGGTTCTTACGTCTTTCAGCACCGCTAAGTTTTGTCTGGGGAATGGTTTTACGGGTCCGGATCAGAGCTTTGGCGGATATTTTCGCCCCGGTGACTGAGGATGCAAACCGGGCAAGAACAAGTGACTGGTTGAAGCCACGTTCCCGCAGCCTGGCAGCATGCAGTGGGACCGGGATAATCAAATCCGGGCAGCTTGTTTCAGGTATCTCTGCGCAACGCTGTTCGATGAATTGTTGAAAAACCGTGCTGTATCCATATTGATTATTGAATTTCCAGCCAAGTAGCATGTCGCGCAGCAACCCTTTATGCAGACCGTAAAAATAAAGTCTGCTGAAGTTACGGGGCACTGTCTGGCAGGTGATACAGGGCAGGGAGTGTGCGTCCGGGGAATTGAGTTCCTCCCCGCAGACGATACATATATTTTCCGGCTTGGGCTTGATGGTGCTGAGGCAGGATTCGCATAATCCTTTTCCCGTGTGAATGTTCAGGCAGGCCGGACAACGGTTCTCTCTGATTATTTTTTTCAGCCTCGTCAGAGTGGCAATGGGAGATATATATTGCTGGATCTTCGCGAACATCGCTTAATTATTTGGCTGATATTTTCTTACTAAACGGATGATGTTTTCTTTTAAGATCGGCTTGAGCAGGAAACTGTCGTAGCCTGATTGGAGACAGCTGCTCAGTAGATCCGGGTTATCCCCGGTGGTCATGGCAATGATTGGAATCCTTATTCCCTCTTGGCGTGCCTTGGCAACGACGTCGCGCCCATCCATTTCCGGCATGTGCACGTCCATGAATATTATGTCAAAACGTTCCGAGGTGAGCATTTTCAATGCCTCACTTCCATCCTCAGCAAATTGCGGATCAATGCCCAGCTTGCCGAGATAGGTTTTTAGCACGAGGCGCACCGGGGCTGAATCTTCAGCAACAAGCACTTTTAAATTGGGGAAAATGTCTTCACTCATTATTTATATTCCTCTGCCATGCTTCCTCTCCGTATTTGCTGATGAGTGTGCATTTTTCTGTGTCATTTTCCAGATCGTGCGGTTCATCTATGCCCCGAAAGACCATTGCCGGCTGGAGTTCGGCTTTGAAGAATCTGAGGAAAAATTTGAGTGAGAGTTCAGCGCCCTCAAACAGTTTTTCCCCTTTAGGTCTTCCGGCCACAAAGCAGGCATATGCATTCCGCTTGCCCAGTCCGGCCATTATTTCGGAATTTCCGGTTGCGGCTTCAAATGCCCACTGACCCCGGTCAATGAAAGTTTTGAACCGTGAGGGCAGGTGGTAAAAGTATATAGGAGAGGCAAAGAAAGTAAAAGGGGCGGAAATCATTTTTGAGTATAATTTCTGCGCCCCGTCCTTATCTGCGAATATACAGCGATTGTCCGCTGCACTGCGGCATTTCAGGCAGCCGATACAATGCTCGAAATCCATATCACCGAGGTTGACGGTTTCCGCGTCCCCCCCGGCAGAACGGATTCCCTTCAGGAAAAGGTCGGCAGCAAGGTCGCTGTTCCCTTTTCGGTGGTGGCTGCATTTGAATATTACCGGAAGCTGTTTCATTTTAATCGTTCTTTTTGGCCCGTGGTTCTTTACTGCGGAAAACTGCGCGGATGTGGTCTTCCTCTTCGAATGTTTCCAGAGTCCACTCGGGCAGAATTTCCAGCTGATGATAGAGCTGTTCTACCGTTCCTTTGTCCACAAGGGCAGTTATTTCATCGGTTCGTGCAAAACGGAGGTACCAACCTACCTCCAGTCCCACGCCTCAGCATTTGTTGCGGGCATCGACAATTTTTTGTTTGCTCATGTCAGTCTCCGCTTAAATTTCAACCCCGCTGAAATAGGGATTATGGTTTATCTCGTCACCCACGGAGGTGGAGGGGCCGTGTCCCGCAAAAAGCTCGGTTTCAGCCGGGAGCGTGAATATCTTTTCCTTAACTGAAGTCAGCAGCTGTTCTGTATCGCCGTAGGGGAAATCTGTTCTGCCGATGGAGCGGCGGAAGATGAGGTCACCGACAATTGCTGCTTTCAGGGCCGGGAAGTGGAAGGTCAGGCTGCCCGGAGTATGACCGGGGGTGGAGTAAATTTTACATTCCAGTCCGATCAATTCAGTCTCACCTTCCCCGATGTGTTCGGTTTCAAAATGTGGAACCTCAGGAAAGCCCATCAGTCCACCGCGCCCGACCTGTGTGTCCATGAGTACGAGGTCATCGTTTGAAGCGTAAATGGTTTTTCCGCTGGCATCAGCCAGTGCCCGGTTACCGAGAATATGGTCAAAGTGAAGATGCGTATTCAGGATGCGTTCCAGCTCCACTCCGGTTTTCTTAAGATAGGAGAGTACCGGGGTGGGGTCGCCGCCCGGATCAATAACCAGAGCCTTGTTTTCATTAACAATTACAAAGCAATTGGTCTCAAGCGGACCAAGAGGAAAAATCTTGATTTCCATTAAAAATCCTCCAACATATATTCTGAGAGTTCGTTTCGTTTTGAGTTGCCTTTCTGGTCCGGGTGGCCGAGGGCGAGGACAACCTGAAGTTCGTATTTTCCAGCAGGCTGGTTCAGTGCTTCCAGGGCCTGATCCTGCTGGTTGATGATTTCTCCAAGCCAGACGGTTCCCAATCCGAGGGAATGCGCGGCCAGCATCATATTCTGAATACAGGCTCCCGCGCCCTGATGATCTTTCATCTCGCTGTACACGGCTTGTTTATCCAGAAAAATGCAGATCAGCACTTTGGCTGCCTTAACTATGTGTCCGTATTTGGTGCACTCCGCAAGGGGGGCGACTCTTGCGTCATCCTCATGGATTACCAGAAAACGGTATGGCTGGTTGTTCAGCCCGCTGGGTGCCCAGCGTCCGGCTTCAAGGATTGCGGTCAGGTCATCGCGTGAAACCGGTTCGTCAGTGAATTTCCTGATGGAACGGCGTTCATAAAGGGCTTCAAGTACTGAATTAGTTTTGCTCATATTTGTCTCCGGTTACTAAAAAGGCACGCCACGGAAAATATTGATTTTGTTGATGGCCCGGTCGAATTCCTTGGGGTTCAGTTCCTGATTCAGGTCATGGTCAAAATCTTTGAAATTGGCTTTTAACTGGATGGCCTCAGCTTCCTGCTCATCAATCTTGCCGTCATTGTTGGTGTCGGCTTTTTCAAAGGAGGGGATGGGCTGTCTTATTTCGTATTCATCGATAATGGTACACTTGATGTGCCTTCCATCTGTATCGAGAGTCACATCGATGAAGGTTCCGGGGTCAACGTAAAGTTTGGTGCAGGTATCCCCGGAATAGAGGTCTTTACCGTTGCTCGCTTCAAGGGCCAGTTTGACTTTAGCCTTACCGCCTTTTTTGTCGAAGCAGTCTTTGTTGTATAAAGCATTGCAGGTGCAATCGGCAATGGTATTCGGTTTGATGCGTCCGAATTTGAAATCATTGGATTTACCCCAGACCCGGATAACGCTGTCAGTATGGTTGATGACAGTAAAAAATGTTTCTTCAGCCGCTGCGGATGTAACGGTCATAGCTAGCAGGGCGGCGGGCAGTATTGCGGTTTTCAAAAAGCCTTTGATGTTCATGTGTTTTCCCCCGGATTGTGATGTTGCTATTTTTTAAACATACATGCCCCTAATTGCAAGGACATAAGAAAAGCCCACCGGAATTAATCCCGGTGGGCTTTGTAAGTCACTTTCGGCTTAAGCCGTAGAGGTTAGACCAACTTGCCGAAGGACAGGATGATGTTCTTACGGTAAGTGCGGTTTTTCCATACGGATTCAGCTCCGTCTTCTTCAATTTCACGGGTCAGGATTTTGCGGAGTTCGTCCTGCTGAACTTTTCCGAGATGGAGTTCGCTGATGTCGCCCAGCAGAGCCAGAGGATCAGTGTAATCAGCGGGAAAAGGGTCACTTTCATTGTCCCTGCAAAAGAAACAGATTGTTCCTGAGTGGAAATTGCCGGTGGCTTTTTTTACGATGTCGGTCATTGGATTGTCTCCATGTTTGCGTCCTGCTTCCATATGAATGCCCTGAAGCATTTGACGCCTGATGTTTTGCATTGCAGTTCATGTGCCAAGCAAAACTTTCCTCATTCGGGCATTTTAGCGGCATCTGTTTTTAAGGTGGGAGCGCAAGTATCCATAAATCCTCCCACCGGATTTCCCGGTTAATGCTAACAATAAGATTTAATTAAAATCTTGCTCAAACAACCCTAGTTGTTCTGAGTGTGCTTAGTTAGCTCTTCGGGTCTCCAGAAACGAAAAAAGGCATTCCCATTCGGAAATGCCTTAAAGAAATTCAATTTATTAAATCCCTCTCATGGACCCCATACGGGGAAGGCATTGGCACCTTGCTGCTGGAGCAGGTTGCCGGATGGTCGACGGGCCGAATTCCCTCGCATCCTCTTCATGAGTAATCTTTTTTCGATTCAAAGAACGTAGAGGGATAATATTCATGGGAGGGGGGGGCGTCAAGTGGTTTTTTATTCCTCCCCAGCCATCCGAGCCAATTCAACATCAACTTCAACAGAATCCAACTGCCGACAGGTAGTAAAAGTTTCTTTGTTAACCACACCTTTGTGGATCAGGAAATGACGTTCGGCCAGTTTGGCGAGTTGCGGCCAGTGGCTGATGACGATGAGCTGTTGGCGGTCAGCGAGGTCCTGCATTTTTTCTCCTACCCGGTTCAGGGTATGCCCGCCGATGCCGGAGTCTACTTCATCAAAGATGAGAGTCGGCTTTTCGGATTCGCCTTGCAGCCCAGTGATTGCCAGCAGGAAGCGGGAAAGCTCACCGCCGGATGCGATTTTGTCCAGCGGCTGGGCGGCCTGACCGGGGTTGGGAATCCACATCAAACGCCCGCGCATTTCATTAAGTCCGGGATAAAGTTCGTGGGGCTGGAATTCAAATTTAACCTGCACATGCTCAGAAAATCCAAGTCCTTTAAGCTCTGTCACTACCCGATCTGTCAGCTTTGTAGCTGCGATTTCACGGGCTGTCGCCAGTTTTGTAAGAGCTTCGGAAAGCTGTTCGACTAATTCTTTTTCTTTTTTTTCGATCTGGGCCAGCTCAAGGGCGCAGGAATCTAAGAAGTCTAAATTGTCTTGAATTTCCTGTTGCAGATCAACAATTTGGTCAAGAGTTCGGCCGAGTTTGCGTTTAAGTTTTGAAAGTTCGTAGAGCCGTGATTCAATGTCGTCGATGGATTCTTCGGAATTAAAATCAAGGGGCTGAGCACGAAGTTTACCTGCCAGCTCATCAAGGAAATGTTTAAATTCAATGACTGCTTCCCGGTCCTGACCAAAATCAGGAAAAAGTTCGCAAATACGCTCCATTTCCATGCCTAGTGCTGAAACACCGCCGGACACATCCAGTGGTCCGCGCATGATATCCATGGCGTTCTCAATGCATTTTCCGGCATCTTCCTGCGCGCGTAAGGCGTTTTTCTTTTCCAGTAATTCGTTTTCTTCGTCCGGGTAGGGGGCTACTTTTTCAATTTCAGTGCGTTGGAATTCAAGGAAATCTTTTTTCTCCAGCAGGGAAGAGGAGCGTACTTTCAGTTCTTCTTTTTTGGTCAGCAATGCCCGTAGCTCAGTTAGGATGTCATCCTTTTTAATCGGCAGGGAAATATCATCCAGAAATGTATCCAGCATGCGGCATTGGTAGGCGGGCTGAAGCAGTTTTTGCTGGGCGTGCTGGCTGGTGTGCAGGATCATGGATGCGCCCATTTCGCGGATGGTGTTCTGTGAACTCAGCTTGTCATCCACGTAAACCCGGCTGCGGCCCGTTTGTGCCGAAAGTACCCGCCGTACAATGGATTCTGATCCGTCCGGGTGGATGAACAGGGCTTCCACAAAAGCCTGTTCCTTGCCGGGACGAACCATGTCCGGGCGCATTTTTTGTCCGGTCAGGAAATCAATTGCCCGCAGGATGAAGGATTTACCGGCACCGGTTTCCCCGGTGAGCACATTCATGCCCGGTGAGAATTCTATTTCAGCGTCTTCAATGAGTGCGAGGTCGCGTATTCTAAGCAGTTCCAGCATGTTGAATCACCGTTATTGTTTCAGTCTGGGGTCGAGGATGTCACGCAGGGCTTCGCCGAGCAGATTATAGCCGAGTACGGTCAGCAGGATAGCCATGCCGGGAAAGATGGATAGCCATGGTGCGATTTCAAGCACTTCTTTGCCGTCCATGAGCAGGTTGCCCCATGACGGTTCCGGGGGCTGTACTCCAAGGCCGAGGAAGCTGAGTGAGGATTCCACAAGGATTGCCCCGGCCACACCAAGTGTTGCCGAGACCAGCACGGGAGTGATGGCGTTAGGCAGAATGTGGGTCAGCATGATGCGGGTAGGTCCGGCTCCGGCCAGCCGTGAGGCTAGCACAAAATCACGCTTGCGCAGGGAAAGAGTTTCTGCCCGGACCAGCCTTGCTACGCCCATCCATGAGGTAAAGCCGATGACGATCATGATGTTGGTCAGTCCCGGTTCAAGAAAGGCGATGACCGCGAGGATAAGAAAAAAAGACGGAAAGCAGAGCATCACATCCACCCCGCGCATGATGATTTCATCCACCAGCCCACCGAAATATCCGGCAGCAAGGCCAAGTGCCAGCCCGATGGCAGTGGAGATTCCCACCGCCACAAAGCCGACCCAGAGTGAAACACGTCCGCCGTAAAGCATGCGGGAGAAAACATCACGTCCAAGCGCGTCTGTACCGAAAAGATGAGTTGTGCTGGGACCTTGTAGCAGATGATCCACGTTCAGGGCATTGGGATCATACGGAGTTAACAGGGGTGCAAAAATGGCAGCCAGCGAAACTGTGCCTACAAGGAAAAGTCCGAGGTAGAGCAGCCCGTATTTTTGCAGTTTCGAGGGCGGAGTGAGCGGTCTTTTCTTACTCATCAGTCCTGCCCTCCGGCGCGGATACGCGGATCAGCCAGCCCGTAAGCCATGTCTGCCAGCAGGTTTCCTGCAAGGGTCAGCATGGCACCTAGTACCAGCGAACCCATGATCAAAGAATAGTCACGGGCCATAACTGCTCCGTAGAAAAGTTGTCCCAGTCCGGGCAGGGCAAAGATGGATTCAATGATTACACTGCCACCGATGAGTCCGGGAATGGACAGGCCGAGGATGGTGATAACCGGGAGCAGACCGTTACGCAGCGCGTGTTTGAAAAGCACTGTGCGCATGGGCAGTCCCTTGGCCTTGGCGGTGGTAATGTAGTCCTGCCGGAGTACTTCCAGCATGGAAGAACGCATGAACCGCGACATTCCGGCTAAGCTTCCGAAAGTATAAATAAAGATGGGCAATGCCAGATGGCGGGCCAGATCAACCATTTTTCCCCATGGGGAAAGCAGTTCGTAATCAAGTGAGGTCAGTCCGGATATAGGAAAAATGGGGTAGTAGATACCCAGCCAGAGCATGAGTAGCAGGGCCAGCCAGAATCCCGGCATGGCAAATCCAATGAAGACCAGCACGGTCATACTTCGGTCAAACCAGCCGTCTTGTTTCCATGCCGAGTACATGCCGATGGGCACGGCAATTATTAATGTCAGAAACAACGAGGCCATGTTCATGCCGAAAGTCAGCGGCAATCGCTCTTTAATGCGATCCCAGACCGGGCGGCGATCGCCGGACATGGATAGTCCGAAATCGAACTTAGCCATACGGGTGACCCAGTTGATATATTGTTCGTGGATAGGCTTATCCAGACCGTACAGTTTTTCCAACTTCTGGCGGGTTTCAACTGTCGCAGTAGGGTTCAGGGTGGTCTGCATATCGGTGGGTGATCCGGGTGCAAGATGGATAACCCAGAAACTGATCACCGTGATGCCGATAAAGACCACGGAAACCCATGCAAATTTTGAAAGTATCTTTAAGGCAATGTCCAGCATGGTACCTCATTTAAAAATAGCAGGTTAGACAGCGTCAAACTGAAGACAAGATACTGCAAGTCGACGCTTGAGGCAATAGTTAATGTTTATAAAAAGTAAACGAGTGTTTGTGTTTTGTTTACAGAGGGCGATATGAAGCCCAGCTTAACCGAAGCGGACGGCTAGGGAAATCGATTTATATTAAAATAATTGAAAAAGAGAGTTGACAGCAGGGGCAGGTTTTTATAAATCCTTCTTCACCCAACACAAGTGGGGCTGTAGCTCAGTTGGGAGAGCGCTTGAATGGCATTCAAGAGGCCGTGGGTTCAATTCCCTCCAGCTCCACCAGATATTTCAAGGACTTACAATGAAAATTGTAAGTCCTTTTTTTTGAGGTAGCTTTTATGAGTAACCATAGAATTAAACAACAGGCTTTCCCTTGTCCTGAGCTTTATCGTTATGTGGATCGGTTTTGGGCTTGGGAAGGAGATGAGTCAGAAGGGTTGTTGCGTTCTCGTATGCTGCCCGGAACCGGCAAGGAAGTTACCTTTCATTACGGTGCTCCTTTATCCCTTGAATATCGTGACGGCGAAATTGAGAAATTGCCTCGGGCACATCTTATCTGTTTGCGTTCTAAGTCTGCTATTTTAAGAGCTTCTTCGAAGACCAAATTTATTTCTATTCGCTTTCGAACTGGAGCTTTTCGCTATTTTTGCCCAATACCCGCTGAGCAATTGGCTGACAGTTTTATTGATGCCGGAGAGCTTTTGGGTGCTGAAAGTCGCCTTTTGGCTCAACAGATAGACGAGGCAAATGATTTTCAGGAGCGCGTTAGGTTCATCGAAGCGTACTTACTTAAAAGATTGCACCCTTTATTGGATAATGGTCGCCATATTGATCATGCTGTAGACAGTTTTTATTATGACCATTCCTTTGTCCGACCGGTAAATATAAGTGATCAAGTCGGTATGGGAGTTCGTCAGTTTCAAAGGATGTTCAAGACAGCCATGGGGGTAACGCCCAAACGTTTTATCCGTCTTTCCCGGTTTCAACACACTGTTAAGTCTCTGCTGCTGATTGGAGCAGATGATATGCTGGGCACCGCTTTAGAACACGGTTATTACGATCAGTCTCATTTTATTCGGGATTTTAAAGAGTTTACCGGGCAAACTCCGCGGTCATTTTTGGACAGCCAGACTAGTATGACGCATTTTTACAATACGAGCAGACCCCAAAAGACCATAGTCCAATCTTCAACAAAATAATGGAGGTTTAACAATGGTTATATTGACAGCTTTATTGCAGGCGAAGAAAGGTATGGAAGAGGAATTTGAAACTGCGTTGCGCATTATGATTCCCGAGACTGCACAGGAAAAAGGGGCACTTGAGTACCGTCTGCATCGTTCAAAATCGAATCCTGAAAGTTATTTCTTTTACGAAAAGTACGTGGATCAAGCTGCGTTAGATGCGCATCTTGCTACTCCATACTACAAGACTCTTATTGAAAAAGTAGGGCCATTGCTGGCTCAAGAACCGCTTGTGGACACTTATACTTTTCTTGAGGGTATTCCTGAAGGGAAGTAGTTAAGGGTGATGTTTTGATATTATTCTGCCGCGGACACCTTATCCCTATTGAAAGGATTGTGTGTCCGTAGCAGTTATTTTAGTTTTGAAGAAATTACACGAAAAAGGTCTGTTTTTTAAATGGAAAAAGCAATTTCTGGAAAATGCTTCAGAACTTTTTTCCAGCGGAGCAGGTTCTTCCGCAAAGTAAGAGGAAGAAGTGACAGCCCTTCTTTATGAAGAGATTGGATGCTTTAAAATGGCATTCAAGAGGTCGTGGGTTTAATTCCCTCCTGCCCCACAAGATTTTTCAAGGACTTACAATGAAAATTGTAAGTCCTTTTTTCGTTTTACGGCGAGTTTTAAGTACAAAATTTAAATTTTGGTGGTTTACTGCCCTAAATTGACAGGTAGCTTGATGGTAAAACGGGTCCAGCTGCCCGGCTCCGAATCAATGGTCATGGAGCCTCCGTGCTGTTCGGCGATAATAAAATAGGAAACCGAAAGGCCTAACCCTGTGCCTTTGCCAACAGGCTTGGTTGTATAAAAAGGTTCAAATATTCGTGATCTGGTTTCCACATCCATTCCCGGTCCGTTGTCTTCTATTTGAACTACGACTTCCGGTCCTTCCTGAAATGTTCTTAAGGAAAAACAGGGGCCGGATTCAGTGTAGTGCTTATCTTTCATGGCTTCAGCTCCATTTTTCAGGAGATTGAAAAATACCTGTTGAATTTCACTTCTCTCGCAATAAGCCTTGGGTATATTTTTATCGTAATCGCGTATGATCTTGATTTTTTTGAAATCAAATTGTTTTTTCAGGTCATAGTCACTGGCGGCGATGTCAATTGTTTCTTCCAGTAAATCAGCCATGTTATGGGACCCCATGCTCTGTTCACTCTTGCGGCTGAAACTGAGCATGTTGCGGACAATGGTGGAGGCGCGTTCAGTGGAAGTTTTAATGGCGTCCAGCATTTTAGGTATGTCACGTTGTTTCAGATAGTTGCGCATATCTTCAAGTGATACCCCACATTGATCCGCAGTTGCGTGATTGGCAGGAAGATCTCCGAAAATGCGTTTGTGCATGTTGTAAATATTTCCGGAAATACCAGCCAACGGGTTGTTTATCTCATGGGCCATTCCAGCTGCAAGTCCCCCAAGTGACATCATCTTTTCGGATTGAATTATGATTTGTTCAAGGTTAACCTTGTCAGTTACGTCGTCCAGACGGATAACAGCTCCTTCAATTCCATTGCTGGTCAGGGGATAGATGGTGATATCCTCGTGATATGTCCTTCCATTCTGCTGGTAGGTAAGTCTACCTTCGCTACAGGGGGTGGAGCTTTGCATGGCTGTATGGATTTCCGTAATTTTTGAGGAGAGTCTTGGGTAAACTTCCTTAAGATCACGGCCGGATACTTCTTCGTTTTTTATCCCGGATTCAAGTTCTGCCTGTGCATTCCACTGGATTACTTTCGCTGAGCTGTCCACTGCGATGAGCACGGAAGGCATGGAGTTAATAATGTTGCTCAGCAGGCTGCGCAGTTTTTGCATTTCCTCTTCTGACTTCAACCGCTCGCTGATATCAATGGCGGAAACAACTATGCCTTGCAGGCTTCCTTGGTCAAAGACGGGCATGGAGTAATAGTCGACCGGGACGAATGTGCCGTCCTTTCTTATAAATGCATCGGTACCCCTCTGGGGCTGTCCATCCCTGAGAGTAGAGTGCAGCGGGCAGTCAGCCACAGGATATGGAGCCCCGTTTTCTTTGCTGGAATGGCACATCTCGTGATGGTTTTGATGAATGAGTTCTTTCTTGCTGTAACCCAGCATTTTGCATGCTGCGGTGTTGATAAAAATAATGTTTCCTTTGTGATTCAATCCGAAGATAGCTTCTGCGGCCGAGGAAAGCACCATCTCGTTCATGTTGTGCAGCTTGATAATTTCATTGAGTTTTTGTGCAAGGTCTCGGTTGAGGTTATTGATTTCTTTTTCTCTCTGCTGAATGCTGCATGACATTTTTTCGAAAGCAGCTGCGATTTTATCAAATTCTTTGATGTCCTTCGGATTCGGAGACGGGCTGTAATCTCCGCGTGAGAGCCGTGCTGCAAGAGACACAAGTTCATCAAAATGGGAGGTTGTAGTCTTGAGCTTGAAAATTAGAAAAAGCATGCCCAGAAAAAGTATCAGCAGAGCAAGAGTGATGAATGCAAGAGTGTAGGTAATCAGGTTTCGGTATACATCTCTTGAATTCTGGTAAATTAAAGCTACCCATTGAAAAGGACCGATGGAGGCTGCGTAGGCAGTGTCATAGTGTTTATCACCTTTGATCTGAATCTTTCTGACTGCTGAGCCGGAAATACCCTTGAAAAGTTTAAAATGCTGGTCTTCATTTCTTTGTTGTACTTGGGTCTCATCTGTATGTGCTATGTATGTCCCAGTTTGGTCGGTGATTGCAAGGATGCTGCTTTTTCCAATGCTAAGTTCTTTTATTAATGAGTTAAGGTTTGGAAATGTTACGTTGGCGATGAGTACTCCACTGTGGATTGGAATGGAGATTTGAAATACAGGGGTTCTGTGAGTGTCTGAAATTATAGCCGGGGACCAGTAGGTAGTTTTTTTTGAATGTGCGTATTTAAAAGAAGGGTAGTTGGACATGTCCAGGCCTAGAATATCTTTGGAAAAAGGGGAAAGAGCATAGACTATCCCGTTACTATCAAGCAGGCGTACCTGATGTATAGCCCTGCTGGCAACGGTGATGGCTTGCAGGTACATCTCGGTTTGAGCCGGGGAATTTTTGTTTTTCTCGATTGCTGCTGCACAGTTTTGCAGTGTGCTTTGAATGTCGTGCATCTCTTCTTCAACTATATTCACTATTAGTTTGGTAGAAGAGTTGTTTCTGGCTTCAATATTCTCTTTGAATTGATCCAAAGTGTAAATATAGACCAGTGCTGCAAAAAGTAGGAAAGGAATTGTCGTCGACACAATAAAATGCAACGACATTATTTTACTTAAGGAGTTTTTGTTTTTCATATGAATCAAATGTCGTTAATAAATTTACCGTTTTTGATAATTAGGATGCTGAACACTTCTTTAACATCCCCAAATTTATTAAATACTATTTCTGTCCCGACCACGTTGAATAGCTTTTTGTCCAATATGCTACGTTTTATTTGAGCGGGATCATCTGACTTTGTGCTTTCAAGGCCGTAAATAGCAATTTTAAATATCTTAGCATAACGGGTATAGATGAATGACGGCTCCTTGTTATATCTGGATATATATAGTTTTTTTAAATCATCAATTTCCGGGTTGACATTATCATAGTCGTGTAGGCCGATGAGCCGCATGCCTTCCACTGCCCTTCCGCCATGGGTAATGATATCATTTGATTGGGTCCAGCTGACCCCGAAAAAGGGTGTTCTCTTCAGCCCTGTCTTGCGCAGGGTTTGCGAAAACATGGCCGCGTCAAAGCCGTTAGTAATGAAGAGAACAGAATCCGGCCTTTTGGCGGCCACTTTCTTGGCCATGGACGTGAAATCCGGGTTGTGGCTGCTGGAAAATTCTATCTCAACCGGGATTTCCTTGCCAGCTTTCTTCATGATGCTTTTAAATCGATTGGCAATGGCAGTAACATACTTTTCGTTTTCTATGTCGCCGATAATGGCTGTTCTGCCCAGTCCCAGAGATAGAACCCGTTCTGCGAGGGTGTTTGCCTGCCCGGCGCTGGAGGTCGCCGTGCGCAGTAAGTTGTCATCCCTGTCGGCAAGGAAATCTGTGCTCATGGTCGGGCTCATCACCAGTACATCGCGGCCCGCAATGGCTTCGGTGGTGGCTTGGGCCATGGCACTGGTGATGGGGCCCAAAATTAGGCGGACGTTGTTCTTAGTGAGATCTATTATGGCAGCTTTGGCCTCTTCCGGGGAGCTTTTGTCATCCCTGATCACCAGTTCGATTTTTCTGCCGTTTATTCCTCCTGCCTTGTTTTGCTCTTCTGTCATCAGTTGCAGAGTGTTTCTGGCGGTTACGCCTAATTCGGAAAAACGTCCGCTTATACTGCCCACAAAACCGATTTTAATGGGGGAGGAATCTGTGCATGAAGTGATCGTCAGCAGGATGATTATTATCATGATTTTTTTTGAAAATAGTATGTTGTAGATACTTTTTATCACAACTTTCTCCTGTTTTTTGGGGGGCCGTTTAAGGCTTTGTTCTTAGACAGGTATATTTGATTGGCCTGAAGCATATAATTAAATTTGTACGACAATTAAATACCACAACTGTTGAAGAAAATCTTGCATAATGTCTGTGTTACATCTGCTTGTTCATCTCTTCAAATCCGGTATTAATATTTATCTTTCTTGTCCGGTGCTATTTTTCAAGCTTAATTACTATCTCGGTAAGCTCATCTGCAAAAGACTCATTCATGGTGTCATGCCCGATAAGTAGCCTATACCACATGGACCCGAAGACCATGTCCACGAGTGTATCCAAATTCTGAGTAGGGGAGATTTCATTTGAATCTACGGCCTGCTGAAGGATGGATTTAAGGATTTCCTGACGTTTAGCCACAAAATTTTCTTTAAACCGGAGTCGGAATGATTCGTCATTCTGGGCCAGTGCCATGAGGTAGCGCAGGTTGCCGCCATCACCTTCATTTATTGATTTCATGGAGTCCCGCAGGAATTGGCGTAGTGTTATCTGCAATGATTCATAGGGCGGAACAGGTATTTTACTATCTGCCTGACTGAGCATCGCTTCCAGCACAATATCCCCTAAAGAGGGCCACCAGCGGTAAATGGTAGGTTTGCCTACTCCAGCCTTTTTAGCGATAGCCTCAATGGTCAGCTTCTTACCGCTGTTTTTATTCAGCAGCTCATAAGTTGCGCTCAGTACTGCCTGTTGTGCTTTTTCGCTTCTTGGGCGTCCGGCTTTTGTCTTGGTCATGTGATTCACCTTGATTTCTTCTGATGCTGCCTTGTGCCATGCTTGAAGTTTATTGACAAGTTTAATTACGTTACGTAGCGTAACGAAATAATTCAAAGCCTAGCTATTAAATAAATTACTGGAGAATGGAGGAATGAGATGAATATTAAGTCTGTTAAACTGGCCTATTTTTCCCCGACAGGAACAACCGAAAAGGTAGTTCAGGCTATTGCCGAAGGGATTGGAGTTGACGACCCGGAGTTGGTTGACATTACCAAGCCGAGCCAAAGAGAGCAGCCGCTTGAAATTTCAAAAGACGAACTGCTTGTAATTGGAGTTCCTGTTTATATGGGCAGGGTTCCGGGGCTACTAGAGGATTGGTTTGGCAGAATTAAGGCACATGGAAGCCCGGTGGTTTGCGTTGTGGTCTATGGAAACCGCGTCTACGATGATGCCTTGCTTGAGCTTAAAGATATTATGCTGAAACAGGGGGGCGTGGTTGTAGGCTGCGCGGCGTATATTGGTGAACATTCCTTTTCAGATGAGGAAACTCCCACTGCACAGGGCCGTCCTGATGCAAGTGATGTGAAGCACGCTGAAATGTTCGGAACGAAGGTTCGCGAAAAGCTGGACTCAATAGCTGATCTTTCCAATAATTACGGTATGGAAGTTCCCGGAGAATACCCGTACCGGGGAAATACTGAATTGTGGAACGTCGATTTTATAGCAGTAAGCGATGCGTGTGTTCAGTGCGGTCTCTGTGCTGAAATCTGCCCCACCGGGGCGATAGATGCTCAAGACAGTTCCGTTGTTGATCAGGTTAAATGCATCACCTGTTGTGCATGCCTCAAGAAATGTCCCCAGCAGGCCAGAACAATGAAGGACGGCCCGGTAAAAGATGCTCGTAAAAGGCTGAACAATCTTTTTGCTGAACCTAAAAGACCGGAATACTTTTTGTAATTGCTGATGATTGAACCAGTTCAATTATGGCGGGTGCAGAGCTAGTTAGTTTTGTGCCTGTCTTACTCGTCGCTGCTGGATTAACCACTGGTTCTGGTATAAAAAGAGATCTCCTGACGACATTAAAGGAATTTCTTTCTTCATATATTATACTATTCCGGAGTTAAGCCATGCCGACATATAAATCCATCTGTCCTTACGATTGTCCCACCACCTGTGGACTACTTGTGGAGAGTGACGGGACTCAAATTACCAAAGTTAAGGGTGATCCTGATGACCCGATCTGCGGTGGGTTGATCTGCCGTAAGATGCAGCGGTACGAAAAATCCATCTATTCGCCGGAGCGGATTCTTACTCCTTTGAAAAGAATTGGAGATAAGGGGGAAGGGCGATTTGAACCCATTTCATGGGATGAGGCCGTTGAGACCATAGCCGGGAGATGGAAAAAATCCTTAAGTGAATATGGCCCGGATTCCATCCTGCCGTTTTATTATTCCGGGGTAATGAGCATGATTCAGCGTAATTGCGGTGATGCTCTTTTCAATAAGATGGGATCATGTCAGCTGATTAAAACTCTTTGTTCATCAGCTAAAAGTGCTGGATATCGGGCGGTGATGGGGAATACCGGTGGCCTTGATCCTCGCGAACTCGCGGACAGTGATTTGTATATTGTCTGGAGTAGTAATATGAAGGCTACCCGTTTGCAGAGTATGCCCGATCTGGTCAAAGGACGTAAGCAGGGCAAGCGAGTTGTACTCATTGAATCTTTTGCCGGGGAAATGGCTGAATATTGCGATCAGGTGCTGCTCGTTAAACCCGGAACGGACGGAGCCTTGGCTCTCGGCATGATGCATGTGTTGGCGAAGGAAGAGCTGGATGATGCGGTATTTTTACAAGCCGAGGCCGTTGGCTATGCTGAATTCAAGGCCACGTTAGATCAATATACCCCGGAATGGGCCGAATCAGTGACCGGAGTCTCGGCGCAGGTGATCGTCGAACTTGCCCGTGAATACGCAGCAGCTTCAGCCCCGGCAATCATCCTCGGTAGCGGTAATTCTCGCTATGGAAATGGCGGTATGACCGTTCGTTTGATAACCATTCTTTCTGCTTTTACCGGAGCATGGAAACATCCCGGCGGAGGACTTTGCGGTTGTCATCCCGGCGGTAAAACGTGTGTGGATGCTGCACGTATTACCCGCCCTGATTTTCGTGAAAGGGAAGGACGCAAAGTAAATATCAACCAGCTTGCCATGGCCTTGAAAGAGGATGATGGGCAGACACCCATCCGCTGCCTGCATATTTACGGCAGCAATCCGGTGGGTTCTGTTTCCAATCAGCTCGGCATTAGGCAGGGATTGCTCAACCCGGATCTTTTTACTGTGGTCCATGAACGGTTCATGACCGATACCGCACGCTATGCTGATATAATTCTTCCGGCGACTTTTTCGGTTGAGCAGTCTGATTGCTATAGTTCATACGGGTATTGTTCGTTTGGAGCGGCATATAAAATTATTCCCACTCCCGGAGAGTGCAAAAGTAACTGGGATATTTTTTGTCTTCTCGCCAAGGCTATGGGTTACAATGACAGCCATTTTGAACGCAGTGAAGATGAATTGCTGGAGGAACTTTTTGATAATCCCATGGAAGGATTACAAGGTATAACTGCTGATCAGCGGGAGAGGCTGAAAACCGGGGGCATGATTTCATTGTCCTTTGCCGACCACACCGATTGGCAGACTACTTCGGGCAAGATCAATATCATAAGTAAAGAACAGGATGAGCCTGTCCCGTATTATCAAGAGTGTCACGGAGGATCTTTTCCGCTACGCTTGATTGCGGTGCCCAGTACCGAGATCCTCAATTCAGTTTTTCTTGAGCGAGAGGAGCTTGTTGAAAGTCGTGGAGCTATGTTTTTGGATATTCATCCTGATGATGCCGCTGCCCGGTCAATTAACGACGGCGATATTATTGTTGCCTATAATGATCTGGGCGAGGTTACTTTCACAGCCAGAGTCACTGCGCATGTGGCAAAGGGTGCCGTCGCTGCTGCGGGTATATTCATGGCCCGCCAGTCCGCCAACGGTAATCTGGTCAACACCCTGCATCACGAACGGCTTTCGGATATTGGCGAGGCAACCACTCTAAATGATAATACTGTCGATATTCGGCGTGAATTAAAGCCTTAGATCATATTGAAGGTAGTGTTTGGGTTGAAGTTTTTTGATTTAATTGGGTGAAGAGTGTTGACAGCCGGGGCTGGATTCTATAAACACATCTTCACCCAACACAAGTGGGGCTGTAGCTCAGTTGGGAGAGCGCTTGAATGGCATTCAAGAGGCCGTCAGTTCGATTCTGTCCAGCTCCACCAAGAATATCAAGGACTTACAACAAAAGTTGTAAGTCCTTTTTTCGTTTGGGGAACCGTGCGGGGAACATTTGTGGTTCACCTATTTTTTGATTTTGAGAGTCAAATTCTAATAGGTTTGTTGTCGTATGATAGAATGTGTGTATTATAAATCGCATGAAAGAAATTAAGAAGTTGAACGATTTAACGCGAACGGTGACTAGTGATGAAAGCGATCTGTATTGTCGTTACCTAAATGTGGGACTGCTCTTTTATGGTAGGGCTGACATGTGCTCGTCACGATTTCTCAGTGTTAGTACGCAGGTTACTGGAACTAAAAAGTTGCCATATGGGGTTAAACTAGTGGATTTAATTGCATGTGGTGCTCTTATTCCTGAGCTATTTGTTCAGCTTCCAGAACAGATGTTCAAAGCATGGGTCGGATACCCTGTTTTGGGTACTACTAGCGATGATCTTTTGTGTGAAGCTTCGGAGGCGGCTAGGTTATATGAAATTTCTATTTCTCCATTTTACTCTGACGGGCGTTTAACTGAGTTTTGTCACCCTTACGATTCGTCGCTCAAAGAGGAATTCGTTAACGAATTTCAAGCAGATATTCCGGGTAATATCAAGCTGTTAACGCATGATAACGGCAGGAAGTTTTATCCTTATGAGGCTTATCTCCCTTACTGGAAGTCTTATGTTTTGCTGGAAGCCCTAATACAATGTAAATTTATAGACAGGTACTTGCGTGGGTGTGAAGGCAAGTCTAGATTTATTGATTCTGTGCGCAGGACAGAAAGTAAGTGGGCACAGAAATATTCCAGTACGTTTAATCGAGTTTCATGGTACCGAACTATAATGGCTGGTATACTCAAATCTAACGTGAAAGTTCAGGCAAGCTACGGGGAGCTGGTAGAATATGTATTGCAACAGTGCAATTCAAGTGTTGGTGATTTAAAAGAAGATTTGAAAATGTTGCTTACGATCTATCAAGATTGGAGTTTCGGGTTGAACAGAGATGGTATAACTGACTGGCAGAGGGGACTTGAATCATTAAAGTTTGATGTCTTCTGTGTTTTTGAAATGTTGTGTTATTCTGGAGAATATACGGAAGCTCTGCTATACTCAGAGTGGATTTCGGAAAGAGACAATTTGGGCTGGGCAAACTTATCTGATGTTCTACCCGTTGAGGAAATATTATTTAAACAGAAGTTCGGAAGGTATGTGCCCTTATATCTTAAGGGTGTTCCTTTGGATTGTGGTGAGCAAAGTTGGTCAGATGTCTATGATAACTTAGCTCAGTATGCTGGTTTTGAATGCTGGATTCGTTCTTTTTGTGATATGCACGATGCTTTAAATTCAAAAACAGATTCTAAATGTAGAGTTAATTTTAAGCAACCAAGGTTGTTGGATCAGCTTTTAGTGATCACCATTAGAACTGAAGTCTTGTTGCGGTCTATACTAGCGAAGCATGCCGAGGTCCCGTTTGATCTGAAGACTGTATTTACGAGGTTGTCTTTGGTTATTGGTGAAAGAAATGAAGGCAAGAGTGAACATCGTGTTGCGGGGCAAGCATTGGCATCAGCTGTAAGTGCATGGAAATTAACTCGGCTTGATGGAGCTCCAGAGAATATTTTTTATTTTACCGAAAATAGCCATTTAGGTCGCAACTGGCCGAGAGAGAGAAGATCAATTTTCAATTTAGTAATGTCCTTTGTTACAGCACGAAATTATTTTGCTCATCATTCATATAAGGATTTGGAACTTGGCAATCGGTTGGATCGGTTACCGCGGGAGGTTCTTATTGCATGCCTGTTTATTGTTATCTATGTAGAAAGGCTATTAAACGGGAGTTCCACTTAATTTGTTTCTCATGGGGCAAAAAAAATGCCAGCCCCTCCGAAGAAGGACTGGCTTGCTCATACAGTCTTGTCGAAACTATTTTTTATTATATCGGTGATTCGGAATCGCTAAGGAATTCTTTTAGACCTTCAGAGTACTGCTCGTAAATAAACTGAAGGTCAGCTGGGTTGACAAATAGTTTGCCAGAACGAACGTAGACTGGGCGGTCAAATTTCCACAGAGTTTGGCAAAGACTTCGGTAGCCGTTGCTATATTTGTTTCCTGCATCTTCAAACGAGATTAATTCAAAGGTTTGGGGCTCATCTGTGACTTTTAAATCAAATCTATCCATTACGACATCTCGTACACAGTAATAATGTACTCCATCGGCAATGTAGGCATTTAAAATCAGATCAGTATTGCTGTGCTGTAATGTCATTCCTTTTTCAAACATCTGGTCTACTTCAGATTGAGTAATCAGATTGTTAAATCTCATAAAATCTCCATGTTTATCTGTTTATAAGTCCTATCGCGAAATGACCGGACATTTATTCGAAAATTGCAGTATTAGTGATAGGAGGTTCATAGGGTAAAAGAACGCCAGCCCCTCCGAAGAAGGACTGGCGTGTTAAGGTTAGGTTTTCGAGTTGTTTGATTAAGCTGTGGCAAAACAGGTGAGCTGGGTTGCAAGAGCCTGTTTGTCGCCTTCCTGTGCGCCTAGAAGGTCAATTGAACCATCTTTCGGATACCAATACAGTTCGCCACCGTTTAAAAGATGGTAGATATATCGATTGGCCTGAGTTTCCCAATGACCTTGAACACCGGATTGATCAACGTGGTATTTAAGGTTTGCAGGGGAGCCAAGGTATCTATTCTGGTGATAGTTCTGAGTTTGCATTTCGTTATTTTCATACATATTTTTCATTTCGAATTCCTCTTTGGGTTAATTTTAATTTTAAATGCGATGCCAAGGACCCAGTCCCCGACATCGTGTTTTCTACAATTGAGGTAATAAGTTTACAGCACGTATTTTTTCATTTTTCTGTACATGATAGTACTGGTCAGCGGTCATCTTCGTTGAAGCGTGTCCTAATATTGCTGACACAGATGCTAAATCTGCCCCATTATTAAGGGCTGTGGTTGCATGTAGGTGTCTGATATCATACGTTATGATGCTGTCGGGCAATCCTGCTCTTTTGCATGCATTTCTGAAT
Organism: Marinifilum sp. JC120; assembly: GCA_004923195.1. Classification (NCBI taxonomy): domain Bacteria; kingdom Pseudomonadati; phylum Bacteroidota; class Bacteroidia; order Marinilabiliales; family Marinifilaceae; genus Marinifilum; species Marinifilum sp. JC120. The sequence goes on along the minus strand of RDSB01000002.1, from coordinate 203,076 downwards.
CCTTTGCGTATGCTTTTGATCGGCCTACCATTATACTCGACCAAGTACGGTGTGGTTGCGTTTTTCCGATATTTTCTTAGTTTGCTAAGGAATCTATCGGTTACAGGTATTGTTCTCCATGTGTTTGTTTTTGTGGCGAAAACTCGCACTTGTTTATTTTCCCAATCTACCCATTTCCATTGCAAAGATAGTAGCTCACTTTCTCCAGTGCGGACCCCAAGATTAAAAGCAATCTCGATAGCCCACGCTACATGCTGTGTGGCATGTTTTATGATCAATTTGAGCTCATCTACCGATAGCGTAGATTGTCTGGGTTTTTCCTTAGCTTTCTTCCATTTTTGTAATGGATTCTGTTCGGTGTATCCTTGATCTACTCCGAAGTTGAAGATGATCTTCAAATAAGACATGTAGCGATTACGAGTGGTGGGAGAGTTGTCGGCGTAGCGTGACATCATGAATCTCACAATTTTTTTCTGAGTCAGTCTGTTTACAGGTACTGTCCCCAGTTCAGGGAGGATGTGGTAGTTCAGGATGAAGGCGAAGTCTTTGAGCCAACGCCCCGCTTTGCCCTCACATTTTTTCTGATCAATGTATAATTGAGTCAGCTCATCGAGGTACATGTCATCGTGATGAGGATTGATCTTCTCGCCGAGTTTCTTCTTTAGCTTGACCTCAAGGTCGAATGCTTCCGCATTTCGTTTGCCTTGAGTTGTTTTGCCAAAGGTTTGGGTTTTCTGTTTCCCGAATTCATCTCTATATTTGACAAGCCATGATCCAGTTTCAGGTCTTCTATGTACACTCATGTTACACCTCCAGCTTTTTAAGGCTTCGTTTGTTGGTAAAAGTCTTAATTTTAAAGCAGTTGGGAGTGCTCATCCACGTGTTCAATGTTGAGGCCGCAAATCTATTACGATTAGGACCACAGCGTGGAACCTGATGTTCTGTTGCAAGGTGTCTGAAATGGTCCGGTGAGTAACCGCAGTATTCGGCGGCGTCTTTGAGATTGTAGAAAGGACCAGTAATTTCAACTTGATTACATAATTGTTGTTTCTCCATTTTGATGTGTATTCCTTGAACCAAAAAGATGATTGGGCAATAGCCTCCCAATGAGGCACCCCGTATGGGTTTGCCTGCTCTTCAAGACGCAGTGAATATCGTGAATAATAATGTCGAAGCTGTGTGCTTCAGTAATAGGTGTCATCCGTCAGGGGTGACTTGAAGATTAACTGCCCTGACTTCTGACAGGGTTGGGCTTACGATGATCGTTTCCCGATTCCCAATCTCTGGGAGTAGGTTATGAGGAAGTGTAAAAAACTCCCATTGTCTATTCTTTTACGCAAATAGTCTAGAGATAGTCAAGAGAAAATTAAAAAAACTTCCACCCCCCGACCCGAAGATCGGGGGGAAGTCCATACCACTGGACTAACCTACTCACGTAGGACCTTTTGTGTGTGCTGTGCGCGAACCTAATCAAAAGTGTGCGGACAACCAGAAGCCCTCCATTCATTATTGCAAATGCAAAATGAAACCCATCCGGTATGTTGTTGAGCCCTAACCCTTCTGGAGTCCACTTTTGATATGGCTCACATATATGGAATTTCTCTATATAAAGGCTGATTATACAAATCCAATGACAACAAAACGTTCGTTTTCTTTTACACTTTTTAAGCCCAAATCCTAAAATAAAACGTGCCTTTTCTTTTACTGTTATCGTAAAATTAAATTGGTTTTGGGGTTTTATTTTACATTGAAGAAAACGGAGAAGAATATGACCAAAGTAGTTGCCTATATGCGCGTCAGCACTCACAAGCAGGACACCGAGAATCAGGAACTGGAAATTCTTAGATATGCCAGCAGCCACGACATGAATATCGACCACTGGTTTAAGTTGGAAATATCTTCACGGAAGTCCTTGCGGGACCGTCGCATCGATGAGTTGATGGATATGTTGGCATCTGGCGATACTTTAATCGTATCGGAGCTTTCTCGCCTCGGTAGGTCTCTTTCTCAGATTGTGACTATCGTGGATGAACTGATTGAAAGGAATGTTACCTTCATTGCTATCAAGCAAAACATGATCCTTGATGGCAAAAACGATATGACTGCAAAAATCCAGATTGCTATGTTCGGTGTACTCGCTGAAATCGAAAGAGACCTTATCAGTGATCGTACTCGTTCTGGTCTGGCGCGTGCCAAGGCCAACGGCAAAACGCTTGGTCGTCCGAAAAGTTCTCAGTCTTCAATATTGGATGAAAAAAAGAATGAAATAGCTGAGATGTTGGAGAAAGGAATTTCAAAGGCCTCCGTAGCCAAGGTCATGGGTGTGTCAGGCCCTGCTCTTCATTATTTTTTGAAAACTCGACAAATCGCGCGATAACTTTAAATATATCTGCAAAAAAACCGTACTCATTGGTAAGCACGGTTTTCTTTGAAGACTACTTCTTTGCACCAGCGTCTTCTTTCTTTACTGCTCCCGCAGGATTTTCAGTATCTTCCTTGTTTTCCGATACCACCTTTGTGAGAATGATCTTGCTGCCCTCAACGATTTCAACATTGAATCGATCTTCATACTTAAATTCTCCCTTGAGCATGTTCTTGGTCAAGCGTACCTCACCTTTGAAATTCACCATGGGCAATTTCCTGTTGCCCTGCTTATACAGGCCCGGAACTTCGTAGAACTTACGGTCTTCATTACAAAGACGCATGATATGCTGACGCAGTGACTGCTTGGAAGCTATACCAAGCTTCTCCTGAATCTGATCCGCATTCAGCTTATCTTCAACGATCATCTTACGAAGTTCATCAGCATTGTACTTGCTTTCGAACATTTTCTTGCCAGTGCCAGATGTATCCTTTTTAACCATGCCTACCTCCGTTTGTTGGCGTTTCTTCTTTTATTTCTATATGTTACTGGCAAATGTTCAATTTTAGACGGCATTTTCAGTAAAAAAGCAGGAAATCGCACAAAATTGGGGTTATTTTCGCATTTATTTGTTTGGGGAGGGGTAAGATTAGAAAAATTGTTTTCTGCGAGGATATGGGTATTTAAATCGATAGTTTTTCTATGAATTACAGCATCATATGCCGAGGCCCCTGTAAAAAGCAGATTGGAGGGCAATTTTACCTGAACACCAGTTGTGAAAACTGAAAAATTATTCCCTTACATGGAAAGAAGGTAAGCTGATTTCGATAACTGATTTTCAAGGAAGGACTCGGTGACCAAATAAAAATATGTATGCATCGGGAGAGGCTGCCAGCCACCATTGAAATTGCAATTTCTGCTACTCCAAAACTCACAGCAGGAATTTATAGCTGGCGGTCTCATCTTCCATGATGGACATTTTTTGAGGGACCTCGGCGTTTGTCCTGCAATAATATATATGCATCGAAGAAGGAGGGTAGGTAGCCCTCCGATTTTTTTTTACCGACAAGGAGAGGGGGATAGAAATGACCAAAAAGCTGGGCTTTATGGGCCAACGAAAATTTTAAACGCGCTGGATAATATCTACAAATGGGGGGGAAAACGTTCTGGTGGTGAGCCCATATGTTCTATAGACTAAAGTCCGGCCCTGAAGGCCCCGATTTTGTGATGAAAAAAAGGGAGGGGGGGGATTGGAAATAAAAATAAAATATTTTATTTATTAATTAATTATATTTTTTCTTCTTTCTTTTTTTCTTCCTTTGTAGATCTAAGGGGGAGAGATAAGCCCTAAAATCTGGGCCTTCGGGGCCAGCAGCAGTTTTAGGCCCACATATCCCAGCTTTTTGTAGCTAAAGACAGCAACAGGGTAGAGGACATAAAATCCTCCACCCTATTTTTGTTTTTTTGATGTCTCTCCTAACTCAGTGACTCAGTGCTGAGAACAAGGACGCGTATTCGATCATCGCATGTTTCTCTTTTTGTCTTATAAGATTCATTGTCTGCTGCAAGCAGCAGTCCTTCATTAGAGAGACGTTTGTGGATTTGAGTTTCAGTCAATATGGTCTTACGCTTTAATTTTTGTGATGCATTGCGGTAATTTTTTATTGCTATGTCTGATAACAAGTACACTTCCTTGCTGTCTTTGTTAATATATCCGCCTTTCTCTCCTTGTGGGGTCATTTCATCTGTTACGGGATCAACTTTCCATCCCCACAGTTCAGGGTTAGAAGGTGCTCCACCATTTACAGAATCTACAAAGTGCATCGTGCCATCATTTAGTGCAACCTTTATATCCCCCAAGTATTGCGCTGTCGGATTTGGATTTATGAATTCCCCATGGCGTTGTATTGCAAGTTGTAGGGCTCTTTCTCCTCTGGCAAGAAGGTTGTCTTTTTCTTCTTGAGTGATAACTTCATAGTCTTCAAAACATTGGAGTATTACTTCTAAGCTTACCATCAAGTCGGCATAATTGTCAGAGGTTCGGTCATGGATAGTTTTGAGATGATCATTTTCATCTCTGTATTCATTTCGGCGAGTGATAAGTTCTATCTTGAAGTCGTCGATTTTAGGAATAATCCACTGGATAACTGCTGCTGCGCTAGCGGTAAGAAGTCCTTTTCGACCTGCATCCTGAAGCGCTGACAAGACATCATTGTTAATCGTTTCCGTTGTGAGTGGCGTAATTACCATCCTACCGCGAAGGCTATGTGCATTCCCCTTTCCTTTTGGGATTTGCTCACCTGTGGCTAAAATTAATCCCTTGGGAACATAAGCCTCTATGAGTTCTTTCGATGCCCCCATGCGAGTTCGTCCAGCTTTATTTGATTGCCCTCGATGAATGCGATCAGCAAATTCATCAAGTTCTGCCTGCTTTGCACTTATTGTTTCCTCAATATAGTCGTCCATGACAGTTAGTGCGTCTTTTGCCATTGCAATCATTTTTTCTGTACTATTTGCCGTGGATATCCAGTTGCCTAGCGGAGCTGAAGATGTGAACTCTTTGCCATAGTGAGCTTGAAGAACTCGCGCGAGAGCAGTTTTTCTGCTGCCTGTGTGCCCATACATGAAGATCGAATACTCAGGTGGTAAGGCCTCTGAGAGAATCGCTCTGTATGCACCAATGAAGCCTACAAAACTAACGCAGTCAGGCGCGACATCAATAATTTTTAAACTCGCCTTCATTCCGACAGCCATGTCATTTCGTGTTGGCATAGGGATATTGTAGTGAATAAGGCTTTGTTCTAACCGGACAGATGTGTTTGGGTTAATGCTATTTTCTGACATTGCTCCTGCTGCGGAGAGGTAGTGATATTTGTCATCAATTTTCCGAAATCCGGTGTGCGAATATGCTGTCTCATAGACTATGTTCTTACTTAATTCCTTAATAGCTATCCCTAAATGGGTCTGTTGATTAGAGTAGCATATGGCTTTTGCACCGTATTTTGAGTCTATGAAGCCCATTTTTTTGAATTCAGTAGCAGGCCAAGTAATTGGATCGAAAGTTTTTCCATCCTCGTGCCTTCCTTCTAAATAGTAGTATTTTTGTTCTTCATAGCCGTCATCTAAAGTAATTTCCTTGGTTATTTTAGTGAAAAAATTGCTCAGTTTTGCCGAAGTATGACCATCCCCAGTAGGTTTGTTGTAATAGAGGCAATTGTTTTCCTCGTAGTACTGGGGTGGTTCTTCTAACGATTTATAGGCATATTTTTGCTCGGCTGCATTTATGATTGGGTCATATCTGTTGTAATTTACACCACGGTCCTTTAGTTTTCCTCTGAACTTAGTGTACTCAACCATATCTTCCATTTTTAGGGTTACAAATGCTTGAATAACTTCAGCTTCATAGACGACATCTTTGTTATTCTTAACTTGAGAAAGTGCTCGAATGACAGCCAGTTTAGCTTGCTTGATGCGGTCTTTTTCACCAAGCTGGATAGGCGATTTGACATGTTCTTTGAATGGGCATGACGCACATCCCTGAAATCCATGTTCTGAGGCAATGCGTTGACATGTGTGCGGGGTGTGACTGCTTGCATGACCATACTTGGTATCAGTTTCATCGTATGCGTAATTCGGGTATGGTTTGCTTAACTCGTGAGCAAATTTTTCACCGTCTACGCAACGAGAGAGTATTGTCAGCATGGAGAACCATTCTGGTTCGAGGAGACTTGCTGCGTCATCCCGGCAGTGCTGCATCCATGCACATCTTTCAATGATTTGCTCGAAGTTTGAAGGCTCAAACTGTTTTGCTTGGTGCGTGGACTTTGTTTTTTGCGCAGGTGTCAGCTTGTTTTTTTGCTTGGGTGGTTTTGGTATTAAATTTTTCTCGATTTCTGCAACGGAGTATCGAGGTACATTCAAGGTATTACTGATCCATTTTACTTGACGCGGGGTTCCTGTTTTAAGGTTATGGGAACCTACTACCCTGTATACTCTGCATATGTCAGAGGTGTTGTCGATAATATATCCTGCTCTTTGGGCAATAATGCGGATGTTAGCCTGAAACCTTCTCAGCAATTCTTTCGCAGATTCTCTGTCTTTTTCAGTGTATATGTACAGCGGTTCATCGAAAAGCCAGTATACGTGAAGTCCTCCCCCACTGTTCACTATTATGCTGGGGGGGAGTGGGAATTGTTTCAGTGTATTGAGTGCTTCCTCTTCGCTGGGAGGGTAGTTGTTCCCTGCATGTCCGGCACCGTTGATGTCTATGTCAACATGGACGCAGGTGATGCCTTGCACATCATTAGCTGTGCCACGTTTGCCTGCCTCAGGAATTTTATCCATAAGCCCAGTACAGAAGTAGATGTCTTCGTGCTCCCGGTTTTTAAGGGTATATTCATATGCTTTCTGGGTGTCTCCTATTGGGATGGGCTTGAAATAGCCGTCTTTTTTTCTAGCCAGCATTAGATAGCCCTTTGCTCCTTTAAAAATTGTATCTAAGAATATTTTTGGATTAACTTGTGGAGCTGGTGGAATTCCAATTTCTTTAGTGGGTACGCATGGGGCGTGCTCAAGTATATTGGAGTTAGTATTTTTATTCATGAGATTTCCTTTATATTCAAAGGTCTTGATTAAATAGTGGCAGAGTTCATCTTGCTATGAACTCTGCCTTTTGTGCGGTCCAGTTAATATTCAAGGCATGCAGCAAGGTCTTTTGCTGCGATAAATACGTCATTTCCTATCGAAAACACGGGAAAGCCCCGCTCAAGAGTTCCTCCAACTACTGATTTGCTATCAACGCCAACGAATTCAGCATAATAGTCAACGTTTAAAAGAGCTGAGGTTTGGGCGAGAGTGGATTCGTCTGACCGGATTGCGATGTCATGGAGGTCGAGTATGCGATACGTGGCTTCCAGCATATCGGTTCCCTCACTGATCGATTTATCTATGTATGGAATCAATTCGCAAGTGACGTTGCTTTGACCAAGGCTGCACAGAGGAATAGATTTATCCTTGAGTGTTGAATTGACATCTTCACAAATGGCGAAGATTTCTTCTTCGCATGAATAGAGAGGACAGTCCGCCTGCGCTAGTTCGGCAGTCAGAGTGTTAGGGGATATATGAAGTTTATTTGCGATCTCGTTGACACGGACCATCGGGGTTGTTTTACCGACAATTTTGCCGTTGCGTTCGGCTACGACAGGGAAGGTTGTGTCTGGGAATTCGAGATAGCATATATTCTCTTTTTTATTAGAAATCATACTTTACTCCTGTGATCCCCCTTTCTAATTCAGGGGAAAGGCGGAAAATTTAAGATGGACTATTGAAGAGGAGTGATTAGTTTAGGTGGGCAGCATATAGCGAGTGGCCTACACGACTAATCATCGTGCATGTACAGTGGACATTTTTTCGAGTTCGCGGGCAATGAACTCGAAGTTTTTGTCGTTACTGAATGCGTGACCCCGGTTATGGGGAGCTCCAAATGAACACTTTGGTCGTACCCGTGTGGGTTGCTAGTTCCGAGCCTTCCTCTGTTGTCTATGAGAGAGGAAGGCTTGGCTGTGATTTAAAGATCTTTCATATAATTGTTCCTATTTATTGGTGTTTTTCTGGATGAAAATTCTAGTTGTGCTGCAGCGATGAATGCACATTAGGAGGCTTATCGATGTTTGTCTAGAGAAAACGTGAGTAGGTTATTTTTAAAATAATTTTAGTTTTATGTCCTCACTAAAACTGTGTGAAAATGTTTGAAAGAAATAATCAAGTTTGGGAAAAGTTTTTGGGTTTTTAATGCAATGATTAAAGTAGAAAAGCATAGAAGAAAAAAAACTGAGGAAGTGCTAAGAAATTTTCTTAAGCTACTTCCAATCTTAACAAGCTATGGATGCCATAAGAAAGGCAAGAATTGTTCACAGACAGAGTATGTCCAAAGTTGTGTATTAGATTCACTGCATCCATTGTATGGAAAATTAAAGTCCAACAGCGGGTGTCATGATATACAAAAAAAGTTTCTAGATACTTCTTTGGGTGGAATGTCTGGAGAACTCTTGTTTGTAGATATAAATACCGAATCTGTGCTTTTTACAACGTTTGATGCAGTAGATAAGATACCGTTTTTTATTGATGAAACTGATTTTGGCTGGGTGGCACATTTTTTAGGTGATTTTTGCAAAGACAGGAGTGGGTGGGAGTCTGATTTCAGAGATAGGTTGAAATATAAGGCCGTTGTTTCTAGTTTTTCAAATGAACCGGACTCCGGCTTGGGCTTGTTCGATCCCGCTAGATACTACAAGGAGACCACAAAATTTTTGGTCGCTAGTCATAATGAGAGCAGTGAATTGTCGTCAGTGCAATCCTACGATGAAATAAGTGATCTTTTCAGTGGAGTCTGGAAGGACCTTCGAGGATTCACATATTCTTTGCTTGCTACATATTTTGATTTGTTTGATGGGTTTGATCGGATAAACGAATGTGCTGTGTGCGGGACTTTGTTTATTCCAAAAAAGAGTGGTAAAGATGTGGGGCTATACTGTAGTCCGAAATGTCGAAAATCTCAGTTTAAATCTACGGAATATGAGGCTTGTATCAAAAGGCATCGGAAGTTTTATTCTCAAAAAATAGAAGCAGTACAAGAGTACATCGCTACTCATCCAGATAGTGAATTTCGGGATATTGTTTTTCCCGAATTGCCAGATCCGAGCATTTGCAAGGATGGGAACTGTCCGTGTCCTGATGAAAAACCCAAGCGAGGTGGTTGTCCCGTTTTCAAGGAACGCTATAAAGATGTGCTTGCTGCGTTTGCTGAGATCAAGAAGAAACGTAAGGCAAAAGCCTGCTAGGTGACTTCATTAAAAATCAAAAAGCCCACTTCTCACTCGAGTCGTGGGCTTTTTGGCGTATTTAGGTACAGGTTTAATGGTAGCCACAATGCTGTGGGGGGGGCTACTTATCCCCGAACATCATGATCACGGCAAAGATCGCCGCAACAACCAAAAGCTGTTTAATAATTTTAATCGCTCCCTTAAACCCAAACGGAGCTCCACAATTCCAGCACTCTTTACTCTTTAGGGTATTTTCCGCTTTGCACTCCATACATTTCTTAGTCCTCATCATGATCTCCTTATTTTCGAAAATTAACTCCAAATCCAACCACAGACAGAAATTGAAAAACATAATTCTATCTTTAAACTGAAAAATCAACAAAAAATTCAGTCCTCAGGTTGTTCAAACTCTATCTGTGGTGGGTATTTTGTATGGATACTCAAGGAGTTTGCATGGACGACATTTCAAAACAGATAGGCATGCGCATCAGGACATTGCGAAAGAGTCGTGGCCTTACCCAAGAACAGTTGGGCGATGCTGCTGGAATTAGCGATAAATATCTCAGTGAAGTTGAGCGTGGGGGCAGTAAGGTTTCTGTTGAAGTTCTCAACAAGGTTGCTGACGGCCTGAAAATATCCCTGCATGACCTCTTGGAACTGGATCAGAATACAAGGACTCGTGACGAAGTTGTTGCTGGCATCACAGATATGCTTGATGGTGCCAGCGATGAGCAGTTGTTGGTCCTTCATCGTGTTGTTAAGGCGATCCTGTTGTAATTTCCCACCTCGGCCCAGATTGCCCACATTTCCCACATTTTTTTAGACCACCTATCCAAGTTCAGAAAAAAATCCCATCCGCAGCAAAGCAGATGGGATTCGTTTTTTTCAGTAATCCTCAGGCAGCATAATTGTAAGTACTGGCTCACCTGAATCTCCGGGTCCAATCATCGCCCAGCATTTTACCTTCTCTAGCTTCGTACCTTCTCCCATAACGAATAGTGGCTCAATTTCAACCATAGAACCATCCCAGCGATCCTTAGCTGCGAGAAATGTGAGAAGGAGCACGGCATGCAACCGCCCTCTGGTCGACTGACCTTCCCCTTCTAGATCATCTGGTGGTTCAATATATTGATGGTAGAGATTTGCAGTAATAGCCACAGGAACCTTAAAGCCAGTCTCCTTGGCCTGTTCAGTGACATCGACCAGTACTCCGTCTTCGATAGCTTGCTTCCGGCTGTATGAGTATACCACCTCGAATTCGTCTTCTGACATTTAGGACTCCTTTTGCAGTTAATATTTTCAATCAACTTAAAAGGTTATCCTTGTTTGATGTATGCGGTCACGGGGAAGCAGGTAACTGCATAAAGTGGTTTTGGCGAGAATGTGCTTCTACCCCTATACGCTAAATTCTGCTATATGCTTTCGGTAAAACTATATAGGAGTTAGCTAAATGGGTGAATATTTCTATTTTTTAAAAGATGGTTGGGTTCCAGAGGCAGAGGATTTGATTGATGCTGGTGAAGTGGTTGAATTGGGTATGGATGATGTCAATATTAAGATTACCCCTGAAACAATATCTTCAGGAAAAGTTAAGTTATTCAATGATGAGACTGTTTGTTTTAATTCTCCCGAGCAATTAGTGGATATCCTTATAGAGAAGTTATTGAATGCTGACTTTGACAATGAGAAGGTTGCAGAGATCATTAATGGAGTGTTGGATTGAAATAATGACCAATGAGGATTAAATTTGAACAGCTTGAAAGTTACTAGTGTTTACAGAAATCAAGGATAAATAATTGAGTATTGCAGGAAAAACATCGTCTCAGGGTGATGAGTTCGAATTACAGATAGCACTTCATTGGCTGATAAGCTTGTACCGGGATGAAGAGATCGATTTTGTTCAGGTGGATTCAACAGGGGCTCCTAATCTTGAGCAGAAAATACCGATTGATGATATTATAGTGGCCTATAAAAATGGACGGAAAAAGTTCATCCAAGTGAAGAAAAACCAGCCTACATATCAGGTTTGGCGTTTTTCCGATAAAGTATTGAAAGAAGAACTCGCTAAGGCTCTAGCACAGCACGAATTGACCCCTAATGCAGAAATTTGGTTTTACTCCCGTTCTCCTTTTGGGAACTTACAGAAGTTAGCTGAAGGAACTCGCAAGTTTCGGTCTTACAACAGCTTCAAAAAATCAGCTTCCAAGAGCCTTTTAGATCCACTCAAATCCTTGGCGAGGATTATTTCACCTAAAGTTACTGATTTGTCACTGAAAAAGTCGTATGCGCTTGCCAAAGTGTTATTCTTTGACTCTAGCCAAGACTGGGCATCAAGAAATTTGTTGGATTTAAAAGCACACTTCCCTCAAGCAAATACGGTGAAAAGTGTGCTTGAAAGATTAGTAGCTGAGCATGCGGCCAGTCTTCCAGGGACTCCCTATGAACTTAATCGATTGGGCCTTCTTGAAATTCTTAAAGAGCACAGTCTAGAGTCAGCCCCCATTTATTCCGAAGCCGACGTACTAAAAAGTTTTCAATCGGCATCAAGAATAGGACGAACATGGGGACGAACAATTGACGGTGTCAAAGTCGATCAGCCAGAACTAACCGATGTGCTGGATTACATTAAAGTGGGCAATAAAAATATACTTATTACTAGCCTGCCAGGATGTGGAAAGACTTGTCTGCTTCTAGATTTGGTAGATCAGCTCGAAAAAGATTCTTCTGTAGGAGTTTTATTTATCAAGGGAGATCAGTACTCGGATGCAAATTCTGAAGATGATCTTACTCGCATGGGACTACCTGAAGGCATTGTTGGACAATGTGCACGTTTAGCAGCATTCCGCAGGGTAGTAGTTGTCGTTGATTCGCTGGACGTTCTTTCTTTGAGCAGAAGTCATGGTGCTTTTAAAATTATTCTCAGTGTTATTGACCGGTTGAGTCTTGTTGATAATACCATTGTAGTCGCAGCTTGTAGAGAATTTGATCGACAGTATGACCCACAGCTCAGGGACCGCGACTGGCAAAAGATAATAAAAATATCTCCATTTGATTATGGTACTGTTGTTCGTCCTCTTCTCGATAAATGGGCTGTTGACGACTCAGATATTAGTGAGAGTTTACAATCTTTGATTTGTGTTCCCCAGAATCTGAATTTGTTTAAAAGATTAGTGGAATCTAAGAGTTATCTCGAGCTCAACAATGCTTGGGATTTATTCGATCGATACCTTGTTGAGTATGTTGAAAAAGACTCTTTGTTAGGAACTCGTGCAATCGATTTGCTGTATCGCATGGCACAGGAGATGATGAAAAACCGTTGTTACACGTTGCCAAAGGTAAGAATTTCATCGGAAACAAGATTAAGTCAGAGATTAATCAGTCAAGGGGTACTAGTTGAACAGCAGCTAGGAGTGATAGCGTTTTCACATCAGACACTTGCTGATAATTTGTTAGTGCGGGGCAGCATTACTAATGGTGAAGGGCTAGTTGATTTTATTCATGAGCATCTTCCGCTTCCGTTTATTCGGCCTGTCGTCAAATCCTTTTTTGGGTATTTGAGGGTTCTTGATAGAGTTCGGTTTAGCAGGGAGTTTAGAAAAGCTCTTTCAGATGATAAAATTGCTTACCATTTAAAGCGATTGCTAGTTGAATCCTTTGCTGAAATGTCAGTGGACGATAAGGATTGGTCACTTGTTCGATACCTTCTTAATGATCACTCTGCTTTGTTCAGGAGATGCCTTTATACTATGACGGATGTGAAGTGGCTTGATATGATTGAGCAGAAGCTTCTCACTGCCTTTGTTGGAAAAGAAGATCGAAGTTCTTTGGAACAGATCGTAATCCAAAGGCTAACAATTTGGATTGAAAAATATCCTGAACGGGTTATCGCGTTATGGACTGCTTTGTATGACAATAGTCCAGAGAAAGCGAAGCAAGCACATAATATAAGCATTTATTTAGGAGATTTGAAAGAGTGGACGACTGTTGGGGTTGGAGCTCTGCTTGAGCGGTTACTCTCTGTTGAAGGCTATGAACGGGATTTCATTGGTAGGCCATTGAGTCTGTGGGTGGACGCAACCAATAGTGGCGATAAATTACTTTGGGATTACATAATAAATAAAGTCCCTGACGCAGGGCCTAGTAGGCTCGGAAAGAAAGAGCTTCGTTGTGATGGATATGATTTTCATGACGATAAATTCTTAGAAAAGCGTTTTCAAAAGTCAGAACTTTTGTTGGGATTTGCAATAGACTCCTTAATTGAATGGAGTCAGAAAGAGGTATGGCAGTCTGATCTGCATTCTTTTTCAAATTATTTTTTAATGGATTCTTCATGGAGATATACCCACAACAAGCATGAGACATATTCTGCTGATGGAATTAACACATTACTTTCATGCGTAGAATCCGCTCTTAACTGGCATGCCCGCGAAGATACTATTTGGTGGAAGGACAACGAACTAAAGATTCGAGACTCCAGAGAGTTTGGATTTATGTATTTTCTGGCTCTTTGTTATAAAAATAATCCAGAGAAAAATATTATTGGAATCTCTTCACTTCTGACTGATAAAGAGCTGTTAAGGTTTGGTAGGATTGAATTTGAATTAGGGCAGTTAGCCAACTCAGCATATCATTTGTTGACCGAGGAAGTGGCGGCTAAAAACCAAGATTTAGTCATGTCGTTGTATAGTGAAGAAAAGTATGAAGATGGCGAGTATGAATGGATCAAGCGAAAGCGTTATGACTACCTCGTTTGGATTCCCAATATATACAGGATAAAGGCAGCTCAAGACTTTGTAAATGAACATCGCCGTACTTTTGGATATGAACTTCCTACTCCTCAGATATGGTCGAGTGGAGGGACGGTTAGGCAGCCGTTTGACCATAAAATACTTTGCCAGCTCTCACCACCATGGGCAATGAAACTTGTTCGGAATTACAATGAAGATACTGGTTTTGTCGACATGGATGATCGATTGCTTGGAGGTAAAAGAGAAGCCCTATGGGGGTTCCGTGAGGCTTCTGCTCTATGTCCAAAATATATGCTTGGATTGCTTCCTTTAATTCGACAAGAGAAGTTAGATGTACAATTTATTTGTGATATTTTTGCTGGGCTCGCCCAACATGTTCGATATCTTTATGGAAACTTGTCTTCAGCGCAAAAAGACTGGGAACCTTTTGAGAAGTCGATTTCCAAAGAGGAACTTCGAGATTTGGTCCAAACTGGTCTAGAATTGACTGGAGAAGTTTGGAGTGATTTAGGCTGCGTGAGTTCCTTGCTTATGGCAGGTGTACATGTTGCGGCGAATCCATCTGACATAGCGCACCTTGTTAGGATGCATGAGAAATTTTATAGTCAAATTAAGACTGTAAGTAGCGAGGAAAATTATGTCATTGAGCCTGGGGCTGAGGCTCTGATTTGTTTGGCCGAAAATTGTATCAAGAATGACTGGGAGATAGGAGAAAAAGTTGACAAGTTGTTGGTTGCCTACGTTCAGATGGGAGATGAATCAGCTCTAATTACTTTCCTCAGGTATCTACCCTATTTGATACATTATAGCCCTGAGACATCATGGAGATTTTTTCTGACAGTGATGGGGCGTTTAAAGATCGACAAATGGTGGGCCGCAGAACGATGCTTTTATTATAACTACCATAAACGAACAGATGAAATCTTACCATATATTGAAAAGCTACTTGTGAGCGGATCTGATGAAGGTCTAGAGGTTGCAGGTAGAATCTATACGCTTATGTATTTGTCTGACGTTGTAGACGGAGAGGAATATTTTTCTCGTATAGCAAGGTCTCCTGAAAAGGCTATACAAGGCGCCGTACAGAATTTAGCTCATAATCTTTATGTCAAAGATGTTTCTGATAAATGTCGCAAAATATTGCCTAGATTGTTTGCGGAATGCAGTTTGACAAATACTGTCATGGAAAGTTTTGCAAGTGTGTTCCATAAGGATTCAAGCAAAGTGGGGATGGTTGGTAATGAGTTGGTGTTTTCATATCTCAAAGCTTTGCCCAAAGTTTCAGGAAGTCCAGGCATATATAGTTTTTATAGATGGCTCAGTGCTCAAGCGAAGAATGACCCTCTTCAGAATTTAGAATATTTGGAGGTGCTGGCTGACGCTTGCGAATCGTGTGTTGGTGATGTTCGACAGTATGGATCAAGAGATAATATTCCAATTGTTCTTCGTGAAATACTTATTGAGGCGGATGAGGTGGATGATCCAGAATTGATTAACAGAGTGATAAATGTTCAGGATCGACTAATGCAAAATGGTTTTGATGGAATTTCAAAACTCTATGACGATTACTAATAGCGGTTAAGCTTTTGGGTTTTTGTTTAAGAAGGAATTCTCGCAAATTTTCCCCCTCCTGCGATTTTGGAATTGGAGTTCGGGGAACATGGGATTTTGTGAAAAAAATCCAGGAAGGGGGCTCTCCTTGCGAAATTTTGGGATTGGAAAGTGTGGGGCAATTTGTTGAAAGTTGTCCCACGCTTTTTTTTATGGGATTTGGTATCAAATTATCTATTAAATTTCTGTTTCGTGTTTGTGGGTGTGAAGGCTCGCATTTTTATTCAAAAGTTAAGTGTGTTAATGGGCTATAAGGGTCTCTGGTGTTAGGATCGTCATTGTAATATCAATTTTTTCGTTAAGATTGCAAAAGATTTGGTCGTAATATTATATAATTATGAAGTATGCTTTAAATTACAGGTCTGGTCCTGATGGTCTCCATCTATATGATCGCAAGTCTGGTACAAATATACTCTTAGATGAGTTTGAAATTTCATCAGAAAATTGGTCTCCAGCTCCTCGCCAAGTCTCGATTGCATTAACGAATGCTTGCAATTTACAATGTCCATTTTGTTACGCCCCGAAGCAACTCGCCGAATTATCTTATGTGCAGTTGCAGACATGGTTGGATGAATTGAATACTAACGGATGCCTTGGGATAGGTTTTGGTGGAGGCGAACCTACTCTGTATAAGAATCTTCCACTTCTTTGCGATTACATAAACAATCATACGAAGCTTGCTGTCACCTTTACTACCAACGCGCATAATCTCAGCGTATCTTTGGCAGATCAACTAAAGGGGCGTGTCGCGTATGTGCGTGTAAGCATGGACGGGGTAGGTGAGACTTATGAAATTCTACGCGGTAAATCTTTTGCTTCACTATGTAGCCGCTTTGAAAGAATTCGTTCAATTGCAGCGTTCGGTATAAATTATGTTGTTAACAGCCAAACTTTTCCCGATTTAGATGAAGCTGTTATGGTCGCGGCTGACCATGGCGCGACTGAGCTGTTACTTCTTCCAGAATTGCCGACCCCAGGTAGAGAAGGGATAGATCCGGTCTCGGTTAGCAATTTAAAAGAGTGGGTCTATTCCTATTCTGGTCCCCTACGTTTAAGCGTTAGTGAAGCTGGGGCAGATAAACTTCCTACGTGTGATCCTTTAGTTAAGGAAAAGGGGCTACGTTCCTACGCGCATATAGATGCATCTGGAATTTTGAAGCGTTCTTCATTTGATTCAGTCGGGGTGAAAATTGGCGATGGTGGTATCATTAAAACACTTTCGAAATTAAGGCCTATTCCAGTGGAGGTGGGGTATGAAAATTTGGCATGAATCGGTTTCTGAACATTCAATGAGACTTGTGATGATTGGTAGTTTTAAAGAAGTGCGGGATGCTGATAAGGCTAAGGATATTATTGATAAATTTACTGGTTACGCCCTCGAAAATGACGATAAACTAGATGCTAATACGGATCGCTATGATGATGCGTTATTAGACCTGATGCGCAATACCAATACCCATTTAATAGGCCCTTCTGAAATTGAACAATTTATGTACGGCGTAGATGTTGGCACTGAAGGGAAGAAAATTATTATACGAACGGATGAATCTGAGGTGTCTGCTTTTATGAAGATACTTATCAATGAGGGTGCACGAGTTGAAGTTTATTCCGGTCATGATTACCCAGAAGTAATAGAAGAAGAGACTACAGAATAAAGCCGCAAAGTGAGACAGGTATGCCAGCAGTAAATTGGAGTATTTTTGAAGGTCTTCCTGGAGATGCTACACATAATTTTGAATACCTATGTCGAAGTTTAATTCGCAGACATTATAATCGTTTTGGAAGTTTTCGAGGGCTTGCTAATCAGCCTGGAATTGAATTTCATCTAAATATTCAAAGTGACTGTTCTCTGGGGGAAACTGGACGGTGGTATGGATGGCAATGTAAGTGGTATGACTTGCCTAGTGGTAGGGCTATTGGTTCCACAAGGCGGCAGAAAATTGAAGACGCGATTATAAAAACAGAAGAAATACTTCCTGATATAACTGATTGGGTACTTTGGACACGCCATACACTTACTGCTGGTGATCAAAGGTGGTTTTACGGCATAAGTTCAAAGATGCGTCTACATCTTTGGACAAAAGACGAAGTCGAGGAACATTTAAGCGGTCCGGCTGAAATTTTACGTGGAACCTATTTCGGGGAATTAGTGCTTACTCCTGATGAGCTTGAAAAAATGCACAGGACTGCAATTGCACCAATACGATCGCGTTGGATTCCTGAAGTCCATCAGGTAATGCATGCTGAGGAACAGGTTAGGCTCTCTTTAGGAGAAGTCGCAGCATGGGACGATCTAAAAACAATTTCACTACAGCTAGATAAAGCGGGTAAAGATCTAATAGCTTTCAATGAGCCCGTTTCAGGAAGTATTTCAGAAGGATTAGAATCTGTACTGGGCGGGGTTAAAGATTGCTCTTCGCTGCTCACAGAAATTTGCTCGGCTCTTAGTAATGGTGATTATAGTACTACATCCCAACTCGTAGATAGAGGGTTTGCCTTTAACCGAGAATGGAAAGTTTTGCTTAGAAAGTTAAGAAACGCCAATGATCGGAGGGCATTGTACTTAACTAATATCTTAGCCCTTTTTTCTGATGCCCGTATTGTTATGCGGGAAATGGCTGTTTTTATACAAATGAGTATGGTGGCAGTCCTTGCTAGTGCTGGATGTGGTAAGACTCAGCTGGCAGCCGAGATTACTTCTCCTACCAAAGATAGAGTTGCTGGTGTCTTTCTACATGGAAGAAATTTAAATGCTCGGCAACGATTGGATGATCTGGCAAAAACCGTTGTGATTCAGGGGCGCCCAGTTGAGACCTTTGAAGCTCTTGTTGCTGCTGTTGATGCAGCCGGACAAAGAGCAAGGCGGAGACTGCCCGTTGTTATTGATGGGTTGAATGAAGCGGAAGATCCTCGAGCGTGGAAAGCTAATCTTGAATCTATAAAGGTTACACTCGAAAATTATCCGTATGTCCTTTTGGTTTGTACGCTAAGGACGGAATTTTCTGAAGAGTCTCTTCCTGGTGATGTTCAGAGTTGTAATATAGCAAGATTTCAGCACACACATGAAGCCGTTAGAGCTTATTTTAAGCATTATTTAATTGAATTGAATGATGCTGCACTCCCAGTTGATTTGCTAGAGCATCCTCTTACTATGCGGCTGTTCTGCGAGGTTACAAATCCAGATCGGAAAAAAGAGGTCGGTGTAGAAGCCATTCCAGGATCATTGACGATTTTATTTGAGAAACATCTCGAGCAGGTCTCTACTCGAATAGCTGAACTATCGTTACCATCTTGCCGATACTATGTTTCGGATATTCGGTCTGCTCTTAATAGGGTTGGACAGACGCTTTGGGAAGAGAATGTAAGGACTGTAGATTTTGTCCAATTACGCAGACTGATTGACGATAGTCCTAGGTGGGACCAAAGTCTTGTTAAGGCTTTGGAAGAGGAAGGGGTTTTTTATAGGATTCCTGACAATAATTCTACAATGACAATAGTCAGTGTTAGCTACGATGCTTTTGCTGGTCATATTATTGCAGATTACATTCTGTCACAATATGGCGGGCCAGGGTTTAAAGTATGGCTTAATGAAGACGCTCAATTAAAATTGTTGTTTGGGGATATAGGCGAACGGCACACCTTAGCAGGTGATATTCTTAAAGCACTTATAGGGCTTCTTCCTATGCGGATGTATAGAGAGCAGCTTTGGAGGATTCTTGAGGGGCAACCAAGACAAATTGCTCTATATGGGGCTGCTTGGCTGTCAAGTGACTTTTTGGATCGAGAGACTGTTGATTCTTTGTCCAACCTGACAAAACAAGGACCTGGAAGATATAGTCAACATCTTTTTTCGAGGTTGAAGATAACTAGAGCGGCGTCTTCCCATCCTCTTGATGCCGTTTTTTTTGATACTGTTTTGAGAGAAATGGAAATGGCTGATCGAGATATCCACTGGTCTGAATGGGTTCGGCGATCTTCAGATAGCCTAAAATCGGATATTCTGTATATTGAAAAAGGTTGGAGATCGAATCAGACTAGGGATAAAGATGATAAACTTCGTGCACTTTGGATCAAATGGATTCTTACCACCACAGATCATGGCTTGAGGGATCATGCCACACGTGCATTGTATTGGTTTGGGATATCAGCTCCTGACGAGCTCTTCCAAATGACGTTGGATTCTTTTTCAGTGAATGATCCATATGTTCCAGAGAGAATGCTAGCGGCTTCATATGGAGTGGCAATGTCTATATGGGCGGATAAAAGTGTTGCCGATTTTAAGGATATACTATCGAATTTTGTCAACTCGCTGATCGAGTCTCTGTTCATGCCTGGGGCTCCATTTGCGACTCGACATATTTTTATTAAAGAATTTGCTCTTGGTCTTATTGAATTAGCACAAAAAAGATTTCCTACATCAATTCCCGTTGAAAATCTGGAATTTATCCAACCACCTTTTGATCATTTGCCTGATGGTTTTCCTGATGTTGCTACGATTGATGATTCTGTTTCGAAAGCAGCTGAAAGTGCAATTCCCATGGATTTTGTAGATGATACTTTATGTAATATTATCCCAGATAGAGTCAAATATGACTATACTGATCCGACTTACAAAGCAGTGCGAAAACAAATTGATTGTCGTATTGTCGAGCTTGGGTATTCAGAAGACCTTTTTGAGCAGATTGATAAAGAAATACGCAATGATAGTTGGCGTTACCGTCAGCGTGAAGGCTACAAAGTGGACAGATATGGTAAGAAGTATTCACAAATTGCATACTATGAAATGTACGGTCTCCGCTTTGATAGAAACGAGTTAAGTGATTGGCGTGCAGGAGAACGAACACCAGATATAGATATCGACCCAACTTTTCCTGATCCCCCATGCACATGGATTCCTGAATTACCGGAACTTTATGCAAAGCCTTTTACAGATGTTCGCGAGTGGATTGAGTTTGGGCCGACCCCAAATTATACACATTTATTACATCCGAAAAATGTCGATGGTGTAGAAGGACCATGGGTTTTGCTTGAGGGATATATTGAACAGTATTCAGAAGTAGATGCTCGTAGAACTTTTACATTTCTTAGAGGTGTCTTGCCTAAGAGTCATCATGCGGATGATTTGTTAAAAAAGTTTAATGAAGTTCGGTATCCAGGGAATATGTCGATCCCTGAGCCTTTTCAAAATCATTACTGTTTCGCAGGTGAAATTCCGTGGTCCGCACAATACATTGCTGATCTCCAAAATTCAAAAGGAAGCGCTACTGCTGATGTAAGGAAGGCATTTTCGTTTCCATGGGCAGGCGTGAGAGTAGAAGTTCCAGTTTGTGTGTACTGCTGGGAGTCATATCACAGCATGTTGAATCAAGCTGGAAACGTCACCGTGCTTGCCCCAAGTCTTTGCGACTCTCTGAATATTAAAAGTATCAGGGGGAGGTGGGATTTCTATGACGAAGAGAACAACCAAGCAACATTATGTCGTGTATTTAAGAAAGATGAAGCAGTTTACAGGTCAACATTGTTTTATATTCGTGAGGACTTGCTCGACCGCTATCTCGATTTAACCAATCAAAGCTTGGTGTGGATGCTTTGGGGGGAACGCGGGTTTCACTATAAATACTCACAAGATATAATGGAAGATCATTATCATTTGCTCAGTGCACATAAGCATATTCATAGATTTGGATTGAAGTATGGTGATGAGTAGATTTTAGTTATATGAATAGTTGGAGTTGGTGTCCATAGTCTTGCACATATTTAGGAGGTTGTTTGATGGCTCTTTTTGAAAGTTTATTTTCTGGTTCAGTGCCAACATCTATTCACCTTATTTGGGATCTTTGGAAGTATAAAAACAAAAGTACAAGTTGTGATGAAGAAATTTCAGAAATAAATCGATGCCCTGAAGAGGTTGCAGTTGATACAAGTAAACAAACAGAGGCTTATGCCATTTCTAGGCGAGTGGGCAAAGTTGTGGAAATGATGAATGCCGGACGGCATACCCGATACACCCTCGCAGAGCTCGCACAAGTTTTAGGTATGGAACGCGTTGGTGATCTGGAAAAAATAATATCAGGAGAAAATGAGCCTTCATTCAAGTTCCTGAAGGATTTTTCCTGTCATTTTGGAGTTGATTTCGATTGGTTAGCTAGTGGGCAAAATACACCTTTTGCAACAACGTTAATTCATTTTAATTTTCCAGGGGCATACTTGGAAATAATTGAAGAACAACAACCTGAGAAAATTTATTTTGTAATGTGTCAGGGAGATACACCGGATGCTTTTATTGTTTTAAAAAATAGTAGGTTGAATTATTCAGTGTGTCCAACAATGTGGCGGATTAGTAGCCGTATAGATTATGGAGTGGAAATATTACTCCATGACTTCTATAAAATGCAACAAAAGATGGACGCCATGGGTATGTTTTCTAAGTGTTATAGTGTGTCTCTCAAAAGAGATGTGTTTCATGAGTTACACTATGGTGAGATTTTCCCAGGGAGAGCACTGGAAGAAGCATGCAAAAGCAAATGGTTTGAAGATTTTTTTGACATATATCATAAGTATCCTATTGCTGATCGTTATGGTGAGTTCTATGGTGCTGAATTTTTGCTTGCCCAGGGTATTGTAAGGGATCATGAAAGTAAGAGATTAGATCAGTAGATATTGGAGTTAAAGCTATGTTCCAAATAGATAAAAGTAGTAATCGTATTAGCGCCTTGGAGAAGATGACGTTTTCAGAACTAAAATTTAAGGAAAGGGAACACCTCCAGGAATGGCTGGCAAATACACCTGAGTCACTAGGAGAAGACTTTTTAATAATTCAAAAAGAATTTGATGGCTTTGATGAAACTCGTGAACGATTGGATTTGTTAGCTTTAGATAAAGACGGGAATTTGGTGATTATTGAAAATAAGCTCGATGATTCGGGCCGTGATGTTGTCTGGCAAGCGATTAAGTATGCATCGTATAGTTCTAATTTGAATAAAAATCAGGTGATTGAAATTTATCAGCAGTATCTTCGAAAGATAGGTTCTGACGATGATGCAGAGGAGTCTTTAACTAATTTTCTTTGTGTTGAGGATTTGGACGAAATTATTTTGAATAAAGGGAATGGACAAAGAGTTATATTTGTTGCTGCTAATTTTAGGAAAGAGGTAACTAGTACAGCTCTTTGGCTTTTGTCACATGGGATCAATGTCCAATGCTTCAAGGTTACACCGTATGAATTTAATGATGAGTATTTATTGGATGTAAAGCAGATTATCCCAGTACCTGAAGTAAAAGACTTAATGATTGGAATGTCTGAAAAAGAAGCAGAGGAAAAAGGTGTTGAGGCTAAGCAAAAGAAAGTAAATTCAATTCGTCTTAAATTTTGGGAGCAATTACTAAGGTATCTCAGAGAAAGCTCTTGTAACATATATGATAATATTAGTCCTTCTCATGATCACTGGAGTAATGCAGGTTCTGGTGTTGGTGGGGCGCCGTATGCATTAATTTTTGGTAAAAAATTAATTAGAATTGAATTGACTCTCAATAACGCATCACAAAAAATAAATAAGATGATGTTTGACGAGCTCTATAAGTCAAAGAGCGAAATTGAAGAAGCGTTTGGGAAAGAGCTTACATGGGAAAGACTTGATAATAAAAAATCTTCTCGAGTTAAGTTTGAAGAAGCAATTGATGGGTATAATGAAGAAAATTGGCCTTACATTAATAATTGGATGTTTGAAAATTTGCAGAAAATAGAAGTTGCAATAAAGAGCCCGTTAGTAGCAGCTAGTACTTTAGTGAGAAGCAGCTCCCTTTCAAAGTAAATTTTTTATACGACTATTTAAATAGGGTGATTGGTAGGTGTTACCATACGTGGAGCTGGAAAAGATGCAAAAAAATCTAACCGTTAGTTCTCTGTATTTTGTTAAAGGGGTCAATTATACAGGACCACCTTTTTCTCTGCATAATAATGAGCTTCAGAAGCTTACTGTGTTTTCTGAACTAGAATTGTCGGAAATTTATCCCCATTCTATCGTTGAAAAATTATGGTTGGGGACATCTGCATATTGGAACAACCTTCCGAATGTAAAGTTGAGCGATGTGGATATAGAACAGAGGTTGTTAAAGCAATATAATCAAAATTCTAAGGCGGGATTTTTTGTTCAGATAAGTAGCCACGTTAAAATTAACATTGAGCTTAGGTCATTGGAAGATGAAGTAAAGAAACTTACCCCAGATAATCTATATCCTGTTCCAGTAGATACAAAACAGGATAAAAATCATCTTGTGTATTACAAGAATAGCGATTTGGCAGTAGCTGATCTGCAGGATGAACTTAATTGTGAGTTTGTGGAAATAGAAAAAGGTGAGGCAAATATCATGTCTACATATTTAATTAAAAATGGGAATACCTCTTCTGTTAGTAAATTGGCCTCAGCTGCATTTATTGAATCAGATGAAATGCAAATATGGTTAAAACCTTTTAATTTTTCCATTACAGAAAATTATAGTGTCGCCCTTAGTGATTCAAATTCTATGGTGGATAATTTTTATTCAGAATCAAAATTATCTAGTTTTGTTGATGGGCTACTTCTTATGCAATCATTTGGATATAATACGATTACCCCTTATGCGCAATTTATGTCACTGTGGGGAGTACTTGAGAAATTAATCAATAAATCTTTTAAAAAAATTAGTAAAAAAAGAATAGTTGAAATCGCTCAAAATCATAAAGACTTGCTAAATGCGAGGACAGTTGATTATCTCGAAGCATTGCAAGACCTTGCGGTAGAAAGAAATAAGTTCAATATCGTGGATAAATTTATTGTGACCGCATCTGAAGCAGGGATTGAACCTAACAACGATATGCTTAAGCTGTTCAAAGACATAAAAAAAATAAGAGATGCCTTGCATAGCTCTATTTGTGAGAGAGGGCACTTTCCTACAAAGTCAATTTATAAAATACTCAGAATGCTGTGTGTAAATTTGGGAGATGTTGAGTACTTTGGTTCAGGAGAACCACCCACCCCCGCTAATCCCGTAAAATCCCCAAAAGCTGTTCCCAAGGGGTAAAATTAATCCAAGTATTTCAACCATTGGAGAACTGGCTCCCCGCATGGCATTCAAGAGGCCGTGGGTTCGATTCCCTCCAGCTCCACCATTTTTCTTTAGTAAATCAACCGGTTAGGCGAATAGCTTAATCGGTTTTTTTGCGTGGATAACCGGGTGGATAACATTTGGATAACATTTTGAAATTTTGGACAATTGATTTTGAGACTCAAAGTCTAAAAAGGCGAGGTGTCAGTTTCTTTACATCTGTTAGTTGTGTAGTTATTATATCTCCAATGCCTTGATTGTATTACAAGGTGAACAAGTAGGAGCTGTTATGATAATTGAGATTAAAGCAGGCGTTAAGTCATGTTGGGCTAGCAAAAATGGCATCATGGAAGCAGTTTATGCCGCGCTTGATATGTGTCGTACTGATTCAAATCTTCTTGAAAAGTACAAAGAATCAAAGAACACACGTCGGAGCATCGACTATAAAGAATTAATTGATAATAATTGTATATATGTTTTGAAAAAAATTAATCCAGAATTGACTCAATTGTATTTAGGTTCAGCGCAATCTATTGCAGGTAATAACGTGGATAGAACTCGCCATACTTTTTCTTCAATACGTACAATGTGGGAAGAAATTTTAAGTCATCTTGCACCTGAGAGTGACGTTTTAGTGTGGTTAGAAAATACAAAGCGCAGTTCTTATCAATATATTTATGAAAAATATAAAAAGCATAAAGGTAAGGTTGTTGCCGTGAACATGCCGACCCGGTTAGGGAGATTGTTGTATGCATTTCGTAACCAATTATCAGATAGTTTTTTTAAGATTATAAGTAAACAAGTGGAAGCTATAAAGAATTATATTGAAGAGTTAAATCTGGTGCATAAGTCTTTTTTGAACTTTACTCGCAAAAAATTAAAATCGTTTTTTATGCTAGGTAATACTCAATTGAGTAGTTTGCGATCAATTTTTACCTGATGAAAGATACCTAGTTTTTTTGTTATTTCAAATTGCATAAAATAAGAGGCCAGATCCGTAACAGGGATGGCCTCAGTTTATAACATTTAGTTGTTGTCACCATGTCTGATGTCATCATGAATAATAGGAACTCCATGCCAGAAAGTGAAAAAGTTATAATTTGTCCGATTTGCCATTTACAGTCACCTGATGTGCAGAAAGAAGCATTTACCTCTGGCGATTATGAGGAATATGCGTGTGCTCGGTGCGGGAAATATAAAATTTCTAGAACAGCCGAAGTTATTGTCTGTAATCAAGGCGTGAAATTGCCATTTATCTCTGCTTGGATCAGAGAAAAGCATGAGTATGGTGGTGAACGACCATTTGTTACTTCTGATATTTTGAATAGTTTTGTAAGCATTAACCCTACAAGAGACGATCAAGTCAAGGTTAAACAGTTATTATACTATGTTAACAGTAAAACTAAGTCTCTAGGTCAGAGTGTTGGTATTGTGGATACTTTTGATTTCCCAATAATATGGGGATATAACGAAGTAGAGTTGCGTGCATATTTTCAGCATTTAATTGATGAAAAAATGGTTGAATATGCGGATGATGGTAGTTTCGGCAATAGTTTTGCGTATAACGTGAAGATAACGGTTAAAGGGCGAGCTTTTCTCAGTGACAAAGATAGTGTCAGTGTTATGTCTAGCCAATGGGATGGTGTTAACGAATACTTGAAAGTTGCTAGTGATAATTTGAAACCTCTTGAGGGGTGTGCAATGTATAAGAACTGTGCACATTCTTGCCGTGAAGCAATTGTAGCTCTTTCTGATTCTGTTTACGAGGATGGTCATGGTAAATATGAGATAAAACCATCTAATTATTCTAATGCTCTTTCAAAGTTGGAGTTAAGTGCTGCTGTATTTTTTTCAGGTGGAAAAATGAAAGATATACGTGGTGCGGCAAAGAGAGCTATTAATCTTGCTAGTAAATTTGCTCATGCGGATTCTGTGGAATACTTCCAAGCGCGTCAATGTTATGCGTGCACTTGTGCCCTTATTGATGTTTTTGATTCTCAAATAAAACTAAAAAAGGCCAGCCCACAACAGGACTGGCCTTCATGATTTAAAGCTAATCGATCAATCAGAATACGTTACAATTCCGGCAACAAACTCACTGCACGCTGTTTCTCGCTTCTCTGGGCATGGCAGTATACATCTGCTGTCATCTTCGTAGAAGAATGTCCTAA
This sequence comes from Marinifilum sp. JC120, assembly GCA_004923195.1. Classification (NCBI taxonomy): domain Bacteria; kingdom Pseudomonadati; phylum Bacteroidota; class Bacteroidia; order Marinilabiliales; family Marinifilaceae; genus Marinifilum; species Marinifilum sp. JC120. The sequence goes on along the minus strand of RDSB01000002.1, from coordinate 176,279 downwards.
GCGCGCACTTCACTTACGCTCTCAGGTCTGCCCCGTTGGCGAGGAGGTAGGTAGCGTGAGTCATAGGATATGAACGATTCACCGTAACCAGCCTTGATGCATGCCTCCCGAAAAGGTTTTCGGATCGATTGCCATACAACCGTACAATTTAATTTAGTGTAAGAGAGTGAATAAAACCCTGTAAATTCAATTCCAATTCTTCTTTTGTTAATATGCTTTAAAAGGCAGGATATCTTTGTTACGAACAACAGAGATGAGCAATGATTCAAGATCTTGCGGACAATGAAGTTTCTGAAAGAATGGAACACAAAACAATGAGGACAGGAAATGAACAAAGAACATAAAGGGCTCAAAAGCATTTACATAGGCTACCATCCCCGGACGCATGACGGCAGCGCTCCTCGATCACGCAGCCTCAGTGATTCCATTGCGATTATGGAGGACTTCAACAAAAAGCAGGGTGAGGGGACTCTCCGGGCCGAGGTTGTTGAAATCGCCTTCTTCAGCGGCGGTCTTTGCGCCGTTGCCGTTATGGAGGACAAAATCGGCAAAGTCTGGCAGTATCTCTAATTTCAGCCAAAACTTGCCCCGGATGGTAAGATTAATCCATTTGTTTTAAGTATTTAAAAGTCAGACTCCGGCATGGCATTCAAGGGGCCGTGGGTTTAATTCTCTCCAGCTCCACCAGATATTTCAAGGACTTACAATGAAACTTGTAAGTCCTCTTTTCGTTTGGGGAACCGAGCGGGGAACATTGGGGCTGTGAACAGCCAATAAATGCGGCTGATCCATTTTTGCTTAGTCGGTTGCCAAGACTAAACTTCCTTTAAGAAAATTTCACCAGTCCACTTATAGCCTTCTTCATTAAAATCATTAAAATGCTTTGGGTTAGTGACGTTATTTTCAATGAGCCACCTGACAAATCGACCTTTAATGTGCTTTCCTTGGTGACCTGCCGGCATCTTTTTTCCTGCTTTTTTCAGGACAAATTCAACCTCAATTCCATTCTCATATTTCACCGCTTTCTTGTGTGCTTGCGGTAATAAATCAATAACAAATTTGTTTTTTAATTGCTCTGAATTGGAATTTACCCATAACTTGGCAGCCTTTAATTTATCAATCTTCAAACGATAATTAGGAATCAAATCAGTAGGGCTTACAAGGCCAAATAGCCCCGATACAATTAACACTTTTTTATCAAAGTCGGATTTATTTTTCAAAGTTTGATAATCGATAGCGTCATAAACAACACCTGTATACCGTTCGATTGCTGGCATTGTTTTTGAGATTAAGACGTCCTTATTTACAGTAATTGCTTTCTCGAGCGCCTTTTCTTTAAGTCCATATAATTTTTTAGGGTCAGCTTCTTTAATCGCTTCAATTAAGTCAGCTGAAATACCTGAAACAGCCTTTAAAGGCTTGTTCTTTCCGCCATCAGCTTTACCCTCAGATGGTGGAATTAAGATAATAGTTTTCATAAAAGATATTAAGAGTTTAATTAGTTAAAAAAGTTTAGTATTTATAAAAGAAACTAATCAGTCAGATTCATTTTATTAACACAAAATATATAGCTGTCAGAATCTAGCAAAATAGCATGGAAAGAATTTTCATTATCGAAAAATTTGGAAGCTATCCTATACTGATGCATTTGAAAATACTTGTAGGTGGTGGCGTGTGAATTTAATAACGGTAAACCTAAAATATTTTTAGAGGTTACATCTTTCGATGTAACCTCTTTTTTAGGATCAATAGGGATTCAGTTGTTACTATTTCGGGCTAGGTGCCTTCAGCAAGAGTTGACCCCGGACCAGCCAGTGGTCGGAAAGATTTTTTAGATGCCCCGCAATGCGGACACTGCCAGTCGTCAGGAAGGTCGGCGAAAGCTGTTCCGGGAGCGGTTCCGGTTTTGGATTCACCTTTGTCGGGGTCGTAAATGTAACCGCAGTTGCTTACCTGACATTGGTACATATCTTTGGGATTAGCCATGGTTTCCTCCTGCAATGACAGTATGTTATATGTTTTGTGGTTTATGGTGTTTTAAGATTAACACAAATTGAACCTTGTGGGTATGGTTTTCGGTAGAAAGGAAAGAATGATGGATGATTATGATGCGAATTCAGAAAACATATTTGTTTAGTAAATAAGCGATTTATCAAGCAACTTAGATAAGTGAGGGCTACACGCCCATATCTCATAATTTATCCAATTATTGCAGCATTGACTGACAGTGCCTTTGTAGGGCCAAAACCTATATTTCTTGACATGGTAGTATGTTGTTGAATATTGCAGCATATCAATCATTACTAAGGAAATACATAGTGCGCTCATTTCGTTTTGCTGCAATTATACAATTGTTTTTGTCTTTTACTATTTCATTTCTGCTATTGCCTTGCTTCGTTCTTGCTGAAGATAGTGCTTCATCCACGCCTAAGCTTTTTTTTCAGAACCAGCAGGTAGATCCTTTGGAGTCCTCTTTGGGCTCTTCACTTTTGCAATCAAATATTCTTCCTCCATCCTCTGTAAAATCTGATGATTCTAAACCGACATCGAAAGAGACGTTCTCGCGGCGTTTGTCTTATTCTGCGCGCACTACAGTGGAAGAGTACGATTACTATGTCGTGCAATTTTCCGGTCCCGTGCAATCTGCATGGAAGACCTCTCTGTCAAATCAGGGTGCTGTCTTTTATGACTATATTCCGCAGTATGCGTTTATCATCAAGCTCGGTACGGCAAAGGTCCGTGCTGTCGACGGACTCGGTTTTGTTCGCTGGATTGGCAAGTATGATGCTGATTTGAGGTTATCCAGCGATGTTTATGACATCACTACCGGAAAACTTCAGGAACAGGGTAGTCTTTTAAATATTCGGGTGATTGCTTTTCCCGGTGAAGATGTGGATTCACTGGCACGTGAAATCCGTTCGGCAGGAGGTTCTGTCCTCTCGAGTTCTTCCTCTGAATGGAGTGTTCAGTTTGAAGTTAAGATTTCGATTCAAAATGTAGGTGGTCTTAAAGACATAAAGGGTGTGAAATGGATTGAAAAAGCACCTGAGCATCGCACGGATAATAATATTGCAGTGGGTATAATCGAAGCCCGTTCAGTGCAGGACAAAAAGTGGCCTGTCTCAGGTAGCAAGCTCTTTGGTGAGGGGCAGATTGTTGCTGTTTGTGATAGTGGAATTGATACTGGAGATGTTGATAATCTGCATGCTGATTTCAGCGACGGTCAGGGCGCAAGCAGGGTCATAAATAATACTGTTTTTCCGGGCTCAAGTACTGAAGATTGCAGTGGACACGGTACTCACGTGGCTGGGATTATTGCTGGAAATGGTATGAAGTCAGGATCTTCGCCTGTTGAGAATTCTTTCCCCGGTAATTGCTATGCCGGGATTGCGCCCAAGTCTCGACTTTATGTCCAGAGCGTAGGGGCTATTGGGGGCGGTTCCAGTTTGCCGGGTATCCCTTCGGATTTGTCAAAACTATTTCAGCCCGCCTTTGATGCAGGTGCCCGTATTCACAGTAATAGTTGGGGTACCTCCGGGGCCGGAGATTATAACAGTGAATGCGTCAGCGTTGATCAATTCATGTGGAGTAATAAAGAATTTTTGATTCTTTTTGCTGCGGGCAATGCCGGATATGACAAAGATCAAGACGGTATTGTTGATCTTTATTGCATTGATACTCCCTCGACAGCGAAAAATTGTCTCACTGTAGGTGCTTCTGAGTCATACCGCACCGGAAGCAGTGAGGGTTTTGCTGCCAGACGTTGGGACTCTTTCAGGCCTTATGCCGATCCTGTCGGCTCTGATCTTACTTCTGACAAGCCGTACGGTGTTGCTGCTTTTTCGAGTCGAGGTCCAACTCTCGATGGTCGTTACAAGCCCGAAATAATCGCTCCGGGTACAAATATTCTTTCAACCCGGTCGTCGAAGCAGTCCGGTAATGGGTGGGGTGTCTTCAATGATGACTATTACTGGGCTGGTGGAACCAGTATGGCAACCCCTCTGGTTTCCGGTACAGCGGCTGTTTTTCGTGAATATCTGATCAAGGAAGAAGGAATAGCCGCTCCAAGTGCATCTTTGATTAAAACAAGTCTTATTCACGGGGCAACATCACTTGCTCCCGGCCAGTATGGAACAGGATCAGCACAGGAAGTTCACGATACTCCTGATGATGTGCAGGGCTGGGGACGGCTCAATCTTGAGGCTGCCATCAATTCTGATGGGCGGTATGAGGTTGAGTTTCATGACATAAAGGATTCACCTCCTGCTGATGATACTTATTTACGAAATTTTACCTTTGATGTTGAAAATGATGAAAAGCCATTTAAGGCGACACTTGGATGGACTGATTATCCGGGATCGTCCGCGGTTTCCGGCGGTCTGGTTAATGATTTGGATTTAAGGGTTCAACAGCCTGACGGAACATGGGTTTATCCTGATAATGCGATCAGCCTCAGTCCTTTGACTAAATATGTATATGTTACCGGTGTTAATGATATTTATAAGGATGACGTAATAGGTCTTCGAGTCACTCCGCCTTCCTATCCCTGTACTCTTGAGTCGGTCGTTCTTTTTTTTGCCCAAAGCGGCAGCATGACTGAAGAGGTTTCCATTGTTATCTACCGATATGACGGTGGTGTCGGGGATGAAATTTATAGAAAATCATTTGCATATATCCCGGGGGGAGAACAGGCATTACCCATTGGGCTGACCATTGCTGATGGTAGTGTTGTGGTTGCTGTAGAGCAGAGCGGGACTTCATACGGTCTTTATTATCAGGATGGAAACCCGACTACCCGCAGTTTGATTAAAGTTGGGGATGTTTGGCAGGAAGCTGCTGTTACTCCGGCTATGGGGGTGTCATTTAGAACAAAGGTTGCAGCAACAAATTTTGATCGTTTGAATAATACTGTATCTGTGACTATCGAGAATCCGCAGGTAGGCACATATAAGGCGGAAGTTACAGCGAATAATATTCCTGTAGGGCTTCAACCCTACGCCTTGGTGATGAGCGCAATGGTTGGTGATACCCCGACATCGGGTAATCTTGAACTTAATACTGATCAGCCCAATGCGCCGAAATCAACTTTTTTGAGTAAAACACATTCGCCCCGTACTGTTGAAAATGTAAACGGTGTATATGGAACTGCACTTGAGAGTGTTTATAGCGATCAGTCCGTATTCAGCGTGCAAACAGGAAAAGGCAGTGCTGTCAGTGTCCGTTACGCTGCAACCGGGTTGCCCTTGGTCAAAGCAAATGAATTAACCCTTGCAAAACTCTTCAGCAACGGCACCAATAAGAATTTTAATTACGCTAATTTTGAGGATTATGCGGATGGAAATTGGTGGCTTACGGATGTTTCGGGAAAATTTATTGATCCTGTGCGGGAATTGAATGCCACAGCTTCATATTATGTTGTCTCCGTGCTTAAGGACGGTGGGTCCTATGATGAAAATCCTGAAGAAGGGGTGATCGATGATCCCCAGATACTTGGTCTGAGCGGTGCCGGAGGTAGTGGGACAGGATGCACGGTGGGAATGAATGACGAGTATAGTTTGCTTCTTTTACTGGCGATTGCGTTGCTCTCTTTGGTCATGCGCCGAAACAACGGATAGAATTAGCGATTGGACAAAAAAGACTCCTAGATGCTATTTTGCAGTAAACAGGAGAGAGTATCATGTCCAAAATGGTTATTTACGGTAAACCCACATGACCCCATACCCGGAAAGCGCTGGATGCGTACCCGGAAGCGGAATTTGTGGATGTGCTTATGTCATCGGATAACTTGAACAAAATGTTGGAGCTTTCCGGAGACAAAAGAAGGGTCCCGGTAATTGTGGATGATGGCAAGGTGACCATCGGCTACAATCGCGGATCGTGAGGAATTTAAGTTTCGGCAGGTTGCCGGAATCAGGAATTTTAAGGCCCTCTATTGAGGGTCTTTTTGTGTACAAAAGTGATTTGCATCGCACGAAAGGATTTTTTTTAGGAGTTATGAGTTATCTGGACATATTTTTGTTTTAATATCCTTCGCAGTTAAGTACGTTGCTTTGGAAAGGCTGACTGGAAAAGGAGATTTGCGTGCATAAAAGTAGTCGCCCAAAAATATTTATTGTCGATGCAATCAAGCCGGAAATGGAAGTTTTCGCGAAAATTCTGCGCGATGACTATGCTTTGCTGATGGCCATGAGCGGCTCGCACGCTTTTGAGCTTGCAGTCAAAGAGCGCCCTGATCTAATTCTTCTGGATGCGGATATGCCGGGTATTCATTGCCGGGATTTGGTCAGGAAGCTTAAACTCACCGAAGCAACCCGCAATATCCCGGTTATCATGATTTCAGGGGAAACCACTCCTGACGAAGAAATGGGCTGTTTTGAATCCGGTGTGGTTGATTTTATCTACCGTCCTTTGAGTCCTCCCATGGTTATGCGTCGCGTTGCTTCCGCATTGGTTCAGAAGGAGCAAGCCGATAGGTTGGCTGAACTTTCTGACAAATTGGGGAGATACCTTTCCCCGCAGGTATACGAATCCATTTTTGAAGGTACGCAGGATACGCTCATCGGGGCCAAACGTAAGAAGTTGACCATCTTCTTTTCAGACATTGTCGGTTTCACCTCCACTACAGAGCGCATGGAGCCGGAGGATATGACCGCGCTGCTGAATAATTACCTCGACCGCATGTCCTCCATTGCCCTCAAGCACGGGGGAACCATTGATAAATACATTGGCGATGCTGTGCTGATCTTTTTTGGTGATCCGGTTTCTCAAGGTCAAAAAGAAGATGCTGTAGCTTGTGTGAACATGGCCATTGATATGCGCGACGCCTTAAAGGAAATGCAGCAGGAATGGTTCGAGCTGGGTATATCCACTCCTTTCAAGGTGCGTATGGGCGTTAATAGCGGCTTTTGCACTGTCGGTAATTTTGGTTCCAAGCAACTCATGGATTATACCATCATAGGCGGGCAGGTAAATGTTGCTGCCCGGCTGGAGCAGAATGCACCGCCGGACCAGATTCTTATTTCACACGAAACATGGGCATTGGTGAAGGATGATTTCCGGTGTCTGGGGCGTGCTCCCATTTCAGTAAAAGGCATCCAGCATTCCATCCGTACTTATCAGGTTGTGGGCAAGGCTGATGCTATTGAGCAGGATTTAGCCGGATCATTGGGGGAAATGGCTTGGCCTGCCCAGAGTATTTCCATTGATAGTAAAGTTTCCGATGCTCTTATGAGGCTGCGCGAGAGTGGTGAATGGTCTTGCCTTGTGGTTCTGGACGGACTTTCCCCAGTGGGGATGGTCACCAAAGGACGCATGGATGAAATTGTTCGCGGGGAAACCGACAAAGCATTGTTTCTGGATCGCCCTGTTGCTGCTGTTATGGATATGGAACTGCTGGTTCTTTCAGCTGAATCCCATTTAGCTGAGGTTGCCAAAAGTGCACTTGCCCGTGAAGGAAGTTACACCTTTGATCCCATTGCCGTGACTAAGAACGGCGAGTTTATCGGGCTGGTTTCTGTCCGTTGCCTGATGCAGGGCATTCTAAATTCCGGTCCGTAATTTTCTATCTTCTCAGTTTAATTGCGTATAGATAATCAGCAAAAAGTATGATGCGTAATCCTACCATATACGGTTGAATTATTAATACGCATCTTTTGCGTTTTCATTGTATATAAGAGTGGTTTTGCCGAACGGGATTCCACCTGCTTAACTCAGAACAGATAAAGGGAGAGAACAATGTACGTACTTGCAATCAACGGCAGCCCGCGTAAGGGCGGCAACACTGAATGTTTGCTGAAAAAGACTCTGGAACCGCTGGAAAATGCAGGCTGGGAAACCGAGTTATACCAACTGGGCGGAAAAAAAATACGTGGTTGCATGGCCTGTATGAAGTGCTGGGAAAACAAAGACAACAAATGTGTTGTTGATAATGATAAATTCAATGAAGTCTACGAAAAAATGGTTCGCGCTGATGCCATAATCCTCGGTTCCCCCACATATTTTGCTGACGTAACTGCCGAGATTAAAGCCTTGATCGACCGTTCTGGGTTTGTGGCTCTGGCCAATGGCCGTCAATTTGAGGGTAAGATCGGTGGGGCGGTTGTTGCAGTGCGCCGCGGCGGTGCAACTCATGTCTTTGATACTATCAACCATCTTTTTCAGATTAACGGTATGATCATCCCCAGTGCGACCTATTGGAACATGGGCTATGGTATGAATAAGGGAGAAGTGCTTGAAGATAGTGAAGGCATTGCCAATATGGTGAACCTCGGACGTTCAATTGATTGGCTCGGTAAAGCTATTCATCCGCATATGGACACGTTTCCCAAGGCTGCCCCGGCACACGGGGAAGGCTAATAAAAAAAATACCGACATTTGCGATTTGTAGGCCGACTGATGTATTTCAGTCGGCCTTTTTTTGAGATGAGCGAGTACGGAGTGAGTAAACCATTAAGGAGGCAGTAGTTCTAAATTGTTTTGGATTTAAGCAGGTAAAATTTTATTTTTATTTCAAATTATAGAATATTTAATGTATGGTGGAAATTCTTAAATAGTTTGTGGCTCTTTGGGGTACTGATCTCTACTTGACACTTGGGGGTATTATATGAAGCTGTCGGCAAAATTAATGCTCGGTTTCGGTTCTGTGCTTGGTTTGCTGCTTGTATTGGCGGTGATCTCTTTTTGGGCGCTTGAAAATTCCAGTGAAGGCTTTACCCAGTATCGGGGGCTGGCAAGGGATACCAATCTAAGCGGACGGCTACAGGCCAACATGCTTATGGTGCGCATGAATGTTAAGGACTTTATAATTACAGGAAGTGAGAAAGATCTTAAGCAATACGATGATTACTTCGCAAAGATGCGCAGTTTCATGGATGAAGCTATCAGTGAGATTCAGAAACCTGAACGTGCCAGCTTGGTTGCTAAGGCTGATGCGGAGGTCAGGGAGTACGGAGAATATTTTGAGAAGGTTAAGGAATTCCGTGTGGAGCGCAATCGTTATGTAAATGGTGTCCTTAATGTAGATGGTCCGCTGATGGAGAAGAATCTGACCCGTATTCTGCAAACCGCTGAGCGGGATAACGATATGGCTGCTGCGGTCTTAAGTGGTCATGCCATGCGTAATCTTCTGTTGGCCCGGCTTTATGTGGTAAAATTTCTGGATGATAACGCGCAGGCTTCTGTGGACAGGGTTCACAGTGAGATGGATGATTTTGAAAAGCTTCTTGATGATTTGGATCGCAGTCTGCAAAATCCTGAAAGACGCCGACTGCTGGCTGAGATTATTGACTTGAAGGAAAAATATGTTGATGCCTTCAATGGTCTGAGCAAGGTTATTTTTACCCGCAATGATGTAATCGCAAACCATCTTGATAAAATAGGTCCTTCAATTGCTAAGAATGTTGAGGACGTAAAACTTTCGGTCATGGCGGATCAGGATGTGCTCGGCCCCAAATTGCAGGCGGCCAATGATCAGGCCATCATGCTGGCTGTAATGATCAGCATTATTGCTTTAGCTGTGGGAGTTCTCACTGCCGGGTTCATCATCAGGACTATTAACAGGCAGCTTGGCAGCGATCCGGCTGAAATTGCCGAAGTGGCCCAGCGTATTGCCGGTGGTGATCTGGATTTGAAATTCGTAGAGCCTGCAATCGGTGTTTATGGAAATATGCGTGATATGGCTGCACAGCTTATTCAGGTTGTCTCGGATGTTCGTGCCGGAGCCGGCAATGTTGCTTCCGGTAGTACTGAGCTTTCAGCCTCCGCAGAAGGTCTTTCACAGGGAGCAACTGAACAGGCTGCTTCCATCGAAGAAGTTTCCGCATCCATTGAGGAAATGGCCAGTAATATTAAACAGAATACCTTGAATGCCCAGACCACAGAAGACATAGCACTCAAGTCGTCTTCGGATGCTCAAGAAAGTGGAAGTGCCGTTTCCGAGGCCGTCTCGGCAATGAAGAATATTGCCGAGAAGATTTCCATTATTGAAGAAATTGCCCGCCAGACTAATTTGCTGGCCCTTAATGCCGCTATTGAGGCCGCTCGTGCCGGTGAGCACGGTAAAGGATTTGCCGTTGTTGCTGCCGAGGTTCGTAAGCTGGCTGAGCGAAGTGGTAATGCAGCCGGAGAAATCAGTGAGCTTTCCACTACCACGGTAACCGTGGCGGAAAAAGCCGGTGACATGCTCGATAATCTGGTTCCCAATATTCAGAAAACCGCAGAACTGGTGCAGGAGATTTCTTCCGCCAGCACGGAACAGAATGCCGGTGCGGAACAGATCAGCAAGGCTATTACCCAGCTTGACTCCGTGATCCAGCAGAACGCTTCTGCTTCTGAGGAAATGGCTTCTACCAGTGAGGAACTCTCATCCCAGAGTGCATTGCTTGAGAATACCATGTCCTTTTTTAAGGTCAGTGGATATGGCAGTTCCACATATTCACAACCCAAAGCACTGCCTGTCAGTAGAGCTCAACCTGCTCATGTCTCAGCAGTTGCGCCCACGCCTCCCAACCCTGCTCAGGTAGCTCCCGCTCCCCAGCCGGTAAAATCTGAGTCTTCAGATATGGGTGGGCTTAGTCTGGATATGGCTGCTGATGATAGTGATTTTGAAAAATTCTAACGTTTGATTTCAGCTTATCCATAAAGGTCTCCGGAAGTGTTTCTGGAGACCTTTTTATTTGCGTAACATATTCTCTTTTTTTATTAGATCGGCAAGACTTGCTTCAAAGTCTGCGTTGTTGATGTCACGGTTCTCGAGGGCGGAGAACTTCATATCCAGCCGGGACTGATTGCCTATCTGGATAGCTGCGGCTTTTTTGTTGATGACTCCTGCGGTTCCGGTTCGTTTGAGGTGCCTAACCCGCAGGTGCCCCTGATATACTGGAACCATCTTTTGCAGGCAGAGCCTTAAATCCCGGTCAAGGTCATCAAATTGGGAAGGGGAGAAGCGGATGTCGAATCCTCCTGTATTTTCGAGGTCGGACATACGCATGATGTGGCAGCATCCGGTAACAGAGCCGCAGGGGCGCATATAATCAAACTGTCCGTAATCCATGGTTTGAAGCTGGATGTCGGTTGTGCGCAGTTTGGGACCGTCCTGATCGCTTTCGTTTTTGATGTGCAGGTCGATGCTTTGCAGCTTGCGCGGATTAGGAGCATCTACCACTTTGCAGCCCCAGACTCCGGCGGCCGGGTAATTCTTGATCGCCGCCCCCAGTTTGGACAGCCAGTCCTGTGGGGGCAGGGCGTCATCATCAAGAAAGGCGGCAAAGTCAGCTTTAGCTATTTCGGGATGAAAGAGCAGCCAGTTGCGGGCCGCGGGCGCACCTATATTAACATGCAGGTCGAATCTTAGCATGGGTAGGTCTGTGCGTTTTTTTGCCACTGCTTCCCACTTGTCGATTACTGCCGAGGTTCCGTCATTGCTGCCGTTATCCAGCACACCCAGAAATGCGTTTTCATACTTGGCTTCGAAAACTGCCTCAAGAGTTGCGTCCAGCTCTTCTGCCTTGTTGTAGCTGTATATCAGAATCGCCACTTTGCCCGGAGGAGGACAGATTTGCAGATCGGTTTCGTTGATTAGATCAACAGTGCGCAGCAGGGTGTTGACACGCCATGGGCGCGCTTCGGCATCCTGTCTGTAGAGCCTTATCGCATCATCACGGTACCCCCTGCGTAGCATGCATTCTCCCAGCCGGGGCAAAGCTTCAGGAAATGAGCCGGAGTTGTATGCCGTTTCATAACATGTTGCCGCCTGTAAGTAATCTCCTTGTCCGAAAGCAAGGTTGGCTGAAAGGAAATCGTGCAACGGTTCCATGTCACTGAAGTCAATGTTTTTCATCAATTGCAGGGCCGCGCTCAGGAATTCTTTTTCTCCTGTTGATTCGTACATCTCTTTGGAGATTTTCAGCAAGGCGAGTGAGGCAGGAGCTTCGCTTAGCAGCTGGGTCAGCAGTTCGGCAGCCTGCTCGAAACGTTCCCGGCCTATCAGGCTGTGGAACCTTTTTTTATGAGTGCTGAAATCGTCCTTGCGGGATTCTTCTATAATGCGGGCCAGCATTTTGCCCATGGGAGAATTAGGCCCGTCCTGGCCCATGAGATTTTGCTGTAGTTCTGCACTTTGCAGGTTCAGGGGATCATGACACCATGCGGAAAGCAGAGTTTCAAAGGCCAGTTTGATGTATAGGTCGCGGTTGGCGGGATCGTTTTTGCTCAGTTCGATGCATTTGTAGCCGATGCCGGTCAGGTGGGTACGGCCTACGCCCCCGGCCAGAAATTTTTCCGCAAGTTCACGGGGGAGCCTGTTCCAGAATGTGTCCATGATACTGCCCTTGATGGAATTGTTAATTGCTTCTAGAGTGTTCCTTTACTAGTTAATCCTCATGCATTGCAAGGAGTTTGCTGTGGCGGACAGACGTTTAGCGGTGGTCATTCTCCATTATGGTGATCCGGCCCTTACTTTGCGGGTCAAGGAACAGCTTGAACTTTCCGATCCCAAATTGGCGGAACATATTTTTGTGCTCGATAACCATGCCCCGGAACCTTTTCCCGGCGCGTGGCGCAGGCTTGATGAAAATCTGTATTGGGCCGGGGCACTGGACTATTGTCTCAAGGAGTTTGAAAGCCGCGGCTACACCTACCTCTGGTTCTTGAACAACGATATCTGGTTCGGTTCCAAACCTCCGCATATTCTCAAAGCGTGGAAACGGTTGGAGCAGCTGGATTCAAAAATTGGTCCCATCGGGGTATATTCTCCGGCCACTCATCGAAGTCCCTATCATCCTCAGATGATTGAAAAGCCGGGGGTGCAGTATTCACTGGTCCCGTATATTGATGGAATTTCTCCTCTTTTCTCCATTGAGTGTTTAAAGGCAATCGGCGGGCTGGATTTTGATGGCAACATCTATGGTTACGGGGTGGATGTTTGGAATTCACTTGCGTTGCACCGGGCCGGATTTTCGGTGGTGGTGGATCATCAGGTCACAGTCCGGCACATCTATCACAGCACTGCCAAGAAGGTGGAAGGGTTCCTTGCCACAGCAGCCGAGGCCCAGCATAAGTACATGACTGACCATCTCGGCGCAGACTATGAAGCTGTACTCAAGCTGGAGCTTGAAGCCTGCCGCGATTTTAGTACTTTCTAGTTTTGTCTATAATTGTGACTGTTTTTCATCCGTGTTATTGATAGGTTTGGTGATTTGAATTACCCGCAACCATCAGATGGAGATGAAATAACCATGATTTTAGTACATTACCCCAGTTGAACCACCTCCCGTAAAGCCAAGGCTTGGCTTGAGGAAAAGGCTGTGGAATTCACCATTCGTCATATTGTCAAAGAGACCCCGACCAAAGATGAATTTCTTGCATGGCAGAAGATTGCCGGAGTGGACAAAAAGAAATTCGTAAATACCAACGGCAAGAAATATAAGGAAATGGGATTGAAAGAGACCATTGGCGGCATGAGCGATGTTGACCTTTTTGAACTCATTTCCGGTGACGGCATGCTGGTCAAACGTCCTCTCCTTGTTAGCGATGACTTTGTGCTTATCGGTTTCAAGCTTAAGGAATGGGAAGAGCGATTTTAAACTTTAGGAGGATGACTGTCATGAGCATCGTGAAAAATATAGCTGTAGTTGCACACGATAACTGCAAGAAGGAATTGCTTGATTTTGTTGATTGCAACCATAACATCCTTTCCCGGCATAATCTTGTGGCCACCGGTACCACAGGGGGCTTGGTCGAAAAAATGATCAAGGAAAGGGCAGCCCAGAAGAATGATGAAGGGTATGAATTCAAACCGGTTAACAGAATGAAGTCCGGTCCTCTGGGCGGAGATCAACAGCTCGGGGCTATGATTTCCGAAGGTAAGATTGACGTGCTTATTTTTTTCTGGGACCCCATGCAGCCGCAGCCCCACGATGTTGATGTAAAGGCTCTGCTGCGCCTAGCCGTACTTTACAATGTTCCCACTGCGAGCAACCGTTCCACTGCTGAATTCTTGATTTCTTCCCCGTTTTTCGAAGGTGAATTTGAACGTAAGGAGACAGATTTTAGTGAATACACCCAGCGCAAAATATAGCGGTTGTGCGTCGTTCTCATTTGATTTATGACCAGCTGAATTAAATGAGATCAAGCGTGAGGTGTTTATTAGTATGAGTGAAGTGAAGAAGGTTACTTTCAAAAAATATGATATCCGATACTATGTAGTCGGCAAAGTGGCCTATGTTTGTCCTGTTGATTTGGTGCCCATTATGGCCCTTGATTCCAAGGAGATTGATATCGAGGGCGAGAAGGCTTTGGATAAGGTTGAAGCCGGGCGTATAATTTTTCCTTACTTTGAGTTTTTCGATTGGTTTTCGGAGCAATTCGACCAATATGATTATTCAGATGATGTTATTCTGCTCGATCCCATGCCGTGGTAGATGTTGTCTGTTAGTAAAAGCAAAGGGTTGTCCTGATCAGGGCAACCCTTTTTTTATGCTCAGTGATATATTTTTTTGGGTATCAGTTTTTTTGATAAAAGTACTTCCTACTGATAGTGAGAGGTGATACAAAGGAGCTTAAGAACAATTGGAGGAATTTAATATGAGTAATGCACAAGCTGGCTGCTCAAAACCTGTCGGCCAAAAAGCCGAAAAGGCGCAGCCTGAAGTGGAAAATGTAACCTCCGAAACCACCAAAGGAGCAGGAATCATGATTAAAGCTGGGCAGAAAGCTCCTGATTTCACCGCAGGTGCTTATCAGGATGGCGGATTTAAAGAAGTTAAACTTTCTGATTATCTGGGTCAGTGGGTAGTGCTTTGTTTCTATCCCGGTGATTTTACCTTTGTCTGAGCTACTGAGATTTCGGCGGTCGCCGAAAAACATTCCGAGTTTGAAGCTTTTGGCGTTCAGGTTATGTCCATGAGCACCGACAGCATGTTTGTCCATAAAATGTGGGAACAGGATGAGCTTTCCAAAATGATAACTGCAGGCAAGGTTCCCTTCCCCATGCTTTCTGATGGTGGTGGTAAGGTGGGCCAGATGTACGGCGTGTACGATGAGGATGGCGGCGTGGATATCCGCGGTCGTTTTCTCATAGATCCTGACGGTGTCATCGTCGGTTACGAAGTGTTAACCCCGCCTGTAGGACGTAATGTTTCTGAAACCCTGCGTCAGATTCAGGCATATCAGCATGTAAGGAAAACCGGTGCTGCCGAGGTTTGCCCCTCCGGCTGGAAACCCGGTAAGAAAGTCCTGAAACCCGGCCCGGATCTCGTAGGCAAGGTTTGGGAAGAATGGAAAGTTGATATGGCCTTCGAAGATTAGGTCTATAAGTAGTCTCAAAGTAACTGCTCCCGGTCGGCGTAAAGCCGTTCGGGAGCTTTTTATGGTCGGTACACGTAAAAAAGTGCAAGAATGTAATTATATCCGGACTGTCAGCTTTTAAAATCGTTGTGAATCTATTACATAATGCAGTAATAGTTAATCAGTGGACATGAATACAGGAGTTACAGTGCGTATAAGTTTCAACAGAATGGAATGGGCCGGAGCGGTTGGTGATCTTGGGGCTTTATTGCCACTCGCCTTTGCCATGATCATGGTCAACGGGCTTTCAGCCACCGGGCTGTTTCTTTCAGTGGGGTTATTTTATCTTATCGGTGGGATGTATTACCGTGTGCCTATTGCTGTGCAGCCCATGAAGGTTGTTTCGGCCTATGCCATCGCCCAGTCGCTTAGTCCTACGGTGATTACCGGGTCCGGGTATATTATTGCCTTGCTCATGTTTTTTCTCGGTGCCAGTGGGCTGGTTAAGCGGGCTGCTCAATTAATTCCACTGCCTGTTATTCGCGGGGTACAGGTATCCACCGGGATGTTGCTGCTTTTGAAAGGTGTTTTTCTTGCCGTCGGGACCAGCACATTGCAGGCTGCGCAAGGTAAGGTTGAACCGTTTCTGGCCTTTCAGTCTCTGGGACCGCTTCCGCTCAGTGCTGTGTTCGGAGTCATTTTCGGAATAGTCACCCTGAAGTTGATCAATAACAAACGGATACCTGCCGGGCTGGTGGTCGTGGGCTGCGGTGCTTTTGTCGGAGGTTTGCTCGGAGCATGGCAGGGATTGGCTGATCTCAGTTTCGGATTCCATCTGCCGCAGTTTATGCCTTTTGGGTTTCCTACTGCGGATGATTTTTCTTTTGCCTTGCTTGCTTTGGTGTTGCCCCAGATTCCCATGACTTTGGGGAATGCGGTCATTGCCAACCGTGATTTGAGTCATGAATATTTCGGTGATGAAAGTCGCAGGGTAACGGATCGGGCTTTGTGCATCAGCATGGGCATTGCTAACGGTTTTGCCGCTCTGGTGGGCGGTATGCCGCTCTGTCATGGAGCAGGGGGATTGGCAGCCCATTACCGTTTCGGGGCACGGACCTGCGGTTCCAATCTTATTATTGGAGTTTTATTTGTGGTGCTGGCAATCGGTTTCGGAGCGCAGTCAGTTAAAGTTTTGCAGCTTATCCCTATGGGGGTGCTTGGTGTGCTGCTTGTTTTTGCCGGTGTGCAGTTGGTGTTGGCCATGCGGGATATGACCGCAAGGTCCGCTCAGGCCGTGATTGTGCTTATGTTGATTATTACCCTTGCTTCAAATCTGGCATGGGCCTTCGGGGCCGGGATTCTGTTGAGTATTATTTTTTCAAGAATTAAGGTGTCACAATAACTGTGAATGGTTTACACTTGGTCATCCCGAAATTCACAAGGATGACGATACTGCTAAAACGGAGGTTCTTATGGGTAAGTTAGTTAAAGAAGAAGGTGAAAAGGGCCGTTTGCATATAGAAACGAAGCTGCTGGGTGAATCTTTGGTGGGTAAGGATTGTTTGCGCAATACCGAGGCTGATGAATATTTTCATATGCAACCGGATGTGAACATACTCAAGATCGGCGGGCAGTCCATTATGGACCGTGGTGCCAATGCGTTGCTGCCCATCCTTGATGAGTTGGTCAAGGCTAAGGAGGATCACAAAATCCTGCTTATGACCGGAGGTGGTACCCGCGCCCGTCACGTCTACAATATCGGCGTTGATCTGGGCATGCCTACCGGCGTTCTTTCCAAGCTTGGTGATAAGGTCTCATGGCAGAATGCCGAGATGCTTTCCGTGCTGCTTGCCAAGCATGGCGGGGTAAAGATTGGTCATGGTGACCATCTGGAGCAGCTGAATATGTATTGCCAGCTCGGTTACCTGCCCATCACTACCGGGATTCCGCCTTACGGATTCTTTGAGCATCCGGCGGAAGTTGGTTCCATTCCTCCCCACCGCACTGATTCAGGTGCATTCCTGCTGGCGGAAAATATCGGCGCCAAGTCAGTCATCTACCTGAAGGACGAAAAGGGACTTTATGAGGACGATCCCAAGAAAGCCAAGGATCGCGAAACCCTTAAGTTCTACGATCGTATTCACGTGGATGAGCTGATTGAAATGGACCTTGATGACCTGATCGTTGAGCGGGCAGTGCTGACTTTCCTTAAGAATGCCAAGACCCTCAAGCAGTTCCAGATTATCGATGTGCTGCGTGATCCTGAATCCGTACATGCCGCATTGCGCGGTGAACATGTCGGAACCATTGTTTATAAAGATTAATTTTTGATACGCTTCGCGTTTTGATAGGTGATTGCGTCTCCGACGGGCAAAGGGACTAAGCCCCTTTGGAATCCCTATTGGTTTTAAATCTGTATAACTTAAAAACGGGGAACAGTTTCATTACTGCTCCCCGTTTTTTTTAGCTTCTCTTGCCTTCGCTTCCTTTGCCGTCACGTTCCAGATAAACGATTTCAGCTCCGGTGTGCTTGGCAATTTCCTTAAGCTCACACTTACGGATGCGCTTGACCTTCATGGTCAGACCTTCTCCCTGTACGCCGACTACGCGGTAACGGGGTCTCTTGTCGCCATCTGTGGCCTTAACTCTTTCCCTTACGAAAATTTTCATAAAGCCTCCTCTGCGGTTTGTTGTGTCTTTACGGATATTCGTCTATAATAGATATATATCCTCTAAGAACATATAGTCAAGAAGAACAGGTGAGAAATGTCAAAAAAAGCAGGCGGGGGCAAGCCCCAAAGGTATATACAGCCATCGCTCTTGATGGCTTTAAGGTCAGGAACTTCGTATGGTTATGAATTGATTCAAACCATCGGAGGGTATGGTTTTCTGCGCGGTGAAGCCCCCCCCGGAATGATCTATCGCCATCTGCGGCAGATGGACGAGGAGGGGCTGGTGGAGTCAAAGTGGGATTCTGAGGGTGACGGTCCGGCAAAGCGGGTCTACTCCGTCACTCCGGAAGGGTTGGAAATACTGGAAGCGTGGATAATCCACATGGAGCGTCAGCGTGACGCGCTGGAGAGTTTTATTGCCCGCTACAGGGCAGGACAGTAGCGCATTGAGAAAAAAGATACCGTATATTATTTATATCAAATTCACATCTGTGAATTTGTGGGCGCGACAGTAGCCCGGTTATTGGAATCCGGCTGGGGGTTGTGTCCTTTCTTGCGCTTGCCGTGGGCGGGTTCCCATATTCCATAATCCACACGCTTGACCTGTAATACAGGACGTCCGCCCCAGAGTGAGGGCCTGATCCATGTGGCATTACGGATTTCATCGCCGGACAGGGGGACCAGCGGGTCGCGGTCTGTGGAGATTACGTCGATTCCGGCTTCATGCAGGTCCTGAACATGTAAGTTTGAGCCGAGTTCGCGCAGTCGGCCGTATTCAATGAAACGCCCGCACCAGCCGTAAGCAGTCAGCCCTATGGCGGCGGTGGCTCCGATGATTCCGTCGTTAGTGCCTCCCAGTCCGTATAGCTCAATGTTGCGGGCCGCGTGCATGGCACCTTTCTGGGTCTGCCTGCGTCCGGTGACGCTTTTGGAGAATTCCAGAATTTCACTGTTTACCTCGTCCTCACGGGCAATGCATAGTCCGGGATCACTTCCGGGGGCGCAGTATTTATGCAGGTGTTCGGTGGCTTGTGTTCGCAGGTAATCAAGGTTGCTGTCCGGGGATATTTCAATGATGGCACAGGCCGAGCTGTTGTTGGAGGTGTACGGAATATTTTCCAGTCTGGGAAGCTGGTGGCGGACAACACCGATTACGTGGCAATCGTTATCCAGCCCGTATACGAATTCACGAACCAAACGTCCGGTTCCTATTGTGGCGTCTTTATCATCAGTATCATCAAAGCCCATATAAATACGCATTCCGTTTCTCCTTTTGAATAGAAGTCTGACATTCCATCCATGTCCATGCAAGTCAACCAAACCTGCTCTGCTGTTGAAACGGCACAAAATTTATCAATTCTGGCTTTTCCATTATAAATGGGGCAAGCTTTCAGCAGTGTATCTTGAAAGTAGTCTAGTTTAAACAGCAGGTTCGATGATGAGTGGATTCAAGAAAATAGTGCGCAGCAATGCATCAAAATTTTACCAGCGTATTTCCAGAGGCTGGAAAAGAAAACGGTTTATCCAGTTTCTTGATCTGGTCAAACCGGAGCCGGGCAAGGTCGTCCTTGATCTTGGCGGGGGAAGTGGGGTTTTTTTTTATGACAATTTAGATTTGGTGCAAAAGCATGGTTTGCGGGTAATTATCGCAGATATTTCTTCACCAGACCTGCTCAAGGCCGAGAGCAGAGGCTTTGAAATATATCAACTGAGTGATAATGGTTTTGAGCATATGGTTGATGACCAGTTTGATACAATTTTTTGTAATAGCGTGATTGAACACGTGACTTTACCTAAGTCGGAAATTTGGGATTATACGGCGGACGATTTTTATGAAAAGGCTTTTGAAGTGCAGAAGGATTTTGCGGCTAATATAGAGCGGGTGGCTAAAAAGTATTTTGTGCAGACCCCGTGCATTGATTTTCCGTTGGAGTCGCATTCGTGGCTGCCTGCATTTTATGCTTATCCGAGATCAAGGGCGTTGCACGTAGCAAGGCTGAAGATGATTTCAAAATATTGGATTAAGGCCACTTCCCCGGATTTCAACCTGCTTGATGAAGCACAGATGCATAACCTTTTTCCTCATGCACACGGAGTTACTTATAATAAGGTACTGGGATTCTCCAAGGAACTGATTGCCTATCGGGTGTAGTAAGTCTTAGTTAAGGTTGGTCAGGAAACGGTCTATTGTTTTTTTCACTTCCCCGGATTCAACCATTTCCTTCAGGGCTGCGTTAAGTTCCGGGACACGTTTGGCCAGTGGAGATTTTTTAGATACCGCAAAGTATACGGGAAGTGGCAGGGAATAAGAGTAATCAGCTTTTTCAACCCGGTCTTGAAATCCGTGTTTATACATCAGGTAGTCACCGACTGTTTCCGTGAGAATGAATGTGTCGGTGCGTCCTGCAATTAATTTTAGAAAATTGGTTGTGGCGTCTTTGGCTATATCCTTATGTAACTTCGTGTCGTTATCAAATTGCGGGAAAAATTTTGTTCCCAGCGTTATCCCGATGTTCAATGAGTCAAGATCGTCATACGATTTAATGCTGTGAGCCCTGCCTTTGAGCACATAAAAGGCTTTAGAACTCTTGGTTTTGTACGGCGGATCAAGGAAAAACATGTGTTTTTCCCGCGCTGGATGTTTTAGCAGGCCGCTCATAATATCCGCATTTCCTTGCTTCATCATAAGTTGGCATCTTTTCCATGGTCGCTTGATGTAAGTTCCTTTAAGGCCTATCCGGCTGAGGAGAAGGTTTGTTATTTCGATGTTTATGCCGCTGATGTGGTTCTGTTTGTCTATTATTTTCCATGGAGGGTAATGGTTGACCGGAATAATGACTTCCTGTGCAATACTTGAAGTTGTTGTGGCAATGGTCAGAAGTATTATTAGAATGAGGGTTTGCTTCATCGTGTATTAGTACTTAATTTGTGTAAAAAAAGAAAGGAGGACCATGACTACTCACGATCCTGCCTTAATTTGTGAGTTATTCGAAACTTCCGCCAAGAGCCAGATGTAGGTTTATCCTGTTATCCAGTCGCTCGCGCCTGATATTCAGCAGGGATATTTCAGAACCGATCCAGCGGGTCTGGTGGCTGAGTAGTTCAAAAAGGTCTATCTTGCCGACTTTGTATTGAATTTGGGCCAGCTCAAATGTTTCTTTGTTATCTGCCGTGGCTTGAGCAAGGTACTCTTCGCGCTCTTTGAGAAGCTTTTCCCCGGCTAGTCCGTTTTCCACTTCTTTGAAAGCGTTCAGGGCCATGGAAGCATAATTGGCAATGGCCTCCTTTTGTGCAGCCGTAGCCTGTTCGATTTCCGCTTCAATTTCGCTGCCTGTGTAGAGCGGGGCAAAAAGGCCTGCGGTCAGTCCAGAAATGGCGTCACCCAGAGCGTTGAGTCCGGCCCCGGCCCCGAAGGTAAAGCGGGGCAGATGTAAGAGTTCGGCTCCTTTTTCGGCATAAAAAGCAGCCGCTACACGATCTTCAGCTGCAATGAGGTCCGGCCTTCTTTCAAGGATAGCTGAAGGCTGCCCCACCGGGATAGCGGGCGGAGTAGCAATTAGTTTGTCTTCGCCTTTTAGTTTGTTGGAAGGATAGCGACCGATGAGGGTTTCAAGGCTGCGCGCGGCTTCCTGCTTCGCAAGTTCGGCCTGAGCTACTGCGTCTTGTGCTGAAGCCAGTTGAGCATGAACCTGATGAACTTCCAGCATGGAAACCTTGCCGACTTTTTGTTTGCGTTCTTCAATGTCATTCATTTTATTTAGAATATCGACAATTGATTTCAAAAAATCCTGTTGTACCTCGATTTCATTAAGCAGAAACCAGTTGCGGGCCGTGGCTGCGGCAAGTGACTGGCGGCCGAATTCATAATCAGCTTGAACTGCCTTGGCTGATTCCTCGGCGGATCGCTCGCCAAGTCCGAGCCTGCCCCAGACGTCTGCTTCCCATGAAATACCCAGTCCCGCGCCTTGCGGTCTGGCGGTGCCGCCTGCGGTGGTTCCGGCAAGTTGTCCGCCCAGTCCGACAGTAGGCAACAGGGCCGCTCCGGCCTGTTTGGCAAGTGCGTTGGCCTGATCTACCTTAGCGGAGGATGCCTGCAAGTCGGGGTTGTTTTTCATGGCTTCGGCCACTAGCGCATCGAGCTGCGCATCCTTGAAATCGTGAATCCAGCCATCTTTGACTGTGCCGCTATCAATAACGGAAGCGGCCCAATCAGACGGGGTGGCTGTCTTGGTGCCGTTTGCCCCGGCAGTTGCTTCGGAATGGGAGTAATTTCGTTTGCACCCGCAGAGTGTCAGCAGGGCTACGAGGGTCAAAATCAATATTTTTGAATTGTTAGGCATAAATGTCTCCAGCCTAGATGGCTTCAAAGCAGATGATGTTCCGCCAACTGACCATGCGCAGCAGAACCTGCCTGATCAGGGCCAGCGGTTCCATGCTGTCACTGTAAACACTGACCGCCGCCGCGCTGCCCAGAGGCAGGTTGAATTGGGACATGTCATCGGTGATATGGATGAAGACCGGAACACGTCCTTCTGGAATATGGGTGGAAACGCTCAGGAGGTCGCCGGAAGGTTGCAGCTGACCTTCAGCCAGTGCTTCTTGAATTTTGGTTACCTTGCCTTTGAAGGCTCGGCCCGGAATGGCCGGGAAGATTATTTCGGCATTGAAATCGGGCTTGATATTCTGGAGCGGGTTTTGTTTAAAGGCTGCTACCAGCATGGGGTCTTCGGAATGGACAAAGGTCATCACCGGGCGCAGAGGCAGTGGGACTGCCATCATGCCGGGGCGTAGCCTGAGCATAGTAACCCAGCCGTCAGTGGGCGCAACGACCACGGTGCTGTTCAGGTTGAATATTGCTTTATCCAGTTTGCCTTGCAGCTGGCTCACTTCTTCCTGGTACTGCTCAACATCGTACCGGCTGCCAGCTGAATGTCTTGCCAGTTCCTGCGATTCCTTGAGTCGCTGGTTGGAAAATTTCAGCTGTGCTTTAATTTCTTCCATCCGTGCCTGATAGGGCGTCGGGTCAATGGCGAAAAGTTTGTCCCCTGCTTTGAGCGGTGTGTTGGGCTTTACGTATACTTCAATTGTTTTGCCCCGTACCTGTGGCACAATTGGCGTGGTCTGGAAATAAATGCGCGCATTGGGTGTGTAAGGATGGTAATAGGCCATGCACAGGAATATGCCGCCGACCACAAAAAGGCCGCCTACTACGGCAGTGGTCACAGTCCATTTGGTTACGGGAATTTTAAGCACTTTGAAGGCAACAAAAACAATAGCCGCGTAGGTTAACTCAATAAGTATATCCACGGCTATACCTCTCTTGCTTCGGGCTTTACTTCCGGTTCAGTTACTTCTTTCGTAAGAGCGGCTTCGGTTTCGTGCTCTACAAAGGATTCATCGCTTTCCAAATTCGGTTTATGGATCATGGCCCAGATCCAGAGGAAGGGCCAGAGGGCATGCAGGGTGAAAAGGCTTACCCAGCCCGCAGCATGGATGGCATCCTGATGGGGGTGGTTCCGTTTTTTGGCGATATTGTATGGGATATCATGGATGTAGATGATGCCGTAGACCAAAACCAGAAATACAAAGATCAGCATTCCGGCACCGATATAGTCCAGTATCCGGGAATCTGTCTCAATCATAAGCGTCTCCTTCCGAAAGAATATGCATGTAAGTAATTAACTGCTTTATCTGAAATTTAGCTTTAGTTCTCTGTAGCATATTTAACACAGCAGGCCTATCAAAAACTACCTATTTCATAGGTTAATTGCTGATTAACATCCTGTCATTGCACTGTCGGACGCTCTGATGTAAATGGATACTCAACAAAATATGCAAGGAGTCTTTTTATGGATAATATTGTTGCTGAATCTCTCACTGCCATGCCCGTTGAGCGTAAAGACGGAACCTACGCTCTGCGTATTCCTCTGGCTCAGGGCCAGTTCACTCCCGGTATGATGAAAACTGTCATGGAAACCATGGCCAAGTTCAATTTGACCTCTCTGCGGGTGACCACCGGGCAGCGTCTGAATCTGGAAGGCATCCCCAAGGAGAAGCTGGACGAGGTTGTTGCCAGTCTCGGGACCAAGGTCGATAAAGTTCCGCCGACCGTGGGAGTCTGTACCGGCGTGGGCGTCTGTAAATACGGCATGCAGGACAGCCGCGGCATGGGTAAAAAGCTGCTCGAAGTCATTAAGCAGAACGGTCCTTACCCTTTCAAAATCAAAAGCGGTGTTTCCGGCTGTAAAATGGTTTGTGCATTCAGCAATGTCCGTGACATAGGCCTCGTGGGTACTCCCAAGGGTTGGGATGTCCTCTTTGGTGGCGGCGCAGCACGTAATGTCCGCGCCGGAGTAAAAATCGGCACCAAGTTGAGCGGCGATGAAGCCCTCGCACTGATTGAAAAGGCCCTTGATTTCTACAAAGAAAATGGTCGCAAACGCGAACGCATCAGCGGTCTGGTAGATCGTCTCGGCGAAGAAGCTTTGCTTGAAGCTGTTAAATAAAACTATTTAGTCTGATTATTAGAAAGGCTGATTTCCTTCAGGAAATCAGCCTTTCTTTATTTTTACCCGTCCCGTTTCTCCAAATACTCCACGGCCCAACCATTCACACTTTCGAAGATGGGGATCAGCTTCAGTCCCATTTCGGTGAGTGAGTATTCCACTGCCGGGGGCACTTCCTGATATACCTTGCGGCTGACTATGCCGTGCTTTTCTAATGCCCGCAGTTGCTGGGTCAGCATTTTCTGGGTCACTTTGGGCATCAGCCTGCGCATTTCCCCGAATCTTTTGGGTTCTCCGTCCGCCAGGTGCCAGATTATCAGCGGCACCCATTTGCCGGAAAGGATTTCAAAGGCCACTTCCAATTCATATGTAAAGCTGCTGCAACTCACTTTGTGAGTTCTATCTTCAGGCATGATTCTCTCCATTTCTTGCGGCTAAATTTGGCCGTCATCAAAAAAATAAAAAATATTTAAATTAATATCGCGCGGATTTTTGCGTTTTCAGAAAACTGCTTTCAATTAAGCAGAGTCTTCAACTTACCAGATTTTATGTTTTTTGTGTAGTTCTCAAATGATTCTAACAGGTAGTTACCAAATGGGAACTACTAACCAGTTGTAAACTACGATACTGAAAGGTGCGTACTTTACAGGATAAAATTTTTTGTGTTTATAGCTTCTCAACCGATGCAGAGAAACGTTTCTGATTTGTGCATGTAGTTTTGTTTGGCTGGTATTAAAAATTTCAAAAGTAAAAAATAATCAGTTTTGATTTATTTTAAAATAGAAGCCTCTTCGTGAAAGTAGAGTTGCTTTAAAAGTTAATGGAGAAAATGAAAATGGCAAGATTTACCATCCCCCGCGAAGTTTACTTTGGTGCAGGCAGCATTGAAGAGCTTAAGAATATTAAAGGAAGCAAAGCTGTAATCGTTATCAGCGGCGGTTCTGTAAAAAGAAACGGTGCCCTTGATAAGATTGAAGGCTTCCTGAAAGAAGCAGGTATCGAAACCACCCTGTTCGAAGGTGTTGAGGCTGACCCTTCCGTTGCTACCGTTCGTCGTGGTGTTGAAGTAATGAACGATTTCCAGCCGGACTGGATCATCGGCGTGGGTGGAGGTTCTCCCATTGATGCTGCTAAAGCAATGTGGATTTTCTACGAGACCCCCGAGTTCACCTTTGAAGAAGCTGCAAAGCCCTTCAATTTGCCTGAACTGCGCAAGAAAGCACGTTTCGCGGCTGTTCCCACCACCAGTGGTACCGGAACCGAGGTAACAGCGTTTTCTATCATTACCGACAATGATACCGAACTCAAGTTCCCCATCGCCGATTTCAACATCACCCCTGATCTGGCGATTGTTGATAGCGATCTGGCTCAGTCCATGCCCGCATCCCTCGTGGCCCACACCGGTATGGATGCACTGACCCACGCTTTGGAAGCTTACGTTTCCATCATGGCTAATGAACTGACCGATTGCCTTGCAATGAAATCCATGGAGATGATTCAGGACGAACTGGTTGCTTCCTATAAAGGTGGCAAGGAAGCACGCGATAAAATGCATGTCTCCCAGTGCCTTGCTGGCATGTCTTTCTCCAACGCTATCCTCGGCATTGTTCACAGCATGGCCCACAAGACCGGGCATCTTTTCGGAGTTCCTCATGGCTGCGCAAATGCCATTTATCTCCCCGCTGCTATCCGCTTCAATGCTGAAAAAGCAGGTGAAAAATACGCGGACGCCGCCAAGAGACTCGGTCTTTCCGGTTCCTCTACTGACGAATTGGTCGAATCTCTGATTAATTTTGTGAAGGAACTCAACGTGGCGATGCAGATTCCTGCTACTCTCAAAGAGTTCGGTGTTAATGAAGACGACTTCCTTGCCAACCTCGATAAGATCTCCGAAGGCGCATGCGAAGACCCTTGCACCAGCACCAACCCGCGTGAAATCAGCGTTGAGCAGATGAAAGAACTGTTCAAAGAATCTTTCTACGGTAAATAAGTATATAGTTAATAAGAATCACGGGGCTGGACCTAACGGTCCGGCCCTGTTATCTGCTTCACTCCGCGCACTACTTTCCAATCCTCTCAAGATAATCAGGTCCCTTGCATCCAAGGGCCAAACCACACATCATTCATATGGGAAAACACATCATTGAAGAGGCGACCCGTTGCCTGCAATGCAAGAAACCGCTTTGCAGCAAAGGCTGTCCGCTCGGCACACCTATTAATAAAATGATCGAACTCCTGCTAGACGGCAAAATGCAGGAGGCCGGGGCTATGCTTTTTGAGAACAACCCGCTTTCCGTGGTCTGTTCACTCATCTGCCCCCATGAAAATTTCTGTGAAGGGCATTGCATTCTGGGCCGGAAGAGTTCTCCGGTGCAGTGTAGCGACATTGAAAACTACATCTCCCGCTACTATCTGGCTCAGTTTCAGCCTCGGAAGAAGGAAAAACGCAAGTCCAGAATAGCTATTGTCGGCTCCGGTCCGGCCGGGATTACCGTAGCTTTTATCCTCGCCCTCAAGGGATACGAAGTGACCATCTTTGAATCCGAGGAAAAGATCGGCGGGGTCCTGCAATACGGTATCCCGGAATTCCGTCTGCCCAAGGACATCCTTGAGAAATTGCGTGAAGTGCTTTTGCAGCTGGGCGTGAAAATCCGTCCCAATATGCTAATCGGTCCGGTGGTCTCCCTCGACGATTTGTTGCGCGACGGCTACAAGTCTATTTTTATCGGAACCGGGGTCTGGAACCCGCGCCCCTTGCGGCTTAAGGGGGAAACCCTCGGGCATGTGCATTACGCCATCAATTACCTCAAGAATCCTGATGTCTACCAACTCGGTAAGAAAGTGGCGGTTATCGGGGCCGGGAACGTAGCTATGGACGTGGCTCGCACCGCTCTGCGCAAGGGAGCAGAAGAAGTGACCGTGCTTTATCGTCGTGGTCAGGAAGATATGTCCGCCACCAAGTACGAGCAGGATTACGCCAAGCTGGACGGAGTGCATTTCAAATTCTATCATTCTCCTGTGGAACTGACCGAAGAAGGCGTTGTCTGTGTTCGCACAGAAAAGCAGGCTGGAGAAGACGGCAAGACCAAGCTGGTCACCGTGGAAGGTTCCGAAAAACTGGAGCAGGTCGATTCTATCTTTATCGCCGTAAGTCAGGCCCCGCGCAACAATCTCACCGGAATCGAGATCGGCAAGACCGGGCTGGTCATCACCGATGAGGAAGGCCGCACTACCCGAGACGGCGTCTTCGCTTCCGGCGACGTGGTCACCGGGGCCAGAACCGTAGCCGAAGCCGTGCGTTGTTCCAAGAATTCCGCGCAGGCTATTATGGATTATGTGGAAGGTCTTTAAGAGTTATTTGATGCAGACATCAGCCCGGAATGGTTAACCATTCCGGGCTGTTTTTTTATTGCATAGCTCCACCGCGCATTCCGCCCCGTCCATGCCCTTCAGGAACGCAGAAAGTCTGCTCGCCCCGGCTCATGCACAGGCCGGAAAGTTTTCCGCGCGGGGTTTCAACTGTGCACTCATCCCCTTGGGATTTGCCATTGCAGGCGGTGAAAGCTTCTTCGGGAGGACCTTGGCGGTTGCCGCGTCCTTGACCCATGCCGCCTTGCATTATGTCTTGTCCCATGCCGGAATTTCTGCCCATTCCTTGATTTTTACCGAATCCCTGTCTGCTACCACCCATAGTTCCCATGCCATCTGAGAAGGAATTAGGGGAACCGCCTTTCCATGTGGGGATTTTGGTGTAGGGCGGATCATAGGGTTCTACTCCGCCTCCGGTTACACAACGCACATAATTGTAGATGCGTATGTCATCACCCTGCGGGCCGCGTCCGTTGGGGAATGCATCGGGGTTGCCGGATTTTGGATCACTGCGTTGCGCTCCGGCTCCGTGGACATCCATCCATTTTTTATTGCTGCTGCGCGGGGGCGCGAAATAGCCCAAAGCCCGCCCGAAAGCCACATATGAGGCATGGGACGGTTTGGGGCCGTCCATATGGGTGGTTGAGGACCAGTAGTAGGATTCCTTGTCCGTGACCTTGAAGATGGGATCAATGGCTGCGGTGCCGCTGGTCTTGGGGCTGCGGGAGTAATCTACAATGGATTGAAGCTCTTTTACATTCGGCAGCCGCCAGTCAGTGCGTCCGGCGTGATTGAGGTTTTCGCAATAGCTCAAGGCTTCTTTCCAGTTAAGCTTCTTGACGCTGTCGGCTTGCTGCCAGATCAGCCCGGTGGCTTTGTCTTCAACGGTTCCGTCCTTGCGGTCCACGTAAATATTTTTCCCGTAATCGGGGTTTCCGCGCACGTAGCGGATGTATTTGCTGCTGCGACCACGGGGATCTTTTTTTCCGTAGCCCTTGATGCGTCCGTCCGCAAAGTTGACTCCAAAAGCCGTGGGATTGCCGCCCATGGTTGTGCTCACGTAAGTGGTTGAGGACCAGTCCTGACAATCGATGATGCGTTGTCCTTTGGAAGTGTCGCCGAATTTGAATTCAAAGTAGTCCGTATTAATGAACGGGGTGGAGTCCTTTTCAGTCCCCTGCACCCAGCCGTTGAAGTCGATTAGTGAGTAGAGTTCTTTGATGTTCGGGGCGCGCCAGTCTGCGTATCCGCCAATCTGGCAATCTTCGGCTCCGTCCATCCCCTGTTGCCAATTGACCGCAGGGCCGCGTTCTTTGACCCACATCAGCCCAGTGACCAGATCGGAGATTGTGCCGTCTCCATTATCTTTGTAACGCGGTTGATTGCCTTTGTATTGAGCATCCTGCCCGTAGAATCCATGACTTTGGTCCGGGCAGTTAATCTGGCGGGAATTGTTGAAGCAGGCCTCCTGTCCGCTGTCGACGATGGGGTAGTTTCCGGCCCATGCGCTGGTAGAAAGAAGAATTGTGACCGCGATTAATGGAAAAATATGTTTTTGCATCTGCGCTCCTTTTTTTGCCTTTAAGTTAAGCATGAAGTGGAGATTTCAGCTAGGGGAATGAGATGATCTTTATAAATCTTAAAAAAGATGACCCGCCTGCAAATGCAGACGGGTCTAGGTGTTTAGAAGTCTCTTTTAGATGTAGAAGATGGTCGCTGCTACCATGCAGATTAGATAGAGTCCGCCGAAGATAGCTCCCAAAGCCCACCAGCGGGCCTGACTGATGAAACCTGAACCGTACCAGATAGGTGCCGGGCCGGTGGCGTAAGGGGTGATGATCCCCATTACACCTAGGCTGCCCGCCAGCATAAGTGCGACCATCGGCATCGCCTCAGGTGGAAGTAGCGGCTGAGCAATCGCAATAAATAAGGGCATCAGGGCCGTGGTGTGCGCAGTAGTACTGGCAAAGAAATAATGCAGCGCAAAAAAGAGGACGACTAGCATAATGGCTACACTTTCCGGCGGCATGCCTTGCAGATTTGTAGAAACAAGCCCGCCTATCCACTTGAGTACCCCGGCTTTTTTCAAGCCGCTGGCCATGGCCACAAGGGTGGCAAACCAAATTAATACGTTCCATGCGGCTTTATTGGTAATGACGTCCTCCCAATTGATGACATCAGTGAGAACCATCAGCGCAAGTACAAACATGGCTGCAACTGTACTGTTTACGCCCAACTCCTTACCGAAAATCCAGAAGATCAGTGCGGCGACGGCATACCCGAGCATCATCAGTTCTTTGGTACTGACTTTGCCCATTTTGAGTAGTTCATCAGCTGCCCATGCCGGGGCTTCCGGAGAATGTTTCTGGGTAGGCGGGTAGACAACGTAAGCAAGCCACGGTGTCAGCAGGAAAAGGGGGAGCATGATCGGTATCATGGTCTTGGCCCATTGACCCCATTGAATGGAGATTCCGGTGCCTTGATTGATCAGGTCTACGGCTAGCAGGTTAGGGGCTAGCGCAGTCAGGAACATGGAACTGGTTACGCAGGTTGCGGCAAAGGCCACCCATGTGAGATAGGAGCCGATTTTACGCGGTTCATTGTCCGGGGTGGAATTGAACATGGGCGGTATGTTACTGGCGATGGGGTAGATGGTTCCCGCGCTTCGGGCCGTATTAGAGGGCATGAACGGGGAGAGTACTAAGTCTGAAAAAGCGATGGCGTACCCCAGCCCGAGGGTGTTTTTACCCAGATGTTTGATCAGGATCAGGCTGATGCGTTTGCCCAGCCCTGTTTTTTTGTAGCCCATGGCAAACATGAAAGCTGAAAAGATCAGCCAGATTACTCCGTTTGAAAAACCGGAAAGGGCCCAGTTGCGGCTGGCCGTAGCGCTGGGATCAACCAGACCGAGTATCGCCACTACGGTTACACCTACAAGACCTACAAGGGCGGCGGGAACAGGTTCCACAATTAAGCCGACAACAACCCCGACGAAAATACTAAGGAAATACCATGCTTCGGGTTGTAGTCCTTCCGGTGTGGGAAAGAGGGCCATAACAATTGCAACAATGACAGGGGAAAACTTTTTGAGTTTATCCATGTGACCTCGCAGTTATCTATGGTTCGCAGGAATATGTTTTCAATAGCCTGTAACGCGCAAAATCGCTTGTTCCCGTTTGAATGCGATGGGGATACTCAGATTATTAATGGCATAATTTTGAGGGCTGGGTCAATAAAGCCAAAAAATACCCCGGATAGAGCTCCGGGGTATTTTTACAGATGTTGAAGAGTCTATTGCAGATAACCCCAGCCGATCAGCCGGTCATATGCATGTTTTGCATAGTCGCCTTGATTGTTGACCTTGAGAAATCGGTAATATTCATTGGCGGCCATGTCGCGATTACCAAGGGCCTCGTAGGAGACTCCTTTGTAAAAAGTAGTCATGGGGTTGCCGGGTAGCTTTTTCTCATATGCATCAAAGTTAGAGAGGGCTTGTTTGAATTGGCGGTTTTCAAGACTGAGCATTCCGGTCATGTGCAGGGCTTGAGCTTCCTGAGGATAACGATTCTTGGCGCGCTGGGCATATTGCAAACCTTCTCTGGATTTGCCCTGTGCCAACTGGCATTTGGACATGAGCAGCAGTCCGGCATAATCGTTGGGAGCAATACGCAGGGCCTTTGAAAAATGGTCTTCGGCTTCATAGTAGCTTTTCTTGCCCATGGCCCCTTCGCCTTTTTGCATCTCCACGATAGCCGGTTTGATTCTGCGTACTGAGGCGATGTTATCCATGTACCGTTCGCGCAGAAGTTTGCCGTGGCTGTTTGCGTAAACTGTATCCCGTTTTTTTACTGCGGTGGCATATCGCTCCGAACTCATGGGGTGGGAGGCGAACATCTGCTGCACAAAGGAAGGACTGCTTTTGTGCAGCTTTTCCAGCTCATCCATGAGTCCGACCATCCCTTCCGGGTCGTAGCCTGTGTTATCCATATACTCCATGCCGAGGCTGTCTGCTTGCCGTTCATCCGAGCGGGAGTAGCTTGCCAGCAGCATGCCGGCCCCGATTCCGCCCAGTCCGGCGGCCAGCGGAACAAGGCGGCTGTCCTGAGTGGCGGCAACCCCAACTCCGATAGCAACGATGCCCTGTACGGCAATGGATGAACTCATGCGTGAGGCTGTGTGCCGGGCATTGACGTGTCCTATTTCATGACCCATGAGTGCGGCTAATTCTGCTTCGTTTTCAAGGGTGACCAGAATGCCGCGGGTACAGGCAATGCTTCCGCCGGGGAAGGCATAGGCGTTAACGTAGTTGGCATTAACGCAGCGGAAAGAGTAGGGCATATCCGGTCTGTGGCTGCTGGAGGAAAGTGAGATTCCCACGCTGGTCATGTAATTGTTGACTTGGCTGTCCTGTACCGCACCGTAGTCTGCGGAAAACTGGTGTGGGGAGTTCTGGCGGTCCATTTGAATTTCCTGTTGCTGGGAAACCAGCATCAGTTGCTGCTGTCCGGTAACCGGATTGATGGCGCATCCGCTCAATATGCCGAGTGTGCCTCCGGCTGCCAGTTTCAGAGCTTGCCTTCTGGAAATTATTGTTGCTTTGTTCTTACTGCCCATGTTTCCTCCGAATATTCATTAACTAAAAGATATATCCGAGCCGGACCTTTGGCAACCGTTTCTGTTTCTCATGTGTTCTGAAACTATTGCGTTAGCGGGGTGGAATATAATATCTATGTGGTGAAATCCATGGTCAGAAATTACTAATTGATTACATTTGCAGCTGAGACGTAAACTTAAAGATGGTTGTACGTTTGGTTATTTCCAAATACTTATAGCGGGTCCTGACCCACAATCGTGAATGCATTACGGAGCTGCAAAGTGAATATACCCCTCAAAGAGGATTCCGCCGGAGAGATTCCTGTTCTTGAATTTAAAGATGTCTCTTTTATCTGGCCGGGCGGTAAGGGATTGCGTGATGTCTCTTTTGCCGTGCCTGCGGGGCAGTTTGTGCTTATTTCCGGACCTTCCGGTGCCGGGAAGTCCACCCTGCTGCGTTTAGCTGTGCGGTTGGAGGAGGCCGGACAGGGGGATATCCTCCTAAAAGGTGAGTCCATTCAGTCCATCTATCCCCCGGAGTTGCGGACGAAGATCGGGTTTGTGCAGCAGACTCCCACTGTGTTGCCCGGTACAGTACGTGATAATTTGCTCATGCCGTTTACTTTTAATGTCAGAAAAGATGTGGATGTGCCTTCTGATGAAGAACTTCAGAGATGGCTGGAAAGGGTAGGTCTTGGGGAAGTCTTATTCGATAGTGAAGCATCGGACCTTTCCGTGGGGCAGTGTCAGCGTCTTTGCCTGGTCCGGTCGGTTCTGCCTAGACCCGTGGCTATTTGTTTCGATGAACCCACCAGTGCTCTTGACCGGGAAAGCCGGGAGCGGGTGGAGAGGATTGCCGAAGAGCTGGCGGCTGAAGGGATCACTGTACTCATGGTCAATCATACCAGCTACCATCCCAGCTGTCCGCACATGCATCTTACTGTTTCCGATGGCAGGGTGGAGGTGCTCTCATGAACAGTGCCTTTATTTCCATAACCTGGGCGCAGTTGCTTATTGCCTTGAGCCTTGTCTCCGTTTCCGGGGCCGTCTCCATTTATTATAAGCTCAAACTGGAAAAGGATCTGGCAGTGGGGGTGCTGCGTTCCTTTGTGCAGCTGCTAACCATGGGCTATCTGCTCAAGATTTTGTTCGGGTTAAACAGTGCCGTGTTGGTAATGGCTCTTTATCTGGTTATGACCATTTTTTCAGTCCATATCATCCACGGGCGGGTTAAGGAGAAGAATATCTCTTACCTCATGCCTACCGGACTGGCGGTCATGTTCAGTTATTCGTTGGTCACCATTTTGGTTACCAAAGTGGTTATCGGTGCCCAGCCATGGTGGGACCCGCAGTATTTTATTCCCATTGGCGGTATGATCGCGGGAAATTCTATGAATTCACTGGCCCTTTCACTTGAAAGGTTTTTCTCCGAACTCAAAAGCCGCAGAGCTGAGGTGGAAATGTTGCTTTGCCTCGGGGCGGATTACAAGGAAGCTACTGCTGAGATCTTTCGCGATGCCCTGCGCGCGGGAATGATCCCGGCCATCAATTCCCTGATGGGGGTAGGGCTGGTTTTTCTACCCGGTATGATGACCGGGCAGATTTTGGCCGGGGCCGACCCTGAAGAAGCGGTCCGTTATCAGATTGTGGTCATGTTCATGCTGGTCTCATCCACGGCTCTTTCATCCATCATTGTTCTTTTGTTGGTTCGTAAACGTTGTTTTTCGTCTGCAATGAATCTTCTTATTGGAAGGAAAGCTGGTAAATAAGTAAAAAGTTGGTGCTTATTTCAGTGATTGTGTATGGTTTTTAGTACAGTAGTCATTGTTTTAAAGGGGGAGAAGTGTTTTATTTAAGTGAGAAGTTTCAGGAATTATTTGCCAGTAAAAGTCTCTGCTCTCAATTTATATCAGTTTCTCCCGATGCTGTAGTCATAACAGACCAGGACGGAACCGTACTTGGTGGGAATTTTAGGGCCGCAGAACTATTTGGTTATATCGACAAAACCGCCATTCCTCCCAATGCTAGTGATTGTTATAGGTTTCGCGAGGACCGGTCTCGAATGATCGATTTACTTTCCTCTGGACAGCATGTGCAGGATTTCGAGACTAAATTGTTGGACCGGAGTGGTAGTGTTTTCGAAGCCTGTATAAGTGCTTCCATTATGGACGTTGAGGGATTCAGGGTACTCGTTTCCATTATCAGGGATATTTCAGAGCGTAAGAAAGCTGAGGCAAGGGTACTGGAGGGTGAGAAGAAAGCTCGTTTGAACGAGATCAGGTTTGAAGCCCTTTCGTCACTGGCCAGCATGGCCGAGGCCCCTCTGAATAAGCTTTATGATTTTGCTCTGGAGGCTGCGGTCAGAATCACCAGAAGTGAGATCGGTTATATTTATTTTGTTAATGAAGATAAATCAGAACTCAGGCTGTATGCCTGGTCTCGCAGTGTCATGCCCCAGTGTTCGGTTGAGTCTATTCCTGATATTTATAATGTGGAGGATGTTGGGGTCTGGGGGGAGGCCATCAGGCAACGCCGTCCTATGATTCTTAATGATTACGGCGCGTGTGAAGCTAAGAGGGGACTTCCTAAAGGACATGTCCCCATCAACAGGCATATGAATGTTCCGGTTTTTGATGATGGCGAAATAGTGCTTCTCGTGGGTGTTGGAAACAAGGAAGATGAATACTCTAATGAGGACGTGCGCCAACTGAGCCTGCTTATGGAAGGTATGTGGAATATCGTTCGCCGCAAACAGTCGGACGAAGCTTTACGAGAGGCTTATGAGGAGATGGAAGGCAAAGTGGAGGAGCGTACCGGGGAGTTGCGGCGTGCCCTTGGCGATTTAAGACATGTCAATTCGGCAATGGCACATGAAGTGGGACAGCGCAGGTTGGCCGAAAGAAGGCTGCTTCAATTCGAAAGCCTTGTTGAGCTTAGCCCTGATTTAGTTGCTCTGATCGACTCTGATTATCGTTATGTGATGGTTAACGAGTCGTATGTTACATTTTTCGATAAACCCAAAGTTTTTTTTCTTGGCAAGCAGGTATGTGATATTACAGGAAGAGATGTTTTTGAGGCCCGTACTAAAGACCTGATTGATTCTGCGTTTGCGGGACAGACTACTGGGTTTGAAGCATGGATAGATTTACCGCTGGTTGGCAAACGTTATTTTTCAGTTACCTACCATCCTGTTGATTCGTCAATTGGCGAGGATAGGCTGGTCAGCATTACCGCCCATGATATTACTGTACAGAAAGAGATGTTCGAAGAGGTTAAAAGACTTGCCAGCACCGATCCTTTGACCGGGGCCAACAACAGACGGTTTTTCATGGATCGGGCTGAGACCGAGCTGGACCGGCTGACCCGGTACGGCGGCGAGCTTTACCTCATGATGCTGGACATCGATCATTTTAAGAATGTCAATGATACCTATGGGCATAGCGTGGGGGATGTGGTTCTCAAAGAATTTGTCAAATGCTGTTCTGACACCTTACGTACATCAGATGTGTTCGGGCGGCTCGGGGGAGAAGAGTTCGCGGCCCTGCTGGTTCACGGCAGGGTGGATTCAGCCATTCAGGTAGCGGAAAGATTGCGTAAGGCAATTGAGAATCTGGAGGTCCGCTCCGGAGAACATGTCGTAAGATTTACCGTAAGCATCGGCCTAACAATGGTTTGCGCTGATGAAGATATTGAAACTGCCCTGAAGCATGCTGATAAGTGTCTATATCAGGCTAAGGCAGAGGGACGGAATAAGGTTGTGTCGTATTGTTCAACTAGCTGATTAAAAAGAGGCCGGTGCGTGAAAACGCACCGGCCGTATTTTATGCAGATTTCATATCATCGATAATGGATTTGAGTTGCTGGGCCTGCGCAGCGAGGTCGGATACCGCCTCTGCTGATTGGCGCATGGCACTGTTTGTTTCAGTTGAGATATTGTTGATTTCATCCACAGCCCGGTTGATCTGCTCTGAAGTGGCGGACTGTTCCTCACATGCTGCTGCTATTCCCTGAATTTGTTCCGAAACCGCATCGGTCAGTGAGAGGATTTCGCTAAGTGAGCTCCCGGCGTTTTTAGCCATTTCGGAAACATTACCGATTTCCTGAACAGTATTGGAACACTGGCCCATGCTCAGTTTTGTGCCACGCTGGATTTCGCCAATTGCTGATTCAACTTCATTGGTTGCAGTCATGGTTTTTTCCGCCAGCTTGCGGACTTCATCTGCTACGACAGCGAATCCACGTCCGGCCTCCCCGGCCCGAGCAGCCTCAATGGCAGCGTTAAGGGCCAGCAAGTTAGTCTGATCGGCAATGTCAGAGATCACGTCGATGATCTGCCCGATTTTTTCAGCACTTACACCAAGCTCCCCCATTTCTTTTTCAAGGGCTTCGGAATATTCATGAACCACATCAATTCCAGAGAGCATCTGCTTGACCACACCGGCACCGTTGGTAGCATTTTCACTGGCATCGCCGGCTGTTGCAGATGCTTCGCCCGAGCTGCGGGCCACTTCAAGTACGGAAGCGTTCATCTGTTCCATGGCGGTGGCTGTTTCCCCGGTCCTTTGGCTCTGCATGTCGGACCCGGTTGCCGACTGTTCAATCTGGGCGGAAAGTTCTTCAGAAGCCGTTGAGATTATTTCGACAACATCTTCAAGCTCGCGGGCAGCCTGCAACATGCCTTCTCGTTTAGCATTTTCCGCTTCTTTGCGTGCTTCTTCTGCTTCAAGTGTAGCCTGTTGCGCTTTTTCCGTTTCTTCAGCTGCAAGGCGGGTTTGTTCGTTTGCTTCGCTGATTTTATCCTTGAGGGTGACAACCATGGCGTTTAGGTCATTCGCCAGCACTCCCACTTCATCGCGGGTTTTGATTTCAAGGACATGGTCGAGATCGCCTTCTGCAACACGGGTAGCGTACTTGGTGGCCTCGACGATGGGTTGGGACATTGACCTTGCATACAGCCACGCTGCAAGCATGATGAGCGGCAGGATGACGGCGATGACCATCAGCGAGGACGTTTTTACATTATTCTGGGCGGCGATCATGGTTTCAATAGGCATTCCAATGAACCACATCCCGATATTTTTGCCGTCCACGCCTTTAATGGGCCAGTAGGCTGTCTGATAATCAATTCCTAGGATGTTGTTACGGGCAAGAAAGGTTTGGCCCTGATCAATTACAGTTGCAGTAACCTTCCGGTTAGTCATCTTTGTGCCTACGGCCCGACGTCCATTTTTGATGATAGTCGTCATTTCTCGGGTATCACCCTTAAATACAGTCACCTCGAGGTCGGAGAAATTTTTTACATCGTCGACGAAGTCTTTGTCTGAGAGGGATGTCCCAAGGGAAATTGTTCCGATAACTTTACCATTCTCCTTGATCGGTGCAGTTGCCCGCAGGGAAAAGGGAATTTCTTTACCCCTGATGATTCCTGATGTTACCCCACCACGCAATGCTTTGCTCACGGTTTTTTGAGATTGGGCATTATCCCCGAAGCTGCTGGCATGGGCACGACCAAGAACTACGCCGTTTGCATCCGTCAGGGTCAGGAATTCGGATTCTGTTTCCTGCATAAGGGTGCGGAGGTGTTTCTGTAACTCTTCAGAGCTGCCCAGCTTGATGGAATGGATAAGGTCAATGTCCCGGGCCATTAATTCCGCTTTTTCCCGGAATCCTTTGGATAAGCTGTCAATATGGCGGTCAACAACTTTTTTCATGGTGGAAATGTTGCGGATCGATTCTTTGGAAAATCCTTCGCCAACATAATGGTTAACAG
Organism: Marinifilum sp. JC120; assembly: GCA_004923195.1. Taxonomy (NCBI): domain Bacteria; kingdom Pseudomonadati; phylum Bacteroidota; class Bacteroidia; order Marinilabiliales; family Marinifilaceae; genus Marinifilum; species Marinifilum sp. JC120. Next base: position 138,087 of record RDSB01000002.1, on the reverse strand, counting down.
TCAGGAAGATTGATGTGGCTGTTAACAATGCAATAACCACTGCCATCAATACTATCTTGTTTCGGATTGAAAAAGTCATGACACCCTTTTTGATTATAAATACTTTGTTCCCTTTACCAAAAGCAATCCCTCCCCAGAGATCCTTTTGAGCCTCTCTCCAATACTATAATGCGTGCATAATTATGCCTGTGTCGACATATTTATTTCTAGTCTATATCATTATATAGATTGTTGAGATAGGAGCAATTATAAAATATGAGCGTGTTTTGACACATTCAGTACGAAAGTCCTCGTTAATCTGCAAAGTATAGTGAGAAATCTTTCAAGAGTGATAGAATTAAGACCTAGTCTTCATCTGCAAGGCTTTGAAATATTTCAATTGAGATAAAGTCTTGGCGGTTATTTAGGAAAGATTTAACTTTCGTTGCTATCTTCAAATATCCATCTTCACCAACTTCCTTTGGGGAAACTTCTAATATTACTGCATCCATATGTTCTGTCCTGAACAAAGTTGCCGATTGTTCGCTTTAGCTTTGCTTATTTAGCGCCGTTCCGAATTTTCAGATAAATAATTTTCGAATTATGTCTTCAAAATGATTATCTACCTTATATTATTGGTAAATAATTTAGAATGTGATCTTTTTAATAGTCGAGTGTCTTGAAAAAAAGACTATTATTGGCGTCTGCTTTACGCTGTTAATAACCTTTATATCAGGTGTTTATCTCGTCGTGTCTTGTATTTCGGACTCTTGTTTTTCAGACTTTGTGCAAAAAAGCACAAAAAAGAAGAGAGGCAAAGTTCGTCGTAAATTATAATATTTTTTTCACAATGTTTAATGGGAACTGTTAAGTTTATCTATTTCAGTGTGTTGAGTGGTTAAAATAATTTTTGAAATAGGTTTTTATAAAATCGTGGTATAGTATTTGCTTACTTACATGAGCTGAATGAATACTCAATTGTCTCCGGCACTTGCTACTCAGATGTCGGTGGTTTCAGGCAATTGTTTTTGGCTCTGGTCTTTGGTTAGTAGGCTATTTCCTACTTGACCGAAATGGTATTTTTTGGAAAGGGTTACTCCGAAATAGATACTGAATGATTGACCAATCACTAGCTGCCTTCGTGGCTCTTCTTTCGCTTTGTGCTTTTCCCAAAAGGTGCAGGAAGAGGGCCGCGGGGGCGGACTGAATCTTTCTTAAAGGCTGTGGGTAGAGGGTTCCATACACTTTTTAAAGATTTACCGGAGGATGAAACTGCAAATTGATGCATAGGTTTTGCTTCTAATCGGTAGTTTCCGGCCTTTGTGCCTTAATCTTGAATCTTTCTAAATTAAGGATGATCCGTTTGAAGAACAGATATATTCCAATAACTTTAATTGTTGCTGTCTTGTCCGTTGCGGCTATAGCCGGGTTTCTTTTTCCGCCAACAGTGCAGGAAAATCCGGCCCGTGTTGTTCTGGATAACAGTGGCGGTAGGGTGATTTTTACTCATTTTGTCCATGCGGACGAGTATGGTTACGAATGCTCTGACTGTCACCATGATGACATCGGTCAGGAAAGACCGATAGCCTGCGGAAGCTGCCATCCGGTTGCTTTTGATGCCAAGTTCAGGGCTGACCATCAGAAGAGCTTTCCCAGTGAGGAAGCGTGTCTGCGTTGTCATGATGACGTTCCCACAGGCCCTCTCGAAGAAGAGGATAAGCCTGATACCGAGAGCATTCCCTTGCGGGCTGAAGCTTTCCACGCTCAGTGCATGGACTGTCACGAGAGTGACGGAGGCCCCTACGGTGAAGACTCCTGTTACGATTGCCATGCGAGGTAGGTCTCATGCTTAGAATACATTATTCCCTCGAATCTGAAGTTCAGAACACAATTTCAGACATCACTGCGCCTGCGGAACTTAATATTTCCATGCGCAATAAGATCCTGAAGATCAAGAAAGGCCAGAAGCTGGCCGCCGGTGAACTCCTTGCCGAACGTCCATCTAAATATGGTGCTGCCTGTAGCGCGGCCCTTTCCGGTAAGGCCACCAAGGTAAACTATCACCACCTGACCATCAAATCCGATGGCGGTGAAGAGAGTGTTGAGCCGATAGATATCAAATCCATGGGACCCGGTAAGGAGTTGCTGCGTACTTTGCAGGAGCTTGGCCTAAACATTGCCGCGCTTTCCTCTCATGCTGATAATCTGGTCATCAACGGGCTTAATCCTGAACCGGGTATTACTGTGGCCGAACAGCTGCTCAAGGATGAAAAAAGAACCCTTGATGCGGGTCTGCGTCTTGCCGAATCATTGATCAATCCGGTTAATACCGTTCTCGCTGTTGCCGCCGGTTCTTCATACGAACTTGCCGGAGCAGAGCGGGTGACTGTTAAGCCCAAGTATCCGAATTCACTTGACGCACTTGTGGTCAAGAAAGTCACCGGAAAGGAATTTCCCGATGACACCAAGGTTTTGAGCGTAATGGACCTCTACAATATCGGTAGAGTGGTTGAGACCGGAATGCCGGTGACCGACACCGTCATGACCATTAATGGTAAGAACTACCGGGTGCTCTTCGGGACCCCCGTTCGCCACATCTGTGCTGAACTGGATATCGACATCAAGTCCGGCGATAAGGTCGTTCTCGACGGTCCTTTCCGCGGCGAAGCTATCTACAGTCTTGATGAAGGGGTTAAGAAGGGCGATTACGGCCTTTTCGTAATTCCGGCGGGTACATTCCCGTCCATTCAAGACGCAACCTGCATTAACTGCGGCGAATGTGTACTCAGCTGTCCGGCCCGTATTCAGCCTAACATGCTCAGTCGTTACGCCGAGTATGAGATGTTTGAAATGGCTGAGAAGCACAACCTGCACAGCTGTTTTGAATGCGGTCTCTGTTCCTTCAACTGTACGGTCAGACGTCCCATTCTTCAGTACATCCGCTTTGCCAAGGATCAGCTCCTGGTCAGTGGTCAGGCAGAGAAGAGTTAAAGGCAGTTTGTTGCGCTTCGCGCTTTTGTTGATTTGATTTCGCCTCCGGCGCGCAGAAGGACTAAGCCCCTCTGCACTCCCTAATTAAAATTGGGGTTACTGGAATCTAAATATTGATTGAATAATCATACAGGGTTCAGCCGGATTGCGGTTAAACATACAAGTTTCAAGGGTTAAAATATGACTCCTCCAGTAATTAAAGCAATGTCCGACATTGCGGTCAGACTTACGGTTTCGCCTGCTCCTCACTGGCGCAGCAAGCGTACCGTGGAGAAGATGATGCAGTATCATCTTCTGGCTCTGGTTCCCGCATTGCTCATGGCTTTCAATATGTTCGGCCTGCCCGCTCTTGCGACTGTGGGTATTGCCGGAACCGCTGCCGTTCTTGCCGAGGTAATCTGCCTCCGCATGCAGGAACGCGACGTTAACGTCGATAACTACACCGCACTTTACGAAGGTATCCTTTTCGCCTTCCTGTTGCCCGCCGGTGCTCCTTGGTGGCTGGTGGCTTGCGGCGCAATCCTGACCATCGTCATGGGCCGTACCGTTTTTGGTGGCTTCGGCTCCAACCCGATCTGTGCGCCTCTGGTTGCATGGGCATTCTGTCGCCTCTCCTGGCCTGCTGCCATGGATGTTGATGCGAACCTCGCCCATTTTATGATCAACGCGCCTCTGGATCAGCTTAAGTACTTCGGCTTCGATACTCTTGAGCAGTTCAACTACATGGATCTCTTCCTCGGTAAGCAGCTTGGCGGACTGGGCGCATCCCAGATCATTGCCGTACTGGCCGGGGGGCTTTTCCTCATCGCTACCGGCTGGGTGCGTTTTTTCATCCCCGCAGCGTTCCTCGTGGGCGTGGCCGTTACCGCATCCATCTTCTGGATGATCGATCCTGAAATGTATGCCAACCCGCTTTTTCATCTGCTGACCGGATCAGTAATGTTCGGAGCCTTCTTTCTCGCTCCCGATGTTGCTTCCAGCCCGGTGGGTGTGATTCCGCAGGTTCTCTTCGGGCTTATTGCCGGGACCATGGTTATCATTATCCGGGTCTACGGCGTTTATCCCGACGGTGTGCCTTTTGCCATCATGGTGGCAAACCTGCTTACCCCCCTGCTGGACCGCGTGCGTCCCAAACCTTTCGGAGGCAAGTAAGTCATGCGCGAAATACTTCATATGCTCGTGGTCCTCTCCATCATCTGTGCCACTTCCGGTGCGGTGTTGGTTAACCTGAAGCAGGCCACCAAATCCCAGATCGAACAGCAGGTCCTGACCTATGTGCAGGGGCCCGCATTGCTTTCGGTTCTCGATAATCGCGACAACGATCCCATCAAGGAACGTGTAAAAATAAAAGATGTGACCGTCTTCCCGGCCATGAAGGACGGCAAGCTGGTCGGCATCGCACTTGAGGCCTTTGCTCCCGGTTATTCCGGCGATATCGGCGTCATGGTCGGCTTTAATGTGGATGATGATGAGCTGCTTGGTATCGGCATCACCACCCAGACCGAAACTCCCGGTCTCGGCGACAAGATCATGAATCCGTCCTTTACCGGTAAGTTCACAGGTCATGGCCTTGATTCAATGCAGGTTTCTGCAAAGGGCGGAGACATCGATTCTATCGCCGGGGCAACTTACTCTTCTGTGGGTACTGTTGACGCTGTGCGTAAGGCCATCGAGGTTTACCAGTCCATCAAGCCCGAGATAACCAATATCTGGAAGAACTCTTAAGGAGAAACCATGAGCCGTTTAGTAAAAGAATTTGCAAAAGGACTCTGGGACGAGCTTCCTCCGTTCAGGGTTCTGTTGGGACTCTGTCCCGTATTGGCTGTTACTTCCTCTGCGGAGAACGGTCTCGGCATGGGAATGGCGGTAATCTTTGTACTGACCATGTCTAACCTGATCATTTCCAGCATCAGAAAAATAATTCCTGCGAAAGTTCGTATCGCCTGTTTCATCGTTATCACCGCATCGCTGGTTGTTACGGTTGAGCTGCTTATGCAGGCTTACGCATATCCGCTTTACCAGAAGCTGGGCATTTTTGTTCCGCTTATTGTTGTTAACTGCCTGATCCTCGGTCGAGCCGAAGCTTTTGCTTCCAAGAACGGAGTGATCCTCTCCATTGCCGACGCTCTTGGTATGGGAATCGGTTTTGCCGCCTCCCTGACTTTCCTCGGTGCTCTCCGTGAAATTCTTGGTGTCGGAACCGTGTTCGGTATTCCGGTCATGTGGGATTCCTTTAATCCCGCAGGTTTCATGGTTATGGCTCCCGGTGCTTTTGTCGGCCTCGGTGTCATCCTTGCCGGTATGAATGCCTTCAACAGGTACCAGAGCCGCAAGCGTGGTGAGACCCCGCCCGATGTAATGAATTCCTCCTGCGCCTCCTGCGGTGCTTGTGGCGGAATCGAAAACCTCAAGGATAAATAGGGGAGAGTGGTAAAATGGAATACTTCCTGCTTTTTATCTCCGCCATTTTCATCAACAACATCGTACTTGTTCAGTATCTTGGTGCATGTCCCTTCATGGGAACCTCCAAGTCCAGCGATGTTGCTCTCGGAATGGGTGGAGCGGTTATATTTGTTACCCTGATGGCAACCGCCATTACCTGGCCTCTGCACCAGTATATACTCATCCCTTGCGGCATCGAGTACCTCCAGACCATCGTTTTTATTTTGGTCATTGCGTCGCTGGTACAGTTTGTTGAGATGTTCCTTAAAAAGGTTATCCCGCCTCTGTACAAGTCTCTGGGACTCTTCCTTCCGTTGATCACCACCAACTGTGCGGTGCTCGGTGTGGCGATTATGGTTCAGCGTAATGAATATTCTTTCATCAAGTCCATGATGTATGGGCTGGCTTCCGGTATCGGATTCCTCATTGCGCTGGTTATCATTTCGTCCATTCGTGAACGTCTGGACATTGCTCCGGTTCCCCATGTTTTCAGAGGCGTACCCATCGCCTTGATCATGGCGGGGATCATGTCTCTGGCCTTTTATGCCTTTCAGGGCATGGCTGCTTAACAGGGTAAGCAAGGAGAATATTTAGTTATGGTTACTTCTTCTATATTGGTCCTATTCCTACTCGGTCTAACCGCCGCGGCCATATTGGCTGCCGCATCCAAAGTTTTGCATGTGGAGGAAGACCCCCGCATTGCTGAAGTCGAAGGGTGTTTTCCCGGTGCTAACTGCGGTGGTTGCGGATACCCCGGTTGTTCCGCTGCTGCGGGCGCGATTGTAAAGGGCGAAGCCGCTCCTGAAATCTGCGTTGCCGGTGGTCCTGAGATTGCCGAAAACATTGCGTCTATCATGGGGCTTGAAGCTTCCTTCAAGGAACCCAAGATTGCCAACAATATCTGCACCGGCGGTTCCCGTGCAAATTTGCTCTTCGAGTACGAAGGTGTTGAAGATTGTCGCGCTGAAGCTTTGCTTTACGGCGGAGAAAAATCCTGCGGCCTCGGTTGTCTCGGTCTTGCGTCCTGCGTAAAGGTCTGCGGCTTTGACGCCATCCGCCTCAACGAAGAGGGCGTGCCTGTTGTAGACATGAACGCCTGCGTTTCCTGCGGTAAGTGCGCTGAAGTCTGCCCCACCGGAGCCATCCGTGTCAGCGGCATGACCATGGACCTGCTCCATCTCAACAAGATCGACGATTGTCTGGCTCCCTGCATGCAGAAATGCCCGGCTCAGATTGACGTTCGTACCTATATTAACCAGATGAAAAACGGCGATATGCGTGGCGCGTTGCTGACCATGAAAGAACGCAACCCGCTTCCGCTGGCTGTGGGCCGTCTTTGTCCCGCACCTTGCGAAACCATCTGCCGTCGTAATATCGCTGACGATGGTGTGGCTATTCACACTCTGCATCGTTTCGTAGCTGACTGGGAAATGAATTCCGGCAACCGCGTAAACTTGAACTGCAACCCGCCTTCCGGTCACAAAGTGGCTATCATCGGTGCCGGTCCCGCAGGTCTTTCCGCAGCTTACTTCCTGCGCCGCATCGGTCACGAACCTGTCATCTTTGAAAAGCGCGAGCAGACCGGTGGTATGATGAAGGGAGTTATTCCAGAATACCGTCTGCCTGCCAAGGTAGTAGACTGGGAAGTCCAGACTATTCTCGACCTCGGTGTTGAAGTTAAGAACGGCGTTGAGTTCGGTAAAGATATCACTTTTGAGACCCTTGAGCGCGACGGATTCGAAGCTGTGTTTATTGCAACCGGTGCCTGGAAAGTTCCCGCTCTCGAACTTGAGAATGCCAAGGCTGAAGGGATTATGGACGCGGTTACCTTCCTTGAGGAAGTGGGCAAGTCCATCACCGATCTCAAGGGCAAAAAGATTGTGGTCATTGGCGACACCAATACCGCCATGGACGTTGTGCGTAGTGCCGCTCGTCTCGATTGTGATGTAACCTCTCTGGTAGGCTGCATTCAGCGGAAGATGTCCGCTAACAAGAACGATGTTAAACGCGCTGCCGAATTGGGCAGTGAGCTCCTTTTCCTGACCAAGCCTTCCCGCTTCATCGCAGAGAACGGCAAGGTCAGTGGAGTTGAATATATTGAAGTTCAGTACAAGGACCCCAAGAAGGCTCTTGGTGAACCCCTGCCTGTTGAAGGCACTGAACAGATTGTTGATGCCGATCTGGTTATCGTCGCCACTGACCGTGTGCCCGACATGACCCCCTTTACTGATGCTGAAGGTGAGCTGCTTTTCAAGCTCAACAAGAAGACCAGCGGTATCGATTGCGACAAGACCTCCATGCAGACCAGCATGCCCAACGTATTTGTTGGCGGTGAATTGCATACCGGCCGCTCTATCATTATTCAGGCTGTTGCTGACGGACGTATGGCCGCTCGTGGAATCCACCATTTCGTTACTGAAGGTGAAATTCCCCTGCCAAAAAATCCGCAGCTTCGCGTTATCCCCGAATCCATCCTCAAGAATATGGACGTTACCTACACCATCCCGAGAATTAATGTTCCCGAGATCACTGTTGAGGAACGCAAGTCCACATTCAAAGAAGAAGTTAAAGGCTCCATTGTTTATGAAGCTGCCCGCAAAGAAGGCAGTCGCTGCCTGCGCTGCGGCCTGACCTGCTACGACGCCGAAGCCGGTGCGGAATACGCACAGGATGGTGATGTGCAGAAGTTCAGCGAGCTGGGTAAGGAGTAAAGGGTTTAAATCATGGAAAATGCGGTTAGTCGTTCCTTCGTTAAATCCTTCGGTTCAAAGGCGGCCTCTCTTGCCCATCCTCTGGGTGCGGCAATGAAATTGGCGGATACCCTGCGAATCGGTGACAGGCGGCGCAAGTTCAGTGCGACCCGCTTCCTTATGGGAACGCAGGTCACTGTCGTTGCTCTGCATCTGTCCAAAGATGCGGCTCAGTGTGCTGTGGCTTTGGCTTTTAACGAGATTGAACGTCTTTCCGCAATCTTTGACCGGCATCAGTCCGGCACCCCGGTTTCCCATCTCAATGAAACCGGAAAGCTGAGTGATGTGGCACCCGAACTGCGTGAAGTAATGGAAAAGGCTCAAGGTTTTTACCGTTGTTCAAGCGGAGCATTCGATGCCACGGTTCTGCCTGTTCTGGAAATGCTCCGGGATAACCGGGACTCCAAGGGCAGGTTGCTCCTGAGTCAAAGTGATCTTGATGATGCAATGGCTCTGGTTGGATCTGACTGCCTGAAAGTATCAGAAACAGAAATAAGCTTTAGCAAAAGCTCTATGGCTGTTACTCTTGATGGTATCGGCAGGGGCTACATTGTAGACAGGGCTTCAGATATTCTGGCGGCAAACGGTGTGGAGAATAACTTGATCATTGCAGGCGGGGATATCCGCGCCCGTGGTGAGCGTTCTCCGGGCCAGCCGTGGATTGTTGCCATTGAGGACCCTTCCGGAAGGGGGAGCTATCCTGCGGTTATCAAACTTAGGGATTCTGCTGTAGCCACTTCCGGTGGCTGTAAAGGCTATTTTGATGCCGCGCTTTCTTCACCGCGTCATGGTCATCAGGGTGCCAGTCTTTCGGTAGTAGCTTCCACGGTGATGGAGGCTGATGCGCTTTCTACCTCGGCATTTGTAATGAATCCGAAAGATGCACTTAGTTTTATCAATGCGCAGAAAAAAAGTGAATGCCTGATCTCCGGTTCACCCGGTGTAAAGATGAGTTCCAGTAACTGGGACGCTCTGGTCAGGATTTAAAATATTAATAAAGTCGATTTCGGATGCAGGGAGCCTAAAACCTCCTAAATGAAGGTTCCCCGCACACTGTAAGGGACGGTATTCTCATACCGTTCAGGGCAACAACGCAGTAATTCGAAATACGACAGCCTCATACATGGGATCACCTTGTCCCCATGAAAGCCAAACGGGCTGGAAGCTCACTCTTCCAGCCCGTTACTCATACGGCTTATAAAGCACCATTTATTTCGTTGCTGCAAAAAAGACAGAAACTAGCGTATTAAGATACGCGTCGTTCCTGTCTTTTTTTTGCGCCTCGTATCTGGCACTTTTTAAGCCGTATGAAAAGGTAACGTTAGCAAGTTACAACCAACGTCTTACTTTTAAACAATACTCCTCATATTCTTCGCCGAAAACAGCGATCATACGGCCTTCCTCAAAGGGGATGTAGACCGTTGCCACAATCATAATGAAAAGTATTAGAAATGCCATCCCTACATAGGTTGCGGCTACTAGGGTGGTACCCAGCATGGCCGCGACCATTCCCACGTACATGGGGTTACGGCTGATCTTAAATGGCCCGCTGATCACCAGTTTGTCCGGATCTTTGAAAGTGCTGATGTTTGTCCTTAATTTATTGAACAAAATTGATCCCGAATAGCTGAAAGTCATTCCCGCCACGACTAGGAACCATCCTGTCCAAGCAATATAATCCGGTCTGCTGATGGGAGTGAGGTCAGCAATAGAGGCCATGATGATCATAAAGACGCTAAAGAAAAACAGAAGGGGGGGTAGTGGATAAAATTTCATTTCTTATGCTCCTGTGTTTTGTGTTTAATCCACAAATAAGCTCGGCTGTTAATTTTGTCAACCATGTTGTCAAAACGACATTTGGATTGTCATTCTAAAAAAAATATGCAAACACTGTGACCATGAAATACGCAGACGGTGAAATGCTTCATGGTTTTTTTAAAGCTCTGTTCGGGGCTTGGAAATCAGTAGAGGAAGTGGAAGAGGCCATCCACCTTGAAAGTGGGTTGAGCAAGGCGCAGAAAATAAATCTTGCTCATCTTATTTCGTCAGGACCAATGACCGTATCGGATCTTGCTTTTGCCCGTGGGGTATCTCGGCAGTCGGTTCAAGTGGGGATAACCGCTATGGTTGAGCAGGGACATGTTCAGCTTGTTGATAATCCCCGGCATAAGAAGGCGAAACTGGTAGAGGTGACTGATCATGGCCGGGATTTGTATGAAATGTCAGAGAGAGCTGAAAATGAAATTATCGAAAAGGCATTTCCGGGATTTGATGCGGCTGAGGTGCGCACGGCAACGCGGCTTCTGAAAGATGTGCGGGATAAGCTGGAAACGTTGAATAAGAAGTAGCTGGTGAGGATATCTTGTGGGGGGATCAGTTTGCAGAATTGTTTCCGGCATGATCCAAGAGTTCCCGTGCCTCTTGTTCCGGGAGAGGTTTGCCGAGGTAAAAACCTTGAACAATGTCGCAACCCAATTCTTGAAGGGTTTTTAGTTGGTATTCTGTTTCAACTCCTTCAGCAACAGCTGCCATCTTTAATCCATGGGCCAGATTAATAATGGATTCAACCAGCTTTATGTTTTCCGGTCCATCTTCAATGCGTTGAATAAAGCTCAGGTCAATTTTCAGGCTTTGAGCCGGAAAGTTGCTCAGGTAGGCCAATGATGAATACCCGGTTCCGAAATCATCAATTGCACAGTGTACACCTATTTCATTCAGTGCCCTAAGTCTGGCAGCGGCCAGTTCAGGGTTTTCGATGAATGCTGATTCAGTTAACTCAAGGCACAAAGTTTCCGCAGGAATAGCGAATTTATTGATTGTCTCTTCCGTATGTTTGAGCATTGCGGGTTCTGTGATGTGTTTGGCACTTAAATTGACTGAAATGTGTAGTCCTTTGCATCCCCCGAAATCATTGAGGCAGTCCGCCCACATGGCACATGCTTTGTTCAATACCAGGCAGTCAAGATCCATGATCAGTCCGGTTTCTTCTGCCTGTGGGATAAATTCCGCAGGACTTATCATCCCTCTCACCGGATGGTGCCAGCGGACCAGAACTTCAAAGCCGGAAAGGGTGATTCCTCCCTGGATATTGAACTGGGGCTGGTAGACCAGTGTGAATTGGTCTTCAGCAAGTGCGGTTTTGAAATTACTTTCAAACTGGATGATGTCATATGTGGGGCTTGCCAAGGCTTCTGTGTAAACTGTCAGTACATTTTTTCCCCGTGTCTTTGAACGGCGCATGGCTATATTAGACCTGTTTATGATTTCGTCGGGGCCGATTTTATCTTTTTGGGTGGATGTGTAGACACCGAAGCTGGCGTCAAGGCTGAAGCTGAGGTCATCAATCTGGAACGGTTTAAGCAACTCCTGACGGATGGCTTGTAAACGCTTTATACTTTCATTCGGCTTCAGTCCCCGGACTAAAATAATAAAGTCATCGCCGCCTATCCTGCTTACCAGAGCATTCTTTCCCGCAGAAAGAAGCAATCTTTTGGAAACTTGGGTAAGAATTTTATCACCAAAATAGTGGCCGAAGCTGTCATTAACTTTCTTAAAGTTTAAGAGATCTAGAAAAAAAACACTGAAAAGTTGTTTTGTCTTTTGACTCTGGGCAATAGTAATCGCCAATTGCTCGGTGAGCATTCTGCGGTTGGGAAGCTTGGTCAAGTAATCGTGGTATGCTTGTTTTCGTAGAATTCTCCGGGATTTGAGCAGGCGTTTGAAAATAGTCAGGGTCAGGTAGGCTGTGGCAAGCACGAAAAGAGATCCGAGGAAAAGGATCGGTCCGAAGATGGAGTTAAAATCAATTTGGTAGTGGAGTGTATTGCTGATAAGAATAGCTGAGTAGCTGATTATGAATGAAATGATGAGACTTATGAGTATGGTAAAACTTTTGCGCGTCTGTTTGAAGAGGGCAGGTTCGTTTTTTTGTAGTTCGATAACCTGCTTTATGTATAGGGTTGCTCCCCCTAGGAGTATCAGTAGTCCGCTCAAAATGCTGGCGCAAAATACGGCTGAGTCAGGTTCTTTGAGAAAATGCATTGTTAAACTTTAAATTCGTGGCATGTTTATGTCAATTACTATGAGTATTCTACTAAACTTAAATTCGAGCAAGTTAGTCAATGGTAAAGTTTGAGTCGTTGCTTTTATTAAAAAAGTTCATTCATTATTTTGTGAATTCTATTACCCTTGGGTGACCTTGTTGCGTCCGTCATTTTTTGATTTGTAGAGGGCTGCGTCGCAACGAGCGAAAATGCTTATGAAGTCATCTTCATTCTCTATTTCTGTTACGCCGAAACTTGCTGTGCAGTTATCTATTGTGTTGAATTGTGAAGTCTCAATCCGGAGTCGCAGCTTTTCTGCAATGACAACTCCTTCATGGGCAGTTGTTTCCGGACAGACAATGATAAATTCTTCACCGCCCCAGCGTCCGATGCTGTCCAAGCTGCGGGTACTTGATAGGATGATTTCAGCAAAGCGGATAAGAACTTCATCACCCACTGCATGACCGTATGTGTCGTTAATTTTTTTGAAATTGTCTATGTCGATCAGAATGAGCGAGAGCGGTCTTTTATAGCGCTTGAAACGTTCAAACTCGTGATGCAGGATTTCGTCTATTTTTCTGCGGTTGTACAGCCCGGTCAGCATGTCTGTCTGGGACATTCTCTTGAGTTCGATTGTTCTAGCCGCTACCTGCCGTTTCAAGGCAAATATATAAATAAATGCGAATCCGCCGACCATCACGGCAAGACCTATGACAGTGGTAGGCATGAGCCATTCAGGGGTAATTGAAACAGCCTGAATCCATTTTTGGGTAATGCGGTTGAATTCCTGTTTGGGAATTTTTGCCATCCCGTGCTCAATAAATTGCAGCAGCTCTGTTTCACCTTTGGGAACCCCGACACTCAGTTTCTTGGTATATATGGTGTCAGCAACATAAAATTTGTCAAATGCATCCAGCCTGTGCAAATGATACATTGCGGCTGGGTAGTCAGTTGCAAAGGCCCGTTGTTTACCGGCAACAGCGGCCTCAATGCTTTCTTTGCCGTTGGGGTAGGGAGACAGGATCAGTTCCGGGTATTGCCTACGTATATACGACTCAACATATCCGTCTTTTGTGACTGCCACCGGGATATTTCCCAGTTCTGAAAAATCTTTGATATTGAGTCTCTTAGAAATGAAGAGTCTGGTGTTGAGCGGAAGATTCAGCGGTTTTGTAAAGTCCAGATACCCACTGCGCTGTTTAGATTCAAACAGCCCTCCGTGGATCATAGCTTCTCTGTCTCTTACCTGTCTTAAGGTGTCGGCCCAGTCTGCAAGCTTGAATTCAATATTTACATTGTTTTGTCTGCCAAATTCACGCCAAAGGTCGATCAATAAACCTCTCGGTTCTCCATTATCGCCTACAAATGAGTACGGCGGCCATGAGTTGGAGTTGCTGACGGTCAGAGTCGCAGGAATATCCGTCGCAAAGACTGGAACTGTCCATAACACTGTGAGAAGAAGTATAATGGGAATATGTGGGCGCAAAAAAAACTCCTTATAGTCCTTAAACATTTTCCTTTTTTATTATGAATAGTACCTATTGGCAAGTGTCTCAGCTATTCGCAAAAAACCAGCCTGAAACTTCACAGGATGATGATCATAAGCTGCTTGATCGAATTAGGCGGATGTTTCGGCCCATCAATTTACCCATGGTGAAAAAGTTAACGTAAGTGTCGGTTCTGTTAATTATTCCGGATCAGAAAAGCTTGAAGGGCTTATGGACAGTGCAGATAAGGCTCTTTACAAAGCCAAGCAGAGCGGCAGGGACAGAGTTATTTTTGATTTTAACACATTTTGATTTTGTACTTGACTCTAATAGTAATGATTACTATGAATGCGTATATAAAATAGTAGATTAAGCACTCAGTTTTACGAAAATAATATTCTTTTTTAAAGCGTTGATGTTATTACGAGCGTGATTAATCAAGAATATTACAAATACAAAGGTAATCATACATGAATTTATCTGCCCGCCTTAAACTGTCGGTTTTTGCTCTTGGTATTATCCCTGTAATTGTCGGCTTGAGTCTATTTGCTTTTTGCCCTGACTTTATTCTTGGCTCAGCATCTTCAACTATATTGCTCGTCGGAATTGCTGTTAGTATTATCCTTACTTTGTTTATCGTCTACAGTATTGGCCGCAATGTAATATCTCCTATTGAAAATTTGAGGGATTACGCTGCTAATATCCAGAAAGGAGAGGCTGACAAGAAATGCTCCGGTTTTTATATGCATGAGCTGGAGGAACTCAAAGTAGCGGTCTGTTCCATGGTGGAAAGTCTGGCGGAGGCCAACGCACGAGCAGAATCTCTTGGCGATGAGGCCCGCAAAAAGGCAGTTGAGATTGAAGCAGCATTGCAGACCAGCCGGGATAAGGAAGCGGAAACACAGAGACTCCTTTTGTCCATGCGTAAAGTCGCAGACAAGGCCGGAAATTCATCAGAAAGGATTTTTTCTGACATCAGCGATTTGAGCGATAGGATCGAAAAGGTCGGAGAAGGTGTTGAGGTTCAGCGTGATCGTATGACCGAAACCGCCACCGCCATGGAAGAGATGAACTCCACTGTGGCCGAGGTTGCACGCAATGCTTCACTTGCTGCCGGAAATGCCGACCAGTCACGGGAGAACGCTGCTACCGGTGCACGCGGTGTTAATGACGCCGTAGATGCCATCAAAAAGGTTGAGGATGAGGTCCTTTCCCTTAAGCAAACCATGGGGCAGCTTGGTGAACGTGCTGAGAATATCGACCGGGTTATTAACGTGATCAATGACATTGCGGACCAGACCAACCTGTTGGCTTTGAATGCCGCCATTGAAGCTGCAAGGGCCGGGGAGGCTGGGCGCGGATTTGCCGTTGTTGCCGACGAGGTTCGTAAACTTGCTGAGAAAACCATGGAAGCGACCAAAGAGGTTGGCGACGCTATTACTGATATTCAGGATCATGCTAAGACCAACGTGGCTTCGGTTGACCGGGCGGCAGCGGATATTGTTGCCGGTACTGAAACAGCGGTAGAGTCCGGTAAATATATGCAGGAAATTGTGACCATCATTGAGTCCACTTCCGAGCAGGTGGAATCAATTGCCACTGCTTCGGAACAGCAGTCAGCCACAAGTGAAGAGATCAACAACGCTGTTTCAGATGTCACTCAGGTCGCGCAGGAAACAGCAGAAGAAATGGGCGAGGCCCGTCAGATTCTTATTGAAGTTTCGAGTTTAGTTCAGGAACTGGATGGACTGATTCACGGCATGGCTGGTGGCGACCTTGATGCTGTTGCCGGGGATGATCTGGTTACTTGGAGTGATTCTGCTTTTTCTGTGAACGTTCGGGCCATTGATGTGCAGCATAAAAAACTGGTCGGCATGATCAACGGTCTGCACAGGGCTATGCGAGACCGTGCTTCGGATAAGGTTATGAAACGTCTTGTGGAAGAACTCAAAAATTATACCGTGGACCACTTCAGTACCGAGGAAAAACTTTTTGAGCGTTACGGCTACCCGCAGACTCCTGAACACAAGGTGCTGCATGAGAAATTCGTCAATCAGGTTCTTGAGTTTGAGGCCGCCTTACTCAGCGGGAAAGCCAAGGTGACCATGGATGTGATGCAGTTTCTCAAGGACTGGCTGGTGCAGCATATTCAGGGTGAGGATCGCCAATATACCTCTTTTCTTAACAGCCACGGTGTTAAGTAGGAGCAATCTTTGAAACCGTTTTTAATTTGCTGGGTGGGCCTATCTTTTTATAGGAGAGCATTCAGGTTTTTATATTCCTTTATGACTTTGCCGAAAATTCTTGACACAATTTCGATTTGATCCGAAAAGTTCCCTGACCGGACAACGGTTCGGTTTTTAGAACAGGAGAACAAAGAATGAAAAAATATATAGCGATACTTAAGCAGTTTAATGATTTTCATGGAAAGGCCAGCCGTGAGGAATTCATCCGTTTTGCCTTGATCCATTTCGCGATCCTCGGTGTGTTTCTTATCCTTGGGTTTGCTGTTGACCATCCTTTTTTTAAAAAGGTGATCGATACTGTCAGCGGACTTTTTGTGATCGGAACCATGCTTCCCTGCATTGCCCTGATTGTTCGCAGATTTAACAGTATCAAGCGGCCTGAATAATCTCAGGCTGGTTTTTTGCCGGGAGTAACTACGGTTGCTGCATTGTGATGTGCCCTTTAACATGCTAAAAACAAAGCATGAAAAAGGGCACTTATTTTTTCTGTGCAGCACTGCTGGGCTATATCGCCATCATTCTGCTCATCTATTATTTTGAATCGGCCAATGCGGATTCCAACATCAAAACGGTCTTTGATGCTTTCTGGTATTCACTGGTCACCCTGACCACTGTGGGCTATGGGGATTTGTACCCTAAGTCTGTTTTCGGGAAGATAATTTCCATGACCATGGTGCTGGGTAGCATCGGTATTCTCGGTTACTTCATCGGCAGGCTCAGCGAACATATTCAGGCTTTGGCAGAGAGGCGTAAAATGGGTTTTGACGGAACAGGTTTTAGCAACCATGTGGTAATTGTCGGCTGGAACGAATTTTCTGAAGATGTTGTTACCCAGTTGGTTCATGCGGGGAAGAAGGTCTGCATTGTCACCGACAATAAGGACCACATTGATTTTATTTACGAGAGTTTTTCGCGGGAACAGGTCTTTGTGATCTTTTCGGATATGAATTGCCGGGAATGTCTGAAAAAAGCCAACGCCGCCGAAGCTGTCTCGCTTATGCCCAGTCTTGGTGACGATACCAAAAACCTTGTCTTCGTGCTCAATGCCAAAAAGTACCATCCCCACCTTTCCTTTGTGGCGACCATTGATAATTCCGAGCTGAAGGATACTTTCACCAGTGCCGGAGTCAGCTTCACTATCTGCCGTAACGATATTTCTTCCAAGATTGTAGCCAGCTACATATTTGAACCCAGTGTGGCCTTGTTTAATGAAGACCTGCTTTCCTCTGCTTCCGGGAATCAGGACTATGATGTGCAGCAGTACTTCATCAGGGAAGGTTGTAAATATGATGGGCGGAGTTACGGAGAGATCTTCGAAGAGTTGCGCGAATCGTTCAATGTACTGACCATCGGGGTCAGTCAGGATAAAGGACAGGGGCATGAGCTGAATAAACTTCCGCCGTTTTCCTTGCAGGTTCAGGCCGGGGATTATTTGATCGTGCTTACTTCTGGTCGTAACGTAGAACTCTTGAATGAGCTGTTCGGTTGTTCTGAAGGGCTTTATTACGCTGAGTAAAGTTCAGCTTGCCCATCAGGGATGCTGTGAGGCGATTTCCTCATAAACTTTGACTTCATGGTCCGGTGTAATTCTATATTTTGCATCTTCAGGATACAAAACCGCGTGATACATGTTTTCCCCTGCGTAATATTTCATTTGTTCCTTTGTCTGCCAATAAGTGTGCAACGTTATTTCAGATTCGTTATCCAACGTTCTGATGAAAATTTTGTATCCGCAGCAACCATCCAAAGACTGGGTGTCTTTGACTCCGGTTTCATTTAAATAGCCAAGAAAACCTTTGGTTGTTTCTTCCGGGCATGTACATTTCCACTCACGTATCCACATAATTTACCTACTCATATTTATGATGTTTGAAAGTGCGGCTATGCCGCGCTGTTTTCATCCACAAAACTGGCTGTCACTTCCGTTCCGGTGGCTTCAGCCGAGTGCATTGTTATCGTAGCCTTGTGGGTCTCGGCAATGAGCTTGGCAGAGTATGTGCCGAGTCCGGTGCCGTCCTCTTTTCCGAGAGTGACGTATTTATCGAAAAATCTTTTCCTGATCTCATCGGGAACCGCGAGGGTGTTCCTGACGCTGATTGATATGGGCGGACCGCTTTTGATAGCGATGGTTACGGTATCGCCTTCATTGGAAGCTTCTACCGCGTTTTTGATCAGGTTTCTGAACATTGTCCGCAGGAGCATACCTTCACCGGTCAGGAACAGTTCTTCAACCCCTTCAATTTCATTATCATCCAGCTGAATGGAAAGCTTTACTTTGGACTGGTTCAGCAACAGGGCCATTTCCTCTTCCAGCGAGGTCATCAGGTCCACGAGATCTATGCGCATGGTTTTTAAGCGGTAGATTCCCTGCTCCATCTTGAACATATCCAGATGGAACTGGATCATGTCCAGCATGCGGTAGCCTGCGGAAGCGATGCGCTTGATGTATTTGCGCTGCTCTGTGGTAAGCGGGGTTTCGCTGTTGAGCAGTAGCTCCGGGTAACCGATGACAAGGTTCAGCGAAGATTTGAGGTCGTGCCGATTGATACGTTCAACTTCATCGCGGATCATTTCCGCAGTGCGCCTTTCATGAATTTGCTGCACCAGCAATTTATTCTTTCTTTCCAGTTCCGCCTGCTTGGAGCGTAATTGCTTGGTGCGCTGTGAAACAATATTTTCCAGCATTTCCCGGTGGCTGTTCAGCCATGCATCTCTCTTGTCTATTTTGGCCAGCATGGAGTTGAATTCCGTGACCAGATAGCCAATTTCATCATCACTGCGGTAGGAAACACGCCGGGTGTAGTCTTTACTTTCTGATATATCGCGCACTGTATCAGTCAGTTGTCCGATGGGTTGAGTCAGTTTTTTACGGATAAAATTGGTAGTCAGGAAACAAGTGGTCAGAACCGTGATCAAGATAAGTCCTGATGTAGCCAGATTCTGGAAAAACCAGTCCAGTTGGTCGGTAAAGCAGCCATCAAGGACAATGTAGCCCAGCAACTCATCACCGGACTTAATCTCCTGTACTATGCGGTAGCTGTTGAAGCTTTCCACTATTTCAGAAGTTTCTGCTGGAAGTGTTTCAGCCTGAGTCCCGAATGCTGCGAAGACCTGCCCGTCAGAGGTAAAAATGGTCGCGCCTACTGAATTGCCGACAAGTGTTAGCGATTCAAGAACTTCGGTTGCTGAATCCCGGTCATCAAAATCAAGGGCCGGGGCTACTGAAGTGCTAAGTACCTGCGTCAGGGAGGTGGCTTTTTTTATTGTGCCCTGCCTGAACGAATGGAAAATGGACGCGATATTAAGGGTCATGGAGATTATCACCGCGGCAATGGTCGTACCCAGAATCGCAAGGCCTACTTTGCGCCCGATGCTGTTCCTGTATTTTTTCATTGAGGGATGTCTCCGCAATATATTTCAGACAGGTTTAGCAGCTTTGAACTGATGGTCAGCCCAGCCTTGCGCGCGGCGCAGATGTTGACCTGCAATTTAAAGCGTGAACCGGATTCCACAAGGTTTATCATGCCTCCGAGGCGCAGAAAGTCCGGGCTCTGGCCGATGGTCAGAATCGGTTTGCCTTTTACTTTTTTTAATACAGCAGCAATGACACGCGGGTTGTTCACATCAACGAAGAGGACTTTGCTTTCTTCATCCGGCCAGCGAACCAGCTTGAACTTGCCCGGTTTTCTGAAGAAGCGGGAAATTTTTTTCGGTGTGATTGCCGCCACGGTTACCGGACGCTGGGCAACGATTCTGCGCCTATCAGGACCAAGTACGTATTTGGTGATTTTCTTGATGAATAAAGCTTGCAGTTGCGGCTGGGTAACTTTGATCCTGCGTTGATGTCCGGTTTTAGCACGGGCATGTGCCGTTAGTTCAAGCATGGAACATACCATAAAAAGAGTGGCAATTGTGATTGCCAGAATTTTATGGGTTTTTAGAAGTCCCATGTCAACCTCAGCGTGCAGGATGGTTCCACAGGGGAGAAATTGCTTTCACCGGCAGAGGTCAGCAGGTTATTGCCGATTAGTTCAAGGGATAAGTCTTTACGGGCCTGCCACGCTAGACGGGCATCAAAGCCGAATCCGGTGGAAAGGTCCTTATCATCCATGCTGTTCAAGTAGGAAGTGAACAGACCCAGTTCCCAATCTTCGGCCAGTTCTATCAGGGCTTGTAGCTTGAGGTTGTACATCGGAGTGTTCAGCGGCGGTGAAAAACCGGGAATTCCGTCCGGGACTTTTTGGAAATCTTGATTGGAAATATCAATGGAAGGACGCAGGGTCAGGAATGAATATGGCTGCCAGTCAAATGCTATTTCAGTTCCGTAGGAAAGTCCGCTTAGTCCACTTATCGGGGTGGCGGTTTTAGTGTCGTCGTCAAAACTGAAGGTAACCATCTGGTCATAGCTGTTCAGGTACAGGGATACATCCAGCTTCAGGGTTTCGCTGAAGAGTTTGCGGTATCCGGCTTCAAAGGAATTCAGCTTTTCATTATCAAGGTCATCGCTGAAGTCCATCGTGTATTCTTTGTCCCGTACCCTGATTCGGTAGCTTCCATCGCGCAGCCAGTAACCCGGCTTTCGGTTAGCGTATGAATATGCCAGCCAGTATTCTTCGTCATCTTCCATGTACAGAAGCCGGGCCGTGGGTTGGGGGGCTAAGCTGGAGTCACCGGAATAATCAAGCTTCAAGCCGAGGGTCAGGAACAGTTTCTCATCAATGAGGGTAATGCGGTCTTTAGCAAATCCACTGAAATCCAGACGGTAAATACTATCGTTTGAAACCTGTACTTTTTTGCCTTGTTTAAAGTCATCCCAAAAATATTTTCCTCCGATTCCGAAGGTCAGGAAATGGTCTTCAAATTGTTCGTTGGAATATATGAATTCCGCATCAACGGTGTTGGACATGTTTTCCATGTCCGCGACAGTAATTTCAGTCCGGGTGTAGGAACTGCGGAATTGCATGCCGGAGCGGGCCCCGGTTTTTCTGTCCCACAGAATCTGGGCATAGCCGTTGTAATCATTTTTATTTTTATTGGCTGAAAACAGGTTGCCCGGAGGGGAGTGTTCCGTAATTGATGACCCTGCCAGCTGGCCTTGCAGCGAGAACTGGTCGGTGTATGCGTTGAGCCAGTCGGCGCGGAATCCGCCGCTTCCGGTAATCCAGTCGGTGGAACCTTTTTCGGTGCGTCCCCGGATGCGGTAATTCTTGCCCGGTTCATATCCGCCCTTGGCGTATACGGCCATAGTTGCGTTTTCGGAAATGTGTCCGCCCTGACGGATGAATTGGCTGACTCCTTCGGTTCCGGCTGTGGTTACGCTTTGGGTTCCCTGCATTTCAGCGGCAGATTTGGTGATAATGTTGATTACGCCGTTGAATGATTCTGAGCCCCAAAGACTGGTCCATGGTCCGCGGATAATTTCAATTCGCTTGACCATCTGGATGGGCAGGTTCTGGCTGGACCAGATAACCCCGTGGAAATATGGGGATGTGATCGGGCGGTTATCCACCAGAATAAGTTGTTTGCTGTTGAATGTGCCTGAAAACCCTCTGACTCCGATGGCCCATTTGTCCGTGTCGGTACGGGTGACAACCACTCCGGGAACCGTGCGTAGTGCTTCGGGAACCGATCTGGCGCCGCTGCGTTTGATGTCCTCCTCGGTGAGGATGGTGTATGAACCGGCGATGTTTTCAAGGGATTGCTTGCGTTCGGAAGGGGAGACCATTTCGACTTGCAGAAGGTCTTCGAGGTCGAGATTTTCCAGTTCAGCAGAGACATCCCTGTCTTCTGCAAAACTTGGTGCGGCTCCGGCCACCATGGCCAGAATAATGAGAGAGAGGGCAACAACTGCCAGCCGCAGTCGGATCATGCTTCGGCCTGAGTCCTTGAGGTCATCATATATCCGCGTCCGCGGATGGTTTTGATTGAAACTGAGTCGCCGATTTTGCGACGCAGATTGCTCATATGCACGTTGAGCACATAGTCATCGAAGTCGGCACTCCTGCCGAGGGCTATTTCCATAAGTTCATCACGCTCAATGAGTTTTCCGCAGCTGGAAGCCAGATGCTCAATAATGCTGAATTCAGCCGCTGTGAAGTGGGTTTCAATCCCTTTAACCATAATGGAATGGGAATCAAGGTTGATGTCCAGTTCACCTACTTTGAGTTTACCCCGTGAGCTGGGGGTGATGCTTGCTGATTGAGGCATCATGGTGCAGCGGCGCAGGGATGCGCGCATGCGGGCCAGCAGCTCCCGCAATGGGAAGGGTTTGCAGATGTAATCGTCAGCACCCATTTCAAGGCCGACTACTCTGTCTACTTCATCACCTTTACCGGTAAGCATTATTACCGGAACCGTAGAATCCAGCCTGATTTTTTCCAGCACATTCAGTCCGCTGATATCAGGCAGGACAATATCCAGCAGCACAAGGTCGTATTCTTCACAGCCGAATGACTTGAGGCCTTCCTTTGCAGTGCACTTGTGGTGCAGGCTGTAACCTTCGCCGTCCAGATAGGTGGATAAAAGTTCTCCCATTTCCGGGTCGTCGTCGATAAGAAGTATCTTGTTCATAATGTTCTCCTGCGAGGCATACTATGTGTTTAGAAGGGATAAGCAAATAAGTTTAGTGTAAATAAATGTTAAATAGCTTAAGAAATGTTAAGGCAGGGTTGATTTGTCTATAGTGTCCGAAACTTGAACGGGGTATGAAAATATTTCCCATGTAAACGTTCTTTACCTCCGCTGCGTATAAGCAAGTATAGACAGGTGAATTGGTCACCTGTTGAAAGTGCAAGGATGTACGATACAACACGGAGGTTTTTATGTCTTTAGTAATCAATAACAATACCGTTGCAAATGCGACCGCTAGACACCTTAATGATTCCTACAGTGCACTCAGTTCTTCTACTGAGAAGATGTCTTCAGGATTGCGTATCAACTCTGCTGCGGATGATGCAGCAGGGCTGGCTGTGCGCGAACTCATGCGTTCGGATATCTCCACCCTGCAACAGGGTGTGCGAAATGCCAATGACGGTATTTCCATGATTCAGACCGCTGACGGTGCCCTTGGTGTTGTGGATGAAAAGCTCATTCGCATGAAGGAACTGGCAGAGCAGGCTGCAACCGGTACTTACACCTCATCTCAGCGTGCCCTGATTGATCAGGAATATCAGGCCATGGCTTCCGAGATTACCAGAATCGCCAGTGCTACCGATTTCAACGGTATTCACCTGCTTAACGGTAATGTTTCCGGTGATAACGCTGTTACCATTCACTTCGGAACCGGTAACGATAGTGCGGAAGACAAGTATGATGTTGAGATCGGTAACTGCACCGCATCTTCTCTCGGAATCGGCAATAACAGTGCTGTGAATGCCGGGTACACCGTATCCACTCAGGAAGCGGCTCAGGCGTCACTCGAAGCTCTCGATAATGCCATTACTTCCAAGGATAAGATCAGGGCAAATCTCGGTGCTCTTGAGAACAGGCTTGAGGCTACTATTTCAAACCTTGAGATTCAGGGTGAAAACCTGCAATCAGCAGAATCTCAGATCTCTGACGTTGATGTGGCAACCGAGATGACCAACTATTCCAAGCAGCAGATTATCACCCAGTCCGCTGTATCCATGCTCGCGCAGGCGAACTCTCTGCCCCAGATGGCATTGTCTCTCATCGGTTAATTAGACAGTTTTAAGATCTTGATCGACCCGGTTTATACCGGGTCTTTTTTTGGGCGGGAAGTTCAAGGCCGTACTCCTTAACTGCTGGGATTACGGCCTTTTTTGTGTTCTGCGCCGGGGTGAAACATGCGGCAAATAATTCCCTTTCTGTCGATTCGTGCTGCTGAAACTTTCTTCAATTATCTGAATGGCTTTCTCGACTTAAGAATCGTTAATTTCGGCCATTTTTTATTAATTCTCCTACAGCTATTTAACAAACCATAAATCCAATCTGTTCTATTCTGAATGTAATATGTTTCTAAGTTAATGTTGAATGGAATGTAGGTTGCTTCTTTCTAACCATTAGGAGGAACTATGAATACTTACATTGAAAACAAATACGATTATATTTCTGAAAGAGAAGTTAATTGTTTTTTTGATGGCAACATTAACTATATAAAAAATGTGGTTAATAAATTTTTATTTTCTAAATATATTGGTGTTAATAAAAGTGATGTAGATGAAGTATGTCAGGAAGTAGCATTAAAGATTTTAAAAAATAATTACATATCAAAGTATTCCTCTAAGAAAAGTTCACTCAATACATGGCTATATATCATAAGCCGCTCTGTCGCTGTCGATTATATGAGAAAAAACAATCGCATATATATTAATGTAGAAGATTTAAGCGATATTCCTGAATTAGAAAAAGATAAAATTGATTTTAATCTACCTGAAGGACTTTTGTCTAAACGTCAGGATGAAGTGGTCAGGATGATTTTTTGGGGAGATTTAAAGGCTGTTGAAGTTGCAAAACAGTTGGGGATCACCTCCTGTACAGTACGCTGCATTAAGCATCAGGCAATACAAAAGCTCCGCCGACACTTTTCAGCGGCAAGTGAGAGGAGGGTTGTATCATGACCATTGAAGGCATCAGCTACACCACCGACACAACAACTTCCACTGCCACAGCCAGCGACAATACCTCTCTTGATCAGGTCGATTTCCTGACTCTGCTGACAACTCAGCTGGAATATCAGGACCCTACAAACCCGGTGGATAACACGGAAATGGTCAACCAGATGACCAGCTATTCGATGCTCGATGAAGATGTGCAGCAGAACGAAAATCTGGAGACCATCATTAATAAACTGGATGCCATCTCCGCTCTGAGTACTTCCAGCTACATCGGCGAGGAAGTCATGGCCGACGGCGGGGTCATCACTGTTGAAAGCGGTGATGCCACTAACGTGACCATTGATCTTCAGGAAGACGCATCCACGCTCGGTCTCAATATTTACAACTCTGACGGAACCCTCGTGGACACCGTTTACTACACCGACCTCGAAGCTGGTGAGTTTGAAATTTTCGGCAAAGACCTGCTCAGCGATAGCAATCTCGAATCAAACGGAACTTACGTAGCTATGGTCTTCGCCAATGATGCCAATGACGCTTCCGTACCTGTCTACATCAAGTCCCCCGGAACCATCACCGCAGTGAACCAGGATGATTCAGGCAAGACCACTCTTACCCTTAATGACGGCCGGGAAGTTTCCATTACCGACGTTTCATTCATTTAAATAAATTTTACAAACACAGGAGCATAAAAATGAGTGTCACCAGTTCTTTGTACACAGGTATTTCAGGCCTTAATGTCAACTCTCAGGCAACATCCGTGGTTTCCAACAACCTCGCCAACTCTTCCACCGTAGGGTTCAAGAGTTCGGACGCAGTTTTTGAGGATGTCTTTTACTCCACCATCACCACAGGAGGAGGGCTTTCACAGGTCGGTAACGGGGCCGGGGTTTCCACTATTAATACCGATTACACTCAGGGATCTTATGAAGATTCCAGCATTTCCACCAACGTTGCTCTCAATGGTGACGGTTACTTTGTAGTAGTGGACCCGGACACCAGCACAACCTACTACACCCGCGCAGGGAATTTTGATTTCGATAAAGACGGCTATCTGGTCGATCCCTACGGTAATCAGGTGCAGGGTTGGGAAATCGAAGACGGAACCGCATCCGGTTCACTGACCACAATTCAGCTGGACCAATCCCAGTCACCGCCGAAAGCTACTTCTGAAATCAGTCTGACCATGAATCTTGATTCCCAGAGTGTGGATGAGGCTAAAACAACCAATCCTTACACATCCCTCTTCGAGCTTTATGACGGTACCAACAATCCTCCACTTGATGATTCGCAGTACAGTTATTCAACCACCATGACTGTTTATGATGAAAACGGTTCCGCCCATGACATGACCTATTACATGGACCCGGTGGATGTGGATTCTGACGGTAATATTATCTGGGAATATGTGGCTGCTACTGAAGCTGAAGACGATCAGCGTACCGGATCGGGGGGCAATGCTTTGAATACTACCAGCGGTGCAGGTCTGAGTATGACCGGAACCATGACCTTCAATTCTGAAGGGCAGATGACTTCCATGACTGCTTTTACTCTCTCCAATGCAGCCACTTCTGCCGACACCAAGGACCCCGATCAGTGGGGCTTGGCTGACCTCAGCCCCGAAGGCTACCCGGAGGTAAATCTCAACTTTACCGGAAGTACCAGCGGGCAGGATGTTGCCATAAATTTCGGCATGTCCAGCGATGATGCAACATGGGATACTTCCGGGGGGATCAATACCCTTGGCGATATAACCGCAGCCACCGCTTATTCGGATCTGCCTTCATTTTCTGATTACACCCTCGAGCTAGGAGCGACAACCAGTTACAGCGACAGTTCTTCCGCCACCTACAGCGTAGGGCAGGACGGTTATCCCACCGGGTCCCTCGTTTCCGTGGAAGTGGACGAAAACGGTATCCTTGTGGGTAATTATTCCAACAGCCAGTCCATCGAACTATACCAGCTCGGTCTTGCTGATTTCACCAACGAAGGCGGACTGACAGCCGAAGGCGGAACCCTGTTCCGGGCCACCACCGAGTCCGGTGAAGCCATCATCGGCACAGCCGGGTCCGCAGGGTTCGGAACCGTTGTTTCCAATTCACTCGAAGCTTCCAACGTGGATCTCGCAGCACAAATGACTGAGTTGATCATCATCCAGTCCGCCTATCAGGCCAACAGTAAGGTCGTAACTACAGCAGATACTCTGTTACAGACTGCGATTTCATTGAAGAGTTAGTTGATGGGTTGATTAGCCGGAGGCATAAAAAATGAGTTTATCAAATGCAATGTCCATAGGTGAAAAGGCCGTTGCCAACGCGCAGGTCTCGATCAACACGACCAGCAACAACATCGCCAATGCCGAAACCGAAGGGTATCAGCGCGCCGATGCTGTTTATGACAGCACAGGCAATATTAATGTTTACGGCGACAGCCTCGGTACAGGCGCGGATATTGTTGCAATTCAGGCCAATTGGGACAGCTTTATTGAAAAGCAATACCTTGCGGCCTCGGCGGATCTGGCCTCCAGCGAAGCACAGAATAAATATCTCACCCAGATGGATTCCATATTCAACCAGAGTGAAGGGCAAGGGCTGGCTGCGGCGCAAGATGAATTCCTGAGCGGCTGGAATGACCTTTCTACCTACCCGGATTCTCTTGCCGAACGTGAAGCTCTGTTGGGCGAAACGGATTCATTAATATATGCACTTAATTCCACATCCTCGGAACTTAAGGATATGTCTGCCAGCGTGGAATCGGAGATCGTCGATCAAGTTAATACCGCCAATGAACTGATTGATTCCATCGGATTGCTAAATGAGCAGATCGGGGCCAACCCGGATAATTATGAACTGGTTGCCAGCCGCGATCAGGCCATACGTGAACTGGATGAACTCATCGGTGTGGAAGTGCTCAGCTACAGCGACGGGCAGACCAAGATTTATACCGAGACCGGACAGCCGCTTGTGGAAGGGGAAGAGACTCATTACCTCGCAGTCGCATACGATGATGATACTTCAAAGACCGGGCTGTTCTGGGAAAGCGGCTCCGGCGGTCTGGTGGAGATAACTCCCATGACCGATGATAGCGGCGACCCGGTTTCCGGGCGTACTACCGGAGGCTCAATTGCCGGATTATTCATCACTCGCGACGAATACATTGAGCCTACTCTGGACAGCCTTGACGATTACACTTCGGCCCTGATCTGGGAAACCAATGTGGCTCATTCACAGGGCGCAGGGCTGGAATCACATACTGCTGTTGAGGGAACTTACGACGTGAATGACCAGACCGCAGCCCTTTCAAGCAGCGGGCTGGATTATGAAGACAAGATCACTTCCGGCGAATTCTCCATCTACACATATGATGTCGACGGCAACATGACCGCTAGTTCCGCCATACCCATCGATCCTGCAACGGATTCCTTGGATGATGTTGTGGCAGATATCAACGTAGCCTTCGGAGGAACCCTGACCGCTTCAGTTAATGCTGATGGGGAGCTCGAAATTCAGGTCGTGGGTGATGCCTCGTTTGAATTTGGGGATGACAGTTCCGGTTTTCTGGCTGCTACCGGGATCAATACTTTTTTTGATGGCAGCTCCGCGGGAGATATCGGGGTTAACGATTACGTTGCTTCCGATCCTTCGCACCTCAATGCCGGGGAGGTTGGGGATGACGGAACAGTATCGTCAGGTAGCAATGATACTGCCAAGTCCATAAACGATTTGCTGAACCGGACCGTATCAATAGGTGAGGGCGTGTCATCTACAGATGCATCTCTGACTGAATATCTGGCTGCAATTGTTTCCGGTGTGGGGGCAGCTGCGTCTAAGGCTGAAACTCAGGTTACCTGCGACACTGCCGCTGCCCAGATTTATGCTGATCAGCAGGAATCCGTCAGCGGTGTGAATGTGGACGAGGAGCTGGTTAACCTTACCAAGGCCCAGCAGCAGTATTCGGCAGCCTGTCAGATTATTTCCGTTACCCGCGATATGATCGATACCATTTTGGGCATTATGTAGGGAGGCATTCATGAGAGTAAGTACATCACAGATTTATGACCAGAGTATGGGTAATGTCAGTAAGTCGTTGTCTGATTATATGAATGCCACCAATCAGGTAGCGACACAGAAAAAGATTAACGCTCCTTCTGATGATCCTGCGGGCATGGGTAATGTGGTTAACCTGCGCAGTTATGACCAGACCCTTGAAAGTTACCAGAATAATGCCGGGCTGGCCGGGAGTCTGCTGGGAGCGGCTGACGGTTTGCTGGGCGAAGCCAGTGAAATCATGATTTCAGCCAAGGAACAGGTAGAGCAGGGGGCCACGGGAACTTATACCGATGAACAGCAGCAGGCCATGTCCATAAATATGATCGGCTATCAGGATTCCATGCTGGCTATTGCTAATTCCGAAATGGGCGATGATTATCTTTTTTCCGGTCAAGCGACGGATGCCGCTCCTTATGAATATATACCCGGAGTGACCGTTACCGGGGATTCTCCCACCAAGAGTGATTTTGCTAGTTTTGAAGGGGAGCTTGATGATCCGGTCATCGTAGAATTTACTTCTGATGGAACTATTGGGACCGATGCCGTGGATTATAGTTATTCCCTTGACGGTGGCAGCACATGGTTGAGCGGGACTATGGATGGTACGGCTGTTCCGCCTGATACAACTATGGAACTGGGCGATGTGTCTGTGGAAATGAATTCCGGTACAGCGGTCACTGCCTATGATTCGGATGCCAAGACGGGCGGGCAGTTCGTGGTCCGTAATTCCCTGCAATACAACGGTGCTGACGAGGCCATATCCATCAATATTTCTGAAAGTACGGATCTGGAAGTTAATTCCGTGGGCAGTGATATCTTCGGAGGTGTGGACCCGGATACAGGAGAGCCGTACCCGGAACCCAATCTTTTTGAATCCATGAGTGATTCCATTGCCTACATGTGGATAGGGGATGAAGAGGGGACAGCGACTACCCTTGAAACCATTGACGACGGCTATAACCGGATGCTGATCGAAACCTCCAATGTGGGTGCCCGTGAGGAAAAGGCGGATTTTACCTCTCAGAGTATTACGTATTCCCGCGAGCGGGCGGCAAGTGCCATCAGTGATGAGGAAGATGCAGACAGTACTGCGCTGACCTTGGAATTGAGTAAGACTCAGTACGTTTATCAGGCAGTGCTCAGTTCATCGTCTGAAGTGATCAATATGTCCATTATGGATTATTTGTAGGAGGCTGTTATGGCTGTCGCTTCTGTTTCAACTACCAATTATTCTTCCAACACCACTTCCGGGGGCTTTACCATTAACGGACTCGGTGACGGGACGGACTGGACTGACTTGATAAATGCCTCTGTGGAGGCTGAAAGTTATGAGTTGGATCAATATCAGGATGATCTGAAAGAGGCAGAAGCTGTCTCAGAGCTTCTTGAGGCATTGAATGAAGAAGTGATTACTCTTTCCGGGATGTTACAGGGTATGGATGAAATGGATGAGTTTTTAGCCTATTCTGTGTCTACTACCGGGGATGGCGAAGTTCAGGCGTCCATTGAGGACGGAGCCACCGAAGACTCCTACAATGTGGTGGTGAACCAACTGGCCCAAAAAGATATCTGGATTTCTGAGGGAATATCCATAAATTCGTCGGATCAGACCATAGTTTCCGCTGATTCATTCGTCACCCTTTCCTATGCCGGAGAGGATATAACCATGGATGTCACTGCCGGAACCACAGCACAGGAATTGGTCGATCAGATTAACAGCGACCCGGATTTTGATGATAAAATAACCGCTTCTCTGATCAGCGACGGCGATAATTATTATATTAAGTTCAGCGGACAAGATACCGGAGCAGATAACGCTGTGGGTCTTACTGATTTGAGTGCCATTGACGGATACACTGCCGGATCATTCACTAACACACAGACTGCCCAGAATTCACAGCTGAAGGTGGATGGTTTTCCTTCCGGTGCGGATGAATGGATAGAGCGTGATTCCAATACTGTTGATGATGTTATCGACAACATGACTATGACCCTCAACACCACTACGGATTCTGCGGGGATCAACATTGGGATCTCCTACGATACGGATGCCATGGTCGAGACCATTGAAACTTTTGTTTCCGAGGTGAATCAGCTTTTGTACGATTTGCTGGATATTACCGGGGAACTGGCTGCTGAGGATGATGACGATAACGGCACGGTTTATATTAAAGATCCCACTCTTGATCTTGTTTATGACTCAGTTAAAGACTCACTTACGTCCGCCGGGTTGGGTTTTTTGTATTATGACAGCGAGACCGGGGAGGGAGATAAATATGCTTCACTGTCAGCTATTGGGATAACCACGGACAGTACCGAAGGTTCGTCCACTTTCGGCCAGCTTGAAATAGATTATGATGAGTTGGAAGATGTTTTGGCTGGTGACCCTGAAGCGGTTGCCATGCTTTTTGCTGCAAACGGCGAGGCAGAGACCGACAGTTCGGATCTGCGGGTAATCTCCACCATTTCAGGATTAACCGGAGCCGGGGAGTATAATGTGGAATATACGATTTCAAGCGGGACTATAACGTCAGCCACCATTGACGGGCAGGAAATGTTTATTGAAGGTAATACCTTGCTTGCCGGGAGTGACAGCAATGCCAACGGACTTTATCTGGAAGTCTCGGATTTGACCGATGGATCATATTCCAGCACAGTTACAGTAAAGCAGGGCAAGTGCGGACAGATTGCTGATTTGTGTTCAGACCTGACCGATGTCTCCACCGGGAGTATTCCGCTGCTCGCAGCAAGTTATGATGATCTGACCGTGAAACTCGAAAATGATATTTACAACGAAGAAGCAAGACTGGATACTTATCAGACGAGATTGGAGGAGAAGTATTCTGCTCTAGATACAATGCTGGCTTATTATTCAGGGGTAGAAAGCCAACTTGAAATGACTCTCGCCTCCCTTGATTCAAGCTAGCAGAAACGGTTTCCATTTATGACATGAAAAATGACGGAAAGATTATCTATTCTTCGCCCGTGGAGGGGCTGGAAGTGCTTTCATGCAGTAGTGGGCGGGAATTTAAAAGCCACCTGCATGACGGCTACGTGCTGTGGCTTAATTCCGAGTCCGGGGAAAATTATAGCCTGAAAGGTTGTTCCGATGTTTTGCAGCCCGGTTCCGTAAGTATAATCGAACCGGAAACCGTCCATTCCAACAGTCCCTGTTGTACCGAGCGCAGGCATTTGCGCAGCTTTTATTTTTCTGAAAAATTCGTCCGTTCGCTCAATCTGAAATTGCTGGGCAGCGAAACTGCATCCTCTCCGTTCCGTAACAAGCTGCTAAAAGATAAGCGGCTCTGGCGTGCTTTATCCGGTTTGCATCATAATCTACTTTATCCCGCTGATCAGTTGGGAGTGGAGGAAGGAATCCTTTCGGTTCTTTCCGGGCTTTACAGCCAAGCAGACGGTAGAGCAATTCTGCCCGGAAGCGAAGATGAGCGGGTAGCAATGATTGTCGATTACCTGCACGCCAATATAGATCGCAACCTGAGTCTTGCGGAACTGGCCGAGCTGGCCGGGTGCACTGAATTTCACCTGATCCGTATTTTCCGCAGCCATAAAGGATTGCCGCCGCACTCTTTTTTGATCCAGTTGCGTCTTGAAAAGGCCCGCGCTTTAATCGCTGCGAATTCTTCAATTGCCGATACCGCCGCACAGTGCGGTTTTTCCGACCAAAGTCATCTGACCCGGCTGTTTAAAATCAGGTACGGACTTACGCCTCGCCAGTATCAGAAAGCATTTTGATGCGCTTCGCGCTTTTTGATAATTTGATTTTGCTTCCGGCGGCTTAGTTCTTTTTGATTCGCCCCGTCCTGGGGCTCACCCCTACGGGGCGTTGCCTGTTCGGCAACGTCCAAATCCGCTTTCCTGTGGATTTGTGTAAAAAAGTTTTTTTGGACTCTTCAAAGTTTTTATTCAGTTTCACTACCTGAATTTTTATAATCGTCCTCTATGTCAATTTTATTCAAGATTCATGATGCCGATACAGCTATTCTTTCCTCACGATAACAATTTCTGAGGAGGAAATAATGGATACAATCAGTTGGAATGATTTTGAAAAGGTAGAACTTAGGGTCGGTAAGATAATCGAAGCGTGTGTTTTTGAAGAAGCGCGAGTTCCCGCTTATATCCTGCATATAGATTTCGGCCTCGGCATCGGGCTGCGTAAATCCAGTGCCCAGATCACTAAACTTTATTCAGTAGAAGAGTTGCCCGGTAAATTAGTCGTAGGTGTGGTCAATTTCCCCAAAAAGCAGATCGGGCCGTTCATGTCCGAATGTTTGGTGACGGGATTTCATGATGAAAATGGAGACGTGGCTTTATGCGTGCCGGATAAGAAGGTGCCGCTTGGTGCCAAGCTTTGCTAAGAAGGTCAAAACTTTAGTAGGCTTTGCCGTTCGTATATTCGAAGGTCGTTTTATCGCGCTATATGCGAAGCAAACTGAAAGGTTCTGAAGGGGATGGGGTCTGGGGAAGGGGAAACTCTTGCAAGAGTTTCCCCTTCCCCAGCCACCGGAGGCAAAGTTAATTAGCAACAGCCAATTTCTGCTGCTTGGACGGTTCCCACCATGCTGAGTGGGTGCTGGAACCGGGGATGCTGATCTCACCCAATTGCGGGGTCAGCAGATTAATCCCTTGTTCTGCGGCCAGAGCAGATACTCTGCGGATGGGCTCATCCCACTTGTGAAAAGCTAAATCGTAGGCTCCCCAATGTACCGGGAGCATGTGTTTCCCACCCAGTTCAATATGTGCCTGTACGGACTCTTCGGGCATCATGTGTACATCCTTCCAGCCTTTGTCATAGGCACCGGACTCAATCATGGTCAGATCGAATGGTCCGTACTTCTGACCGATTTCCTTGAACCGTCCGTCATATCCGCCGTCGCCGGAATAATAAGCGCGATGATTGCTGCCTTTAAAGACAAAGGACGCCCAGAGGGTCTTGAATCTGTCTCCTAGCCCACGCCCGGAAAAATGTTGCGAAGGGGCAGCGATGATTTCCACATCGCGGATGATGATGGATTCGTTCCAGTTCAGCTCAACAATCTGCTCCGGCTTGCAGCCCCACTTGCGCAGGTGGGAACCAACGCCTAATGGGACGATGAACAGCTTCACTTTCGAGGCCAAGTACTTGATGGTACTCATTTCCAGATGGTCGTAATGGTCGTGGGAAATTACTACCGCGTCCACTTCGGGAAGCTCCTCCCGTTTGATGGGCGATGGCTGAAAACGGTTCACCGTGAATGGTACCGGAGATGCGTTTCCGAAAACCGGATCGATGAGCAAACGCACCCCGTCAATGTCGAGGATCATGGATGAATGGCCCAGCCACGCAACCTGTAAATCAGCAGGATCAGGAGAGAATGAATCCTTGGTCAGGTGATAGTATGGCAGTTCTTTGTCCGGGGTGCGGCTCAGGTCAAAGAAAAAATTTATTGCCTTGGCAAAAGTAAATCCTTCGACAGTCATGTTTACCGGGGTCTCGTTGGCGAAGGTCCCATTATGGTAATTGGCTGATTTTTCGTACATTGTGCTTTCCTCCATAGAAGGTGCATGTCCCATCTTGGAGCAGGCCGGGATTCCTATTGAGATCCCGGCCGCTGCCAGCAATGTGAATATGTAAAGTATTATTTTTTTCATTTTTGTGCTCTGCCTGTTAAGTTAATCAATATGAATTTAACAGGTAATTAAACTATGCTCATCATACATTACTCTAATTCTGGGGCTGCGCTGCCAATTTAGCGGCTTTGCGTCTGGCGACCCGTTCCTTCCAGCTTTCCTGCAAAGAACAGAGTGTGGGTACGACCACCAGCGTGAGAACAGTGGCAATTGCCAGTCCGAAGATTACCGCTACGGCCATGGGGCCCCACCATTGTGAGGTTTCGCTACCCATATCGAGGCGCATGTTGATGAAGTCGAAGCTTATTCCGGTTGCCATGGGGATAAGTCCCAGCACGGTGGTGATGGCGGTAAGCAATACCGGGCGGAAGCGGGTCAGTCCGGCTTCAATGAGTGCTTCACGGGCGGAGCGGCCCTGTTCCTTGAGTTGTTCAAAGTAGTCGATAAGCACGATGGCATTGTTGACCACAACCCCTGCAAGGCTGAGCACTCCGACTCCGGTCATGATAACCCCGAAGGCCGTCCCGGTTATGAGCAGCCCGACCATAACCCCGCCAAGGGAGAGGATGACCGCAGTCAGGATGATAAACGGGGTGGCAATGGAGTTGAATTGGGTGACCAGTACTATGAAGATCAGGAACAATGCTCCGGCAAATGCTCGTTCAAGAAATGCCGAGGCCTTAGCCTGTTCTTCCTGTTCTCCGGTGAATTTATATGAATATCCGCGCGGAAGTTCGATGCCGGACACTGCCTTGTTGATGTCTCCAATGACTTCCTCGGCAAGACGGCCCGATACATCGGCGGAAAGGGTAACGACCCTTTTCTGGTCAATGCGGTTGATACCGCCAAGTCCGCCGCCCATGGTCACTTCTGCAAGACTGGTGATGGGCACAGGTTCACCCTTGGGGCCGGATACGGTGATGCGCTTGATGTCCTCAAGGGAATCGCGGTCATGCTTGGGCAGACGGGCGATGATGTCGTATTCGTCCTTGCCTTCGCGATATACCCCGACCTTGAAACCGTTGATGGCGGTCTTTACTGTCTGCGCGATGGTGAAGGCGTCGAGGCCCATTATGGCCGCTTTTTCCTTGTCCACATCTACGCGGATTTCCGGCTTGGCCGAGATGTAGTTGTCCTTGAGGTCAACAAGTCCGGGAATATCCTTGATGCTCCGTTTGAATGCGGCGGCAATGGTTCCAAGCTGACGCAGTTCCTTGCCGTATATTTCCAAGTTAATGGCACTGCCTGTGGGCGGTCCCATTTTTTCCGGCTCGGCACGCACTTCAGCACCACGGATTGAATTCTGCAAGCGGTCACGGATTTCATTGGTGATCTCAGATGAAGGGCGGCTGCGGTCCTGAATGTCTACGTAATCAAGCTTCACAAGGCTGTAATGGGTTCCGATTTCATCGGACTGCCCGGATTCCCCGGTATTGGCGATAACGTATTCGATATCCGGGTATTCAGAGGCTACTTTTTCCACCACTTTTACGAACTGGTCCGAGGCTTCAAGATTCGTCCCCACCGGGGCTTTTATTTTTACGTCGGAACGCTTGGGTTCAGTTTTGGGCAGGAATTCCACGCCGCGCCCGAACATGCCGAAGCTGACCGTGGAAGCGATAAGGAAAACAAAGGAGAAAAGCACCACCAGAAACCTGTGGTCCAGCGACCATTCAAGGATAGGGCGGTAAATTGCTTTGAGGGATTCCATCATGCGGTCGATAAAACCGGGCTTCGTGTTTTCGTCCTGCTTAGGGACACCCTGGAATTTTGCTGAGAGCACCGGGTTGATAACCAGCGCCACGAACAGCGATGCAATCAGGGCGATGATAACGGTTATGGGCAGATAACTCATGAATTCGCCCATGATTCCGGGCCAGAATATCATGGGAAAGAATGCGCCCACAGTGGTCAGGGTGGAGGCGATAACAGGCCAGGCCACCTCGTCTGTGGCATCCATTGCCGCCTGATAGCGGGATTTTCCCATACCCATGTGGCGGTAGATGTTTTCAACCACCACGATTCCGTTATCCACCAGCATACCGAGGCTCAGGATCAGGGAGAAGAGGATAACCATGTTCAAGGTGTAGGAGAAAATATCCAGCACGGTGAAGGTTATCAGCATGGACAGCGGAATTGCCAGCGAGACGAACAGGGCCGAGCGTCCGCCGATAAAGGCGAAAACCACAATGAGTACCAGCAGCAGGCCGGTGATGATGTTGTTCTGCAAATCCGCAACCATCTGGCGGATTTCATCAGACTGGTCGGCGGTGAGGTTGATTTTGAGTGTAGGCGGCAGAATCTGCTGCTCTTCTTTCAGGATATCCTTAACCGTATCAATGATGCGGATGATGTTTTCCCCGGCTCTTTTTTTGACTTCAATGGTTACACTGCGGATTCCGTTGAAGCGGCTTTTGGAGGTCGGGTCTTTGTAATGGTCGCGGATACTGGCGATGTCGCGCAGGTAGATGGGACGTCCGTCTTTCTCGTAGACCACGATTTGATCAATCTCATCCGGGTGCTTGAAATCTTCAGGCACACGTACAAGGTATTTTGATTTGCCGATTTCAACTGATCCGCCGGGGGTGTTCACGTTGGCGTTTTTCAGCGCATTGAGCAGGCTGGAAATAGGAATATTGTAGAAGGCCACGCGGTCCATATCGAATTCCACGTGGATTTCACGTTCAAGACCGCCGATTATTTTTGCATCAAGCACACCCTGCACAGATTCAATGCGGTCTTCAAGCTGTTCGGCAAAGACTTTCATCCGTTTAAGGGAAAACGGTCCTGAGAGAACAACGTTCAGGATGGGCTGTTCCGAAAGGTTGACCTCGTTAATGACCGGTTCGTCAGGCAGGTCTGAGGGCAGGTCCGGCTTGGCCTGATCAACTTTGTCACGCACTTTCTGCAAAGCGTCGTCAATGTCTATATCCGGGTTGAATTCAACCTTGATAATGGAAACTCCGTCATCGGAAATGGAGGAAATCTCCTTGGTCCCGGAAAGTCCTTTCAGTTTGCGCTCAATGGGCATGGTGATCAGGGTCTCCATGTCCTCCGGAGCCACTCCCTCAAAGTTTGTCTGCACAAAAATATAGGGAATGGTGATGTCCGGATCGCTCTCGCGGGGTAGGGATGCGTAGCTTGATATCCCGGCGATGATGATGAACACAAGCAGGACCATTACGGTGGACTGCCTGTTCAATGCTGCCTTGTTGATAATCACTGGGTCACCACCTTGGTACCGTCTTCAACCATGGTGTGTCCGGCTGTGATCAGCTTTTCACCGGCTTTAAGTCCTTTGGTTATCTGGGCACGGTTGCCTTCGATGACACCAAGTTCGATGGTGCGCACTTGGGCTACTCCGTCTTTTTCCACGTAGATGATCCGCTCACCGCCCTGATTGATGATGGCGGATAAGGGAGTGGTTACAGCACCTGTCACAGTGCGGCGGAGCAGGGAAACACGGGCCAGCATGCCAGCGCGGATTTCCCCGTCGGAGTTGTCGGTGATGACTTTTGTTTCAAAGGTTTTGGAAAATTTATCAGCTTTGAAGGATACGAAGTCGATAACTCCGTCCCATGTTTTACCGGGCAGGGCGTCAACGGATACGGTAACCTTCTGACCTTTTTTGATATAGGAAATGTCCATTTCCGGCACGTTGATGAAAGTTTTGATGATGGAAGAATCTACAATATCAACGACCTGAGAACCGACTTCCAGACGTTCCCCAGGGTCAATGTAACGTTTATTGACCACACCGGAGATGGGAGCACGAACAATACCGTACTCCACGTTGACCAGCATTTCCTTGAGCGAAGCTTCGCTCTGTTCAAGCTCGGCCTTGATCTGGTCGTACTCTTCCTGCGCCAGTACTCCTTTGCTAAGCAGTTCTTTGCGGCGGCGCAACTGTCCGGAAGCCAGTTTTTTGGCTGCCTTGGCCTTGTCAAATTTTGCTCCGCTGGAAGCTCCGTCAAGACGGGCAATGAGCTGACCTTTCTTGACGTGATCACCTTCTTTTACGCCCAGCCAGACCACAGTCCCGGCTGATTCGGAAGAAACGCAGACGTCTTTGTCCGGCTGGGTTTCTCCGGGCAGGATCAGCATATCCTTGATGGTCACCGGCATAACTTCAATAGTGCCGACGCGGACAGCTTTTTCCGGGGGCGCGGTGTTGGCTTCGGTCTGTTTATCAGACTCGCAACCGCAGAGGGCCAAAAGAAAAATAGCCAGTGTAAGCGGGATGAAATATTTATTTTGCATGATATGCTTCCTTGATGGCTTTCAGAGAGCCGAGAATGAATGTGGTATAAAAATCGGCCATGAATTCCAGTTTCTCCTCGGATTCAATTTCACCTTCCGGGTAATGGATGATTCCGAGAAAATGGTGAACCAGCACTCCGCTGGCAGCTATATGGGCTTGTCGAAGGATTTCTTCATCTTCGATAGGAGCAAGAATCTCACGAATGATCGGGGTTAGCAGTTCCCCATCAATTTCTTCATGGCACTTGAATAATTCCGGGTCACACTCTTCGGAAACATATTCTTCAAAAAGCAGGCGGATTTTGCTTTTTTTGATTTTCCCCGGATCATCATAGGTGCACAGTGCCCTGAGTTCTCCATAAATATAGGCACGTAAACGTTCTTCAAGTGTTGATGCTTCAGTTATTCCATTGAGTCTGTCCGCGTCCTTGAACATCCCGTCCATCCAGGATTTCAGGACCTGAATATAAAGTTTGCGCTTGTCCCCGAAGTGGTAGTTGATGGCCGCCACATTGGCGTCAGCTTCGGTGCAGATATCGCGCACAGTGGTGGCCTTGAATCCTTTTTCGCAG
The DNA here is from genome assembly GCA_004923195.1 of Marinifilum sp. JC120. Lineage (NCBI taxonomy): Bacteria > Pseudomonadati > Bacteroidota > Bacteroidia > Marinilabiliales > Marinifilaceae > Marinifilum > Marinifilum sp. JC120. The sequence goes on along the minus strand of RDSB01000002.1, from coordinate 99,067 downwards.
AAAACCCGGCTGGCGGATTCCAGAATTCTATCTTTGGTGTTTTGGTCGCTCATATATTATCTCCAACAGTGATTTAAACTTTGTTTGAAATCTTGTATGATTGTCGGTTAAGCCAGTCAAGTAAAATCTTAAACAATGTTTTAATCTGTGTTTAGCAATATTGTAAGCATTGCCGGGGTGAAATGTTTGTGAATGGTAAACTGATAAAAAACTGGTCTGCCATGCTGTTTTCAGGTTGACCTGAATTTCTGTCGGGAATAAAGTCTGAATTCATTTTGAACTTCACTCCCACCAGAAAAATCTATTTCCCCAATTTATTTCCTCCATTTATCTGAGTTGATCAGAGCCCATTTAATTTAAAATCGGTACAGTACAGTTATGCCAAATTTTTTGTTTATCACCATGCTGGCGGCTTTCCCCGCCCTTTCCACGGATATGTATCTTCCGGCACTGCCAACCATTCAGGAGCAGTGGGGGATTTCCCTTGCGCAAGTGAACCTGTCGCTGGTCCTGTTTTTCATCCTGTTCAGCTTTTTCATGCTCATTTACGGTCCGCTGTCTGACAAATACGGACGCAAACCGGTGCTTATCTGCGGTGTGGGGATATATGTGCTGGGCAGTCTTCTTTGTGCTCTTTCAACCAATATTTGGTTTCTGGTGGCGGCCCGTATTGTTCAGGCAGCCGGGGCGGCCTCGGCGTCGGCCCTTTCCATGGCATTGGCAAAAGATCTTTATACCGGGACAGAGCGTCAGAAAGTACTGGCCTATATTGGGGTAATTATTCCCCTTTGCCCCATGGTGGCCCCCATGATGGGTAGTATGATGCTTGAATATTTGTCTTGGAAATGGATTTTCGGATGTCAGGCCGTGCTGGCTTCCATGGCATTTTACGGCACTCTTGTGTTCAAAGAACCCGAGTTTGAAAAGACTTCAGGTGGTATCTTGTCCATGTTTTCCCGCTATTTGGTGGTGCTTAAAAATGTTGAATTCAGCACTTACTGCTTTGCTTTTTCTGTTATCGGGGTCGGATTTTTCGGGTTTCTGGCTGGCTCAGCGGATATCTACATTCGCGGGTTCGGGATGAATGAGCAGCAGTATGCCATGTTTTTTGGATTCAATGCCATCGGGTTCATGACCGGATCATTCACCTGTTCAAGGCTTTGCGTTGGCTACTCATCCATGTCTATCCTCAAAGTATCACTGGTCGGGGTAGTGCTGGCCGGCATCGGATTGCTGTTACTTGGCGGGTCGGAATACCTCTTTGCTGCGCCCATGTTTTTAATGACTTTTTCCATCGGGGTCAGCAGGCCAATCAGTAACCATATGATCCTTGAAACTGTGGACCGGGATATCGGTGCGGCTTCGTCATTACTCACCTTTGCCTATTTCATATTCGGTGCAGTTGCCATGGAGCTTATTTCTTTTGACTGGCCTTCAAAGATCAATGTGATTGGTGAAATGGGAATTGTCGGTGGCCTTGTTCCATTGTTTGCGTTGCTTTGGATGGCGCGGAGAAAGCAGAAGGCGTAACATTTTTCTAGGCAAATCAAAGGATATTTGTAAACAAAAGCCCGCGTATGTTTGCGCGGGCTTCGTTACGTGTTTTGTAAATGAAGCAATTATTCAGGAATAGAATCAATCAATTCCATCATTTCAAGTTCACCTTCACCTGCGCTTAGTTCACCGATTTTTTCAACGGCTGCTTTGAAATGTTGGGAATTGGCATGAAAGTCGAACGCAGCCTGATCCTTGAATTTTTCCACAAAGCGGAAAGCACCGGGGGTATCTACCACCCTGTGAAGCCTGTATTCTACTGAACCTTCTTCGGTTGCGGTGGCTTTGACCAGTTCGCGCAGGACTGCTTCAAGTTCCTGCTCCTTGCCTGCTACTGCCTGTACTTTTGCGGTAAGAGTTATCATTTTGTTCTCCATGTTGAATGTTTCATTTCTTGTATGTCAGTTTGTAGAAAATTATGCCATCACATAGATCAACAATTTAGCTGAAAGGGGCGGTTTATTTTTATTTGCATCTTGCAAAATGTTATTTAGTGTCAGTTTGAATATAATTTGCGGAAAAAGAGCAAAAGTAAATAAGGGCAATTAATAGTTATGACCACATTCTATACAAGATTCATGACCCCGCTTTGCGAAATTATTTTGGCCGGAAACGAGGAAGGGCTATCTCACCTGCATATGCAGACCGGAGAAGGGAAGCGAGTTTTTGATATTGCCCCTGATTGGATGCTTAATGATGATTTTTTTATTGATGTCAGGACCCAGATTGAGGCGTTCATGGCGGGGCAGCGGACCGAGTTTGATGTGAAATTGAATCCGCAGGGAACTGATTTTCAGAAGCGGGTCTGGGCGGAACTTTGCAGGATCCCTTGCGGTGAGACACGATCATATAAAGAGGTTGCTATTGCGCTGGGTAATGAAAATGGGAGCAGGGCTGTGGGGACGGCAAATGGGAAAAATCCTGTGCCGCTGATTATTCCTTGCCACCGCGTGATAGCGTCCAATGGCAGTCTGGCAGGATTTGCCCACGGCACAAAAATCAAGCAAAAGCTGTTGGATCTTGAGAAATCAAATTAAGGTCTCGAAATTATTCCTCAAGTTCGTCGTCAATTTCTACTTTCGGATAGTTTTCTTCCGGGGTGGGATTCTCTTTCTCCTGTTTTTCAATCAATTTGACGATCTGTGAATGCATATTCCTTGCGGGTTCGAGACTGGAATCAAGACGCAGGCTGAGCTCTGTGTAATTCAGTGCGCTTTCGTAGTCCTCAGCATAAGTGTATGCACGGGCCATGTTATAATAAAGATTGGCGTCATTGGGAGTAAAGGTACAGGCCTGATGGTAGGCTTTGATGGCTCCGTGATAATCCCCGTCTTTGCGGAGTTTTACTCCGAGGCGGTTAAATGGGTTTACTGCGTCAGGTTCGTTTTTAAGAATTTCAATGAACAGATCCTTGACGTCATCAAGCTTGTCCTGAACAGCGTATATATCCGCAGCCTTGGTCAGGAATTCCTGATAATTGCCCATGTCGCCCTTGCCTTTGTATGCATCGGCAATTCCTTTGTAAGCCTCGGCATACATTTCATTGAGGGCGATGGCCTTGTTAAAGGCGATGATGGCCTTGCCGAATTTGTCCTGTGAAAGGAAATTTAAACCCTTATCAAAATATTCTTCAGCGGGGTTTTTATCCGCATCAGTTACTTCATCAATGATTTCGGAAAAACTGTCGATAGCTTCATCAAAACTTCCGTTAGCTACGAGATCCCAAGAGGATGTAAGCAGTTCTTTTTCAATTTCATCGGGACTGACACTCATGTACGCGGCAAAGACGTGACGTTTGAGGGTCTCCATGCTGTAGGGGCGCAGCACATAGCCCCCGACTCCGGCAGCAATGGAGTTGAGTACGGATTCCTTGCGTTTATCCGGGGTGACCATGATTACCGGAAGTGAGCGCATGGCATGCTTGCGCATCTTCCTTACACAGTCCGCACCGGACGCATCATGCAAAGATTCGTCAACAAGTGCGACATCAATTTCTCCATTTTCCAGTGCGGTGATAGCATTATCCCACGTGGAATAAACATATATATCAGATGCTCCAAGTCCGACCAAAGTCAGTCTGTCATTGGATATGTGCTTGGAATTATTGGAAAAAATACCATAGCGAAGTTCTTCAAGCATTCCCCGCTCCTGAAGTGGTTAATTTAACAATATATTACCTTTTCGTCAGGTTTGATTCAACTAAATTTCTATTATATTTACGTGATTTTGTTTTTAAGTGAGTAAAGGCCCGCGTCCCTTTGTGGCGGGAGCGGGCCTGATTTGAATCAAACACGATAAATTACGCTAACTTAGGCTGATGGAAAGCGGAATTACATGTAGTTCTCTGCTTTTCTCTTGGGTGGCACCAAGTTTCCAGCTTACATTTTCCGGTTTGCCTAAAGTTTCGCCTACTTTTTCAGCTACACCCTGGATGTTGATAATCGGATGGCGTGAGAAAACCTGCGGCAATCCGTAAGTCAGATTGCAGGCCAGACAGCAGCCTGGGCGCTGCTTAAGCTGTAGTTCGAAATGAACTGTATCGCCGTTATCACCAGCGTAAGCGAGTGAAATATCATAGCTACCTTCCTCGGCATCGCCGAAAAGAGCTTCGAAAAAATCATTGGTTTTGTTTTTCGGGAAAAGGGTAGTCATCATTTCTTGATTAAAAACATCGGCATATTGAGTCATAATAACTCCGGTCATTTGTTTTCGTTCTATTTGAGTAATCCGCCAAGTTACAATAGATGCCTTTGAAAATGCCTTTGTGTCAACTGTTTCAGGAGGTACTTCTGGCTGACTGAACGGGTTAAGTCCTGCGTGCTGTTCCTGCAAGAATTTTTTTTAGATCATCCATTTCATACGGTTTACAAAGGTAGCCATTGACTCCGGCCTCAAGGGCGGAATATCTGCTCTCCTTATTCGCATGGGCGGAAAGGGCAATGATGGGGATTTCTCTAACTTTAATGAACTCTGTTGATGTGCGGATGGTCCGGGTTGCTTCAAGGCCATCCATGACCGGCATCTGAATATCCATGAGGATTACATCAAAACGATTCCTGCTTAAGGTGTTAAGGCAGTCGGCTCCATTTTCTGCACAGCTGACTTCATGCCCCATTCTTTCGAGCAGTTTGCGGGCCATCATTCTATTGACCGGTTCGTCTTCTACCAGCAGGATTTTGAGTTTAGATATTTTTTCGGTACTGTCTGTCTGTTTGATCTTTTCGGTTTTGTATGATTTTGAGATTTTGAGGGGAATATTAAAATTAACAGTGGTCCCCTCGTCAGGTGAGCTTTCTATTTCTATGGACCCGTCCATAAGTTCAATAAGTCTTTTTACAATGGAGAGTCCTAGTCCTGCACCTTTGTAGCGGCGGGAAAGTGAGCCGTCCACCTGTGTAAATGAATCAAAGATCCGCTCATGATAAGTTTTGGGTATACCCACTCCCGTATCACGCACCGTGAAAGAAATATTGAGTTTTCCATGGCAGGTTACCGGGGCAGGTTTTACTATAATTTCCACGGTCCCTTGGTCTGTAAATTTAATACCATTCCCGATCAGGTTGAACAGAATTTGCCTGATGCGACCTTCATCTCCTAAATAGAATCCTTCCACTTCTGGATGGATGGAATATGATAGAACAAGGCCTTTTTCATCGGCTTGAAGCTTGAATAGGTTTGCACTTTCCAGCAGTAGATCGTTTAGGGAGAAGTTTTCTTCAAAAAGATCAAGAGTACCCATTTCCACTTTTGATAGGTCCAGAATATCATTAAGAACCCGGAGCAGATTTCGTGATGATTGCAGAGCCACATCGATGCAATTCTTGTGTTCTGGCTTCAAATCCGTTGAGTCCATGACCTGTAGCATACCCATGACTCCGTTGAGTGGAGTCCTAATCTCATGGCTGATATTAGCCAGGAATTCGTCCTTGGCCTTGTTGGCTAGTATGGCTTCTTCTTTGGCCTCGGAAAGCTCTTTTTCATCTTGCAGCCGTTTAGTTATGTCATGGATTATGGATATGAGGAGAGTTTTTTCTTTGTGTTTGAAAGGACCTGAGAATACTTCAACATCCTTTATCGTTCCGTCTATGCAACGGTGCTTAAATATGTATTTGCTCAATTGCTTGGATTTGGCTTTGTGCATTCTTGCCTTGAGTTCATCCCGCGGCAGTTGGTTTAGATCGTAAACAGTTTTTGTTTTTAGTTCGTTACGGGAATAACCGTAGAAGTTGGCTGAGGCCCTATTGGTATCGAGTATTCTACCGTTTTCAGGGTCAATGATGAACATTGCTGAGTGGTTGTCCTCAAAAAAAGCGCGGTATTGTTCTTCACTTGCCCTGATGGTGGAATCATACTTTTTTCGTTCTATGGCCAAGGCTATCTGGTGGGAGCAGGCTGAAAAAAGCTGAATGTCTTCTTCTGAAAAAATGTCGGGATCATTGTAGTCCTGAATAACCAACACTCCTATGGGGGTATTATGAACTTGCATGGGAACCCCTATCCATATTTCCGGAATCCGGCCGGCTACTTCCAACGCACCGTCTGCAATATAGTCAGTTATAGTTAGGCGGTCCAAGCGGATAATTTCGTTTTTCTGGATAGGCAACAGGCTGATTCTGTTGTTCGTCGGATCGTAAATATTTTGAATAGGCGGATAGTCAGCAAATCCCTCGTCAACGCAATAAGTGAAGACCAATTTATCCTGTTCCGGCTCAATTAGGGCGATGTAGAAGTTTTTAGCATTGAGCTTTTCAAGCATTATTACATGGATTGAGCGCATCAACTCACTTAAGGTATTGGCCGAATTGAACTGACAGGTAATTTCATGGAGCAGAGACTGGAGCTGTTTGCTGCGTTCAAGTTCTCTTTCTTTGAGAGTTCTTTCGGTTATATCTTCAGCGTAAATGGCCACCCGCACGACTTTTCCATCTTCAAGAATGGGGTAGTGGGAGTGTTTTATAATCCTGTCGCCTCGCATATCCTGAAATTTTGTGGGCTTCCCACTTTCAATTACTTGGTCAAAGAATTTTCGTCTTGAGCTGGCCAGTTCAGGTGCTAGGTAGCTAAATATATTCTTTCCGGTCAGTTTTTGGGGGGTTGTTTTTAGAATTTTTGCAACGGTACGATTGACGTGGATAACTGTTCCGTCACTTTCAAGAAGAAGTATGGACTGAGTGTTTGCGTCAAGAAGTGCTTTTAAGTTTCTTTCCGCGTCTAGAGCCTGCTGCCGGGCTTTTTTCAGTTCTTCCTGTGATGACATAATATTTACCGAACCATCCATGAAAGCAATTGCGTTTGGAGAAGTTGCCGTGAATTTTTATAATATTATATAATTGAGTGATTTTCCATTAAAGACTTGAGAAAAAGTATTTGTAAAGTTCCATTATTTAGGATGGTTTTCATTTTGTATATGAGTTATTTTGCATAAAAGATAAATTCTTAATTGCGGAAGTCGGTGATTGTCCGGTTACCACGCTTAATCATTCTGTCCGTAAAGATGAAAAGGTGTATCTTATTTAAATCCGTATTCAGCTGAACTCATGCTGAGGAACCATGTCTGATCGTCAAAATAATTTGATTTGCGTGTTAGGGGCCACCGGGTATGTGGGTGGGCGTCTTGTTCCGCAACTTCTGGATAAGGGTTGGAAAGTCAGAGCCGTGGGGCGATCAAAAGCAAAACTACGTACCCGTCCGTACAGTTTTCATGAAAATTGTGAACTTGCCGAGGCCGATCTTTTTGATAGCGAATCCTTGCGGGCAGCTTTGCAAGGCTGTTCCGCTGTTTATTATTTGGTGCACTCAATGCAGCCGGGCAGTTCTGATTTTGCAAAACAAGACCGGATTGCCGCTCAGAATACCGTTTCTGCCGCAGAGCGGGTGGGAGTGAAGAGGATAATTTATCTTGGTGGTATGGTGCCTGACGATCCGAACATCAGCCTTCACCTTAAATCAAGAGCCGAGGTTGGCGATATCCTTTCCAAGGGAAGTGTCTCCTGTACCACATTAAAGGCGGCAGTCATTCTCGGGTCCGGTAGTGCTTCATTTGAAATTCTGCGTTATCTGGTGGACCGCCTTCCTGTAATGATCACCCCACGCTGGGTGCGTACCGAAAGTCAGCCTATCAGTATTCGCGATGTTTTGTTTTATCTTTCCGGATGCCTTGAGCATCCTGAAACTGCCGGTGAGAGTTATGATATCGGCGGGCCGTTTTTCGAAACATATGAAAAGTTATTTCGCATTTACCAGCAGGAGGCCGGGTTGCGTAGGCGGCTTATCCTCCCGGTCCCATTTGTTTCACCTAAGTTGTCATCATACTGGCTGGGGTTTGTTTCTCCGGTTCCTGTCTCACTTGCGGTTCCGCTGGTTATGGGGTTGCGTAACCGGGTTGTCTGTAAGGATTATCGTATCCGCGAGATCATGCCCCATGAATTGACTGATTGCCGCACCGCCATCCGTCGCGCTCTTAATAAAGTACAGCAGGAGGTGGTCGATACCTGTTGGTCTGACGCTGGGACTATTGAAACCCCGGAGTGGGCCATCTGCGGTGATGCCGGATATTCCGGGGGGACAGTTTATCATTCCGCGTACAGGATTAAGTTGGAGGGATGTGCGGACGACCTTTGGAACAAGATTATCTCCATCGGCGGTGATGAAGGCTGGTATTGCTGCAACTATCTCTGGTCCCTGCGGGGGTGGCTGGATAAGTTTTTTGGAGGCGTGGGCTTGCGGCGCGGTCGCAGACATCCTTCAGAGGTCAGCATTGGCGATGCCCTTGACTTCTGGCGGGTACTGGATGTTCAGCCCTGTGAAAGGCTGCTTCTACTTGCTGAGATGAAGTTGCCTGGAGAGGCCTTGCTTGAATTCAGTCTTGAAAAGACATTGGTCGGGGATACCGAATTGACAATGACCGCACGGTTCCTGCCTCGCGGCTTGGGGGGAATTCTTTACTGGTGGGCGGTTTATCCGTTTCATGCGCTTGTTTTTAAAGGGATGGCTCGTTCGTTGGCTGAGAAAAGCGGTTGTCGTATAATGGAAGGCCCGGAGCTTCTGGAAGGCCCGGCTCCGCGCTGTCGTCTTCCCGGTAACAAGGGCGGGGTAAATGATTAAAGTAGACGGCAGGAGAATTCATCAGCTCAATTCTGCTGAAAAATCTGATGGGCCGATAATTTACTGGATGAGCCGGGAACAACGCGTTCGTGACAATTGGGGGTTGCTTCATGCTTATGAACTTACCGAGGGCAGAGTTCCTCTAATCGTTGTCTTTTGTCTTGCTCCGTCATTTTTGGGAGCGACCCTGCGTCATTATGACTTTATGCTTAAGGGATTGCAGCAGGTTGAGAGGGATTTGAGGTGTTTGGGCTATGATTTTGTCCTGCTAAGCGGAGCCCCGGATAAAGTATTGCCGGAATTTGTCAGTAAGGTCAGGGCAGGGGCGGTGGTTACTGACTTTGATCCTCTGCGCATCAAGCGACAATGGCAGGATAATCTTAGTCGAATCATTAATATTCCGTTAATCGAGGTAGATGGGCATAATGTGGTGCCGGTTCGTTTTGTTACCGACAAGCGGGAGTATGGAGCACGAACTATCAGGCCGAAGATTCATAGACAGCTTCCAGAGTTTTTGGAGGAATTTCCAGAGTTTGGTCCAAACGGGATAAGAGGAGATAATTTTCCTGCCGTAGATTGGGAGCAGGTAAGAAAATGTATTGTCGTTGACGAATTAGTCGGTCCCGTTGACCTTCCTTCCGGCGAAGCTTTTGCCCATGCGGCATTAAATGAGTTTGTGGCTTACGGACTTGGGGATTATGCCGATAAACGAAATGACCCTAATGCCGAAGCAACCTCACGACTTTCAGCCTATTATCATTTTGGGCAGCTTGCTCCGCAGCGGGCTGCATTGATTGTCGCTGACTGTCTTCCGGGAGAGGGAGCGCAGTCATATCTCGAAGAACTCATCGTCCGTCGTGAACTTGCGGATAATTTTTGCTTGCATACTCCGAATTATGATTCGCTGGATTCAGCCCCAGAGTGGGCGTTGAAGACTTTAGCGGAGCACTCTGCCGATGCTCGGGCCTACCTTTATACTTATGATTATTTCGAGCAGTCCCGCACCCATTCCGCGCTTTGGAATGCAGCCCAGAATCAAATGGTGCGATCAGGATTCATGCATGGTTACATGCGTATGTTTTGGGCCAAGAAGATTTTGGAATGGTCAGCATCACCGGAAGATGCTTTAAAAATCACCATAGCTCTTAATGATCGTTATGAACTGGATGGGCGTGATCCTAATGGTTACGTGGGGGCGCTTTGGTCCGTTGCGGGTCTGCATGACCGAGGATGGAAAAAACGTCCTGTATTTGGTTCTATCCGCTATATGAATGAGCGGGGGTGCCGCCGGAAATTTGATGTTGATACATATATTGAGAAATGGAACTCTGTTGTATGAGAAATAAGAGCTACGTATTGGTTTGTAGTGCGTGCCCGCTTTTTTTGAGAAGATAAGTTCAGTAATTATGAATATTTATCAGAATGGGTGTTTTTTTAAAAAATAATGTGGATATGTGTATTCTATGTTAGAATTAAGAGGTTTCTAAATCTATTATTTGGAGGTCTCTTATGGCTAATATGGACTATCCCGGACCTTGTCCCAGTTGTGTCGGTATTGACGGTTGCAGCACTGAAGAAGCAAAAAAACAGGCTGTAAATCATTACTGCAAGGGCTTGGAAATGGAGCTTAATTCTTGGAAAGCTCGTCTTTATGATGTTTTGGCTGATGATAAGTCCGAAAGTCTCAAAGATCAGATTATAATGCTCAAGTCGACTATGAGAGAACTGGAGGCAGTAGTGGAGCAAATGCAGGAGATTTGTCCTACCAGTCTTGGAGAGCAGGAAAAAATGATTTCCGGTAAACTGGAAGATTTGCGGGTCCATTACACCAAAGCCATGGAAGTTCTGGCTCCAGGCTGGTTCGGTGGCTGATTGCGGTTAAAGTCTATGATTAAGAGGGCCGGTCTGTTGTTGACTGGCCTTTTTTATTTTCAGATTTACGCTTTTATCAGTTAAAGCAGATAGCGCAGTGGGATTTTTCATCTGTAGACAGTTTTCGCAGACAGCGCAGGGTTAAAGAAAGCTCTAAATTGTCTTTGGTTATTATAGTTGTCGGGCTTTCCATTTGTTTTGGAATATTTATGCCATTGATCAGATCAACTGCAGTTTTAATTCCGAAGTAGCCCATCGCGTATGGTTTTTGAGTGATCAGGGCTTGAATTTTATTATTTTTGATCCCTTGGAGAAGTTTCTTATTATAATCGGAAGCCACAAAAGGGATATTCTGTTCTATTTGTTTTTCCAGAACATGAAGAACTCCATCGGATGTGGGTTCGTTAACCGCAAATATTCCAGCAATATCGGGGATTGTTGATAAGATTTCTTCTACTGCAATTCTTGTTTCTCTTGCACTGCCGTCTCTCATATGCAGCCTGATAATTGTCCTGCCTGGATCTAGCTGGGCAATCCTATTTATAAATCCATTTTCCCGAGAAAAAGAAGCTCCGTTTGTTGATGCATGTCCTACCAACAGTAGCGAACCTTTGTTTTTTATATTTTCGAAGAGCAGTTCAGCTCCATGTTCTCCTGCTTTGTAGTTGTTTGTCGCAATATAGCAATGTGGAGAGTCTGTTGTTACCGGAGAATCTATGACAATTACACTTATTCCTGCATTGACAGCTTTCTCAATGTCTTTATTGAGTGCTGTTTTGTCTGCCGGGGCAAGAACAATAGCGTCCACTTTTTGTTTAGTGTAGTGTTTAAGCAGGTATTGCTGCGCCTTAGCTCTGTTTTCAACTCTGGGGCCGCGCCAGATAAGATTGATGTCGTGATCTTTTATGGCTTCGTGGGCGCCGGTGCAGACAATTTTCCAGAAGTTGAGGATAGTGGCTTTGGGAATTACTACTATTGTTTTTTGCGCATGGCTTGCACATGGAAAGCACAGTATGTAAATAGCAAGTATTAAGCTCGTAATCAGTCTGCATATTGAAACATGCTTATCGGGGTGGGCCTGTTGAGTTGATTTTCTCATTCTAATTGGAACCATCTTTGTTGAACTGACTGATTTATAAAAAAAGTATATTCATTTGGGTTTTCCCGCAACGGATTTTGTCAGGATTCATAGTTGTTGTGGGAAATAGGAGGGTTGATGCGTTTTATAAAAAGGATCATATTGTTTGTTGTTCTGAGTGCGCTTTTGCCGGTGGCGGTTGCTTTTAGTGGTGGAAATGAGTTGCCGGATGAGTTTTGTTATCTTGATAAAATTATTCCTGATGCTGTTTATGATGCCCGTTATTTCAGCAGCAATAATTTTGTCGGTGAACCTATCGACGGTTATCATGTTTCGCGCATCATCCTCACTCGTGATGCTGCCGCAGCCCTTGCCGGGGTGCAAAATGATCTTGCTCCGTTCGGTCTGGGGTTGAAGATTTTTGACGGCTACCGCCCACAGGATGCTGTGCTTCATTTTGTGCGCTGGGCAAAGGATCTGGGCGATATCCGTATGAAGCAGCAATACTACCCGGATGTGCAGAAAAAGAATCTTTTTCGAGACGGGTACATTGCTGCAAAATCCGGCCATTCCAGAGGTTCCACTGTGGACCTGACTATTATTGACCTTAAGACTGGGCAAGAACTGGATATGGGGACGGGTTTTGATTATTTCGGCCCCAAATCATGGCCGAATAACAAAGATATGAGTTTGCAAGTACGGGCCAACCGCGCTCTACTGCGCGAGACAATGGTCCGTAACGGATTCAAGCCTCTGAAGGAAGAGTGGTGGCATTTTACACTTGAATTTGAACCTTTTGCAGAAACTTATTTCAATTTCTCAGTCAAGTAGCGGAACTTCAAAGATTGATTCAGTAAAGCGCAGTCCTTCCGGGCTGCGTTTTTTTTATTGAATTGACACTTTTTAGTAAGAACTTATTTTGTTAGTAATAATTCCTAGTAGAGGGGTGTTTATGATAAAATTACTGTCAGTACTTTTACTTGTTGTTTTGGGTGCGGGTCAGGCGTTTGCCACTGAAAATAAGGGGGAAGAAAATATGCAGAAAGTAGTGGAAAACCATGAAATTGCAACTCTTGCCGGGGGCTGTTTCTGGTGCGTTGAGTCTGATTTGGAAAAAGTGCCCGGTGTGCTTGAAGTCGTTTCCGGTTATTCCGGCGGGCATGTAGAAGACCCTACCTATGAGCAGGTCAGTGCCGGGAATACTGGACATCTGGAAGTTGTTCAGGTTCGCTTTGACCCTAAGCAGGTAAGTTATGAAGAAATCCTGCGGATATTCCTAAAGCACCATGACCCCACTGATCCGGGGGGATCATTTAACGACCGGGGCAGACAGTATACGTCGGCTGTTTTTTATCACACCGATGAGCAGAGGGAGATTGCCGGGCTGGTGTTGGCAGATATGGATGATTCTGGTGTTTTTGATCGTCCTCTTGCCACAAAGTTACTGCCTTTTGAAAAGTTTTACCGGGCCGAGGAATACCATCAGGATTACTACAAGAAAAATCCTGTACGCTACAATTGGTACCGCTTCATGTCCGGTCGGGATTCATTTATAGAGGAGCATTGGAACGAAAAGGAAGGCCGCAATGATTCTGCTGGCGAAGTTGACGGTTACAAGCGTCCCGATGATGCACAGCTTAAGGAAATATTGACGCCAATACAGTTCAAGGTGGTTCGCGAGGATGGCACTGAGCCTGCGTTCAGCAATGAGTTCTGGGATAATCACCAAGAAGGCATTTACGTGGATATTGTTTCCGGTGAGCCTCTTTTCAGTTCGCGTGATAAGTTTGATTCCGGTACGGGCTGGCCCAGCTTTACCCGGCCTATTGCAGAGCAGGGTGTGGTTGAAAAGAAGGACCGTTCTTTTTTTATGACCCGCATTGAGGTTCGTTCCCGCAAGGCGGATTCCCATCTGGGGCATGTTTTTGATGACGGACCCCAGCCCACAGGATTGCGTTATTGCATCAATTCCGCATCTCTCAGGTTTGTTCCAGTAGGAGAGCTGGAAGCCGAAGGGTACGGAGAATATTTGAAGCAGTTCAAGTAACAGACAGCAGCCCGGAACAATGAATGTTTCGGGCTGATTGATTTTAAACGGTTTCCAATTACAGTCGGGTGGTGTATCTATTCTGAAAAAGATCTTCCAGAATGGATATATCCGAATGACCCTGCTTTCCATCATCATACCTAATTATAATTACGGACGTTTTGCTGACCGTTTCTTCGGTTCTCTGGCTGCGCAGACCATGTCTCTTGCGGATGTGGAAGTCATTTTTGTGGATGACGGCAGCAGCGATGATTCTCTTAAACAGGCCCGTAAATGGGCTCTAGAGATTGAGTGCCTTGAATTCAAAATCCTGACCCCGCCGAGGTCCGGCAGGCCCGGTCCGGTGCGCAACCACGGTTTGGAGCAGGCCACGGGCAAATATTTGCTCTGCTTTGATCCTGATGATGAGCTGCTACCGGAATTTCTGGCAACCTGTATTGGTTTTTTGGAAGCCAATCCGAAAATTTCTGTCGTTTTCAGCGACTATCTTGAAACCAGTCCGCATAAGTCCTTCCATCGTTCCCTGCCGGATTTTAATCCTCTTCATTTGCGGACCCAGAACACCATTGCAACAGCCGCACTTTATCGCCGGGAATTGTGGGACGGAGGCGTTCGCTACCGGGACAACACCGTTTATGAAGATTGGGAGTATTGGGTGCAGTGTTTGATGGCCGGAGGCAAATTTAAGCGTATTGGACAGCCCCTCTATATTCATCATGTGCACGAGAGCAATTTTTCCCATCAGGCGGAAAAAGAGGACGGCGCAGCCAAGGCCCGCATTGTTTTGAATAATCCCGGATTTTTCCACCAGTCCGTAGTCCTGTGGGCCAATGAGCATTTGCGCGGGCGTGCCCATGCTCCTTCTTTTCAGCGAGGCTACATTCCTACTGCTGACGATCTCCTGAAGCTTTCAGCCACGATCAGGAACAGCGAGATATAAACGTATTCACGGAGATTTTAATGCAGATTATCCTGACCGGAGTTCTTGCGGCTTTGTTCTTCAGCACCACTTTTGTACTTAACCGGGCCATGAGTATTGAGGGCGGGCATTGGGTTTGGTCAGCCAGCCTGCGCTATTTTTGGATGTTGGGATTTCTTTTTGTCGGTCTGGGGATTTTTCGTCGTAAACTGTTAGTCCGTTCTTTCAAACTTTATCTTAAACATTTGAAGTTCTGGACTCTTGCTGGTGGGGTCGGATTCGGTGTTTTTTACGCCCTGATCACCTTCAGCGCGTCATACACACCCGGCTGGGTTGTGGCCGCCACATGGCAGACCACCATCCTTGCCACACCGTTGGTTTTGTTGGGATTCGGCAAGAAGATCCCCTTGCGGGCAATGTTGTTGACCCTGATAATCTTCGCCGGAGTGCTGCTGGTTAATATTGAGAGTATGGAGCAAAGTTCGTTGAACGCTGTCCTGTTTGGGGCGATTCCTGTGTTTATCGCCGCTTTTGCCTATCCTTTCGGGAATCAGCTGGTCTGGGAAGCACGTAACGGCGGTAGCGGGCGCATTCCAGCTCTGGATGATCCGGCTATGGATGATCCGTTCTGCCGCGTATTATTGCTGACTCTTGGTTCCTTGCCTCTCTGGGCCGGGCTGATTCTTTTTACCCAGCCTCCATTGCCCCAAAGCGGGCAGATTTTTAATACCGCTCTTGTTGCTATATTTTCCGGCATTGCCGCGACCAGTCTGTTTCTCTACGCCCGACACAAGGCCCGGAACGCAGCTGAACTGGCCGCAGCAGATTGCACTCAATCCATGGAAGTGCTTTTTTCGCTAGCCGGGGAGGTCGTTCTTCTACATGGAATCCTGCCCGGAATGCTGGGCTGGTCCGGTATCGGACTGACCATGCTGGGACTCGTACTTTATATTCGGGTCCAGAATGTGCGCTAAGCTATAAATTCTTCCGCGCTGACCATTTGCGCATAGAACATACCAAGTGAACCCATAAATCCTGCATGGACTTCAGCTGCCCCGGCTTTCACTCCATCAAATTCAAGGCTGGCCCCGCAGCATGCGTCATGCACAACTGTGCATTTGTAGCCCATGTCCGCAGCTGCCCGGGTGGTGGCGTCCACGCACATGTTGCTCATCATTCCGGTTATCACCAATTCTTCTACTTCCAGCGCTTTGAGTTCAGCCTTAAGGTTGGTTTCCCGAAAGCTGTTGGGAAAATTCTTAAGAATTACAGTTTCGGTTTCCTGCGGTTTGACGCAGTTGTGGATTTCAGCCCCTTTGGTTTCAGGCAGAAAGAAGAATGCTCCTTCTTTTACGGAAATATGCTGGATGTGGATTACTGATTGTCCGGTATTCCTGAAATATTCGAGGGTTTTTGCAGCCTTGGCCCCGGCTTTTTCGCTGTTGTCGAGGGGGAATTTTCCGCCGGGGAAATAGTCGTTCTGGATATCAATGATGATGAGTGCTCTTTTGCTCATTATATTCTCCTTGGTGAAGATTTGCGTTCAAGTTGATTTCATGCTGACAGAATCGCCATAAATATTAAGTGGCAGTATTGACAATAACCATGCTGAAAAGGACAATGCGGACATTATGAATGTTGCAGTTCTTGCTTATGATAATTGTCTGGTCAGTGCGGTTTCCGGGGTGCTTGAAATTCTGAGTATCGCTAATTCACTTGCGCTGGAGTCCGGTTGCGACGAGCAGTTTAGCGGTTTGGAAATAGTCAGCCCGGACGGGAAAAGCGTAACCGGATATGTGGGGATTCCTTTGCTTGTCAGCGGGAGTATTCAGGATGTTAAGCCCGATATTCTGGTCATTCCTCCGGTTTTTGGTGAAGTCGGGGTGCTGCTGGAAAACGTACCGCTCATAGAACGCATTACTGAGCTTGCGAGGAAAGGGACTGTTCTTGCCTCGGCTTGTGCCGGATCATTTCTTATTGCGCAGGCCGGATTACTGGAAGGCAAACCTGCCACTACTCACTGGAAGTTAGCCCCGGATTTTGAGAATCGTTTTGAAAACGTGAATCTTCAAGCCCGGCGCATGCTTATCGACGGTGGAAGCTATATCTGTGCCGGGGGAGCAATGGCTTGGCAGGATCTTGCCTTGCACATAGTTGCCCGGTTTATGAGCAGGGAAATCTCCTCAGCTTGCGCCAAGGTGCTGGTTATGGATTCCACCCGTGATGTGCAGACTCCCTATTTTATGTTCGAAAGCAAGTCTGTGGAGGGAGGTTTTGCGGATAAGGAAATTATCCGGGTTCAGGAGTGGATGCAGGAGAACTATCAGTTCGCATCAAATATAAAGTCTTTGGCCGTAAGGGCGGGCCTTGGTGAGCGAACATTTCTACGCCGTTTTAAACGGTCCACAGGTATGACTCCCAACAATTATTTACAGCAGTTACGTATTGAGGCTGCCCGTCACTTGCTTGAGGTAAGCTCCAAGGGAGTGGAGGAAATTACCTCGCTGGTCGGCTATGATAATCCATCATCATTTCGTAGGTTGTTCAAGACTATGACGGGCTTAAGTCCACGTGAATACCGCAGCCGTTTTAGCAGATTGGGCTAGTCCTATCTTTTATGTCGAATAGAGAGTTAGTGTTTAGTCCTTGAAAATGAAAACGAATTTCGTTACCTGTCACTAACCTCGTGTAACTGTAACAAGTAAATTAGGATCGACAGATGTTTAAAAAATTGCTCTCATTTATTTTGGTTTTCAGTGTGCTTGTTCCTGCTGCGGCTTCAGCCCATTCCTTGTATATTCAGGCTGGGCGTTACCATGTTGACGAAGGAAAAAAGTCACCGCTGTTTTTTTGCTACGGTCATCATATCCCGGTTGATGATGCTGTGCGCATGAAAAAGCTTAATCACATTACGGTGCAGAAGCCTGATTCCAATACTTACGGGATTAAGCTTCGGGATGAAAAATCATTGCACTCATATATTATTGATTACGACATGCCCGGAACATATGTTCTGACCGCTGCCACTAATCCCGGTCATTTTACAACTTGGCTGGATAAGAAAGAGCGCAAGCGTCATTCCATCAAGCCCATGAGCAGCGTGGCTGATCGGGCTTCAAAGATTGTGACCAGCTTGCGCAGTAGTCAGTGGACCAAGACTTACGTGGTCTGCGAAAATCCTTCCGCAGTGTTCCCGGCAGTTGTGGGTATGCCCATGGAACTGGTCCCTGCACAGGATGTGTCTATGCTCAAGAAAGGTGAGGTGCTGGAAATGCAGGTCTACATGGACGGCAAACCCTACCATGGTGACGGCTATTGGGATGCAACCTACAACGGTTTTTCCACTCAGTCTGAGGATATGTACATCCAGCGTCAGGAGATTTCAGATGGCAAAATAAAGTTGCCCATTGATGTGACCGGAAGATGGTTTGTGCGTTTCTTCACCAAGAAGAAGCCGGCAAAAGCAAGCCCAGATTTCTTACAGGAGAAGAAAACGGCAACTTTGGTTTTCGAAGTGCCTAACGAGCGTATACGGTCTAAACTTGATAGTCATTAAATAAACTTTCCAGCGGCGATGCCCTAATAAAAGTTTTAGGAGAGTCCAGAGAACCCTTTTTCAAAAGGGTTCTTTGGACGCCGGAGGCATCTTATTGTTTAACTGGCTCTCGGTTTCTGCGAGGGGTATCAAATTCCTTTTTCATGTACGGCTTGCCCTCGGTGGAAGAACCCAATTCTTCGCGTTCCATATCAAGCTCACGTTTCTTGGTGTACAGGAAGCGGACCAGATCGTACTCAAATGGTGAACCTGTCTGGTAGTAGCGGAAAGGTACGTTGGCGCGCAGGTTCAGCCCGCGAATTGTTGATTCCCCGATACCTATGGCTGTACGTCCTTCTTCAACCCCGGCAAGATCGTAGACCCAGTTCATTTCGTACCATAGCAGGGCAAAATCACCCAGTGAACCGCCAGTGTCTCTCACGCTGGAAGGACCGAGCAAGGGAAGAACAACGTAAGGCCCGGGCGGAACTCCCCATACGCCGAGGGTGTCCGCGAATCCGGTTTCCATTCTTTTTATGTCCCACATGGTGGCTACATCGAATATCCCCAGAAGACCTATGGATGAGTTGATCACGAAACGGGAGAAGGCCCGTGTGGTCTTGTCTCCATTAAATTGCAGGATGCCATTGGTGAAAGACTTAACTTCGTTCAGGTTATCTACTGCATTGGTCACGCCCTTACGTACCGGAGAGGGCAGGATGGTGGTATAGACATCCACCGCCGGAATGTAGATGGCCCGGTCAAAGCGGGCGTTAAAAGAATAAATGTGGCGGTTCATGGAATCCCACGGGTCATAAACATCAAGAAATTCCAGATCCGCATTCTTGGTTTTGTGCTGCCCTGCTATGGGGGCATGGGAGACCGGAGCAATGAATCCTTGCGGTTTCAAGTTTAGCGACGGATCATTTTTGCTGATTGTGGCGCACCCTTGAAGCAGAAGAAAGAGCAGAGCTAAGCTGAATAATTTTCTCATCGGAGCAGCTCCTGCGCTTTCAGGGCATATGGTTTAAACATCATGTTGCCGCAATGTCCTCCGCGGGGAAAGAGAATAGCCCGGTCCCCGAAAGTTTCCCGCAGGAAATCCACATCCGCGCTGTTCAGAATTATATCGTCCTCATTTCCCAGTACGAAAATTTTATCCGATTTGCTCAGGTACTCCTTAATACTGCCGAGATCGCAGTTTCGGACCAGTTCACCTTTTGTGCTCCCCGGCTTGAGGAATTGCAGGTAGGGCAGCAGATATTCATCCACATAGTCATTAAAGGTGATGGCCGCTGCTACCCGTGTGTAAGGCATGAGGTTGTCGCCCACACCAAGCTGTTTGTTTACCGGGACGACATACCCGGCATTGAGGCAGACATCGGAACTGAAGATCATGCTTGAGGATGACATCCTGAACGCAGCGGCAATAATTGCTTTCATGTCCATATCGGAGAAATCAGTATGCTGTGAAAGCGCGTAGAGAAAGTTATCATCAAGGTCGACAATGTCGGAATGGACGTAAATTTCAGAAAAAGCTTCGATGAGGTCGTCAATGACTTGGCGGGGTGTCTTGTTGCCGAGATTTTCCGGGCTAAGCCATGAATCAAAGCGCAGGGCGGAAGTATACAGGCTTACCGGAGGGTTGAGCATCAGTACCCGCCGGAAACGGAAGTCTTTGCGTTCTTCATCCAGCTTGGCGAGGAAGGCTGAGTGCAAGGCTCCGAGGCTGTATCCGGTGATACTGATATTTCTGATTTCGTAATCCCTCTCGAGATCAGCCTTGATCCATTTTATGGCCCTGTATAAGTCTTCCACATCGTGGGGAACGTAGCCGGGGGCACCGTATTTAGAAAAACTGACTACGAAATTCATATGTGTTGGAGATGAAAGAGCGACTACGTGGAATCCGGCTTCGTGGAAAAGCTGGGTAAGGAAACGCATTTTCGTGGAGTCGTGCTCCGATCCTGTTCCGGCAATGATGAAAAGCAACGGGGCTTCTTCTTCCTGCATGGCCGTGGAATAGTAAAATTTTTCATTATACCAGAAAATGTCCGGAATATTGCGGTCTTCAATGACTATTTCGCATTCATCCGGCTTGGTCGGCTCTTTTAATTTATACATTAATTCCGGCGGAGTGCCGAAGATAGTAGCCTTGTACGGGTCGGCAATGGGAAATTGCACCGTTTCAGCTGCTACAGGGCGGACCATGCATAGTAGCGGAATCAGCAATATTAAGAATAAAAATAAAATTCGTTTTTCCAGACCCATAAATGCTTTTTTCATGCTTTATTTGTAGCAATAGTCACTGGTATTGTAAATTCGCAGTTGACAAAAAGCTGTTTAGCTACTAAACACTGTAGTTGTGAAGGACATTGAAGAAATAATTCCCCATATGCGCGAGTTCGGCAGGGTGCTGGTCAAGTACAATATGGTCGAGCGGAAAATTTTTGATTTTGGTGTTGGTGTAAAACTATACCCATCAGAAATTCATACTCTTTCTGCTGTTGATCAGTTGGGGGGCTGCGGTGTAACTGCGCTGGCCCGTGAGTCCGGGGTAACTAAGGGAGCTACTTCTCAGTTAGTCAGCAAGCTGGTTAAAAAAGGGCTGCTGCTCAAAGAGCCTGACCCGGAAAACGGATCAAAGGTGGTTTTGCGTCTGACTGAGCTGGGCAAAGAAGCCAGCGACAACCATTATAAATTTCATCTGGACCATGATCGGAAATTTATTGATTTCCTGCGGTCAATGTCTGAGGAGGAGCTTGAAATGTTCGACGGTATCTGTAGTAAAATGAATGATTGGATGGACAGTTACTTGAAATAATTTTTTTTAACTACGGTGTTTAGTTGCTAAACGCTGTCGGAGGATGTAATGAATTATCCTAAGCCTGAACAAGATTTTTCCCCTATTCACAACTTGATCATACAGAGTGTTTCATCGCAGGTTGTAATGGAAGCGGTTAATTTCAAATTATTTGATACTCTTGAATTGAAGCCTGCCAGCGTGAAGGATCTGGCTGAGTATTTCGAGTTTGATGAGTTGAAATTGAGCTCTATGTTGGATCTGCTTGAATCCTACGAACTGGTGCAGAATGAACAAGGACTTTATTCGAATAGCCACCTAGCCACGGAATATCTGGTCAGCTCGTCTCCTCTATATCAAGGATTGGCTATGGGATTGACCATGGATTTCTGCTCCGAGGTAATTCAGGATATGCCCGAACTACTAAAAGGGAAGAAAAGCCAACGGGATGACAGCGATAAAAAATGGGCAGCCACAGATGCCATGGAAGGGACTGCGCAGGAATCACTTAGCGGCGGATTGCATGCTACTGTCGATGCCATTTGCGAACTTCCCGGTTTCGATGATTTCAAGCTTATGGGCGACCTTGGCGGTAATCACGGAAATTATACTATGTCTGTGCTTGCCCGAAATCCGCAGTTAGAAGGTGTTATTCTTGATCTGCCTCATGTGGCCCCTTTAGCGGAACAGCGTTGCCGGGATAATGGGTTCGGGGAGCGTGTGTGCGGTATTGCTGTTGATATGCGTGAAGAGGAGCTTCCGCTTCTGGATTTTGACTTGATTTTCGCCTCCCACGTACTTTATGCCTGCCGTGGAAACCTGAAGCCTGTGCTGGAAAAAATCGCCAAATCCATTAGGCCCGGCGGCTGGTTCTGCGCTAATCACTACGCCAAGACTGGCAGCCCCATGTCTACTCAGACCATAGCCTCGTTAGAGGTCATAACTACTTTTGCTGGATATTTCTCTCATTTCATTGAGCCGGATATTCTTGAGAAGGAGTTGGCAGAGTGCGGATTCGGTAATTTCCGCAGAACGTGGAGTGATTCAAATAAGGGCATACTGCTGGTTTCAGCTCAGAAGATTGGATAGTGGTTAAAAATAAAACAGGCCCGGTCCCGTAATTGGGTCCGGACCTGTTCAAAGTTACAGGAAAAATGCTTAGCTTACTCTTCAAGGTCTACCAGCATACGCGGTTCGGGTAGATATTCGATAAGCCACTTGGTCCATTGTTCGGGTTTGACCAGTTCCAGAATTTTCTGGGCGACTTCGTGTCCTTCAAAAGGTTCCTTGTAGTCATCTAGCACTACCGCACCTTTGAAAACTGGGCAGAATTCTCCTTTAATGTAGTGCTCTATTGTGAAATCAAACATGTCGATAAGATAACCGTCCAGATTTCCTTTTGCCACCCAGTCAAAAATTATTTCATAGCCCGGTTTGCTGTGACGGGAAAAACCGTAGACCTCAGCAACTTTTTCTATCTCTCTGTCCTCATCACCCATATGAAAATTTTCAGCAGTTACTTCCACATACGGCTCAAGAGTGATCATTTCCAGTGTAAGGTCTTGAAATTGCTTTAAAGTAAGAACCTTATTCATCATTGGTCCTTTTTATATATTTTGCTGCGTCAAGCAGGTCGTCAGCGATGTAGTCAGCTTTATCAACGCATTTGGGTTCTTCTTTCATCCCCTTGCCGGTACGGACTAGAATTGAACGGGCCTTACGAACCATACCCAGTTCCACATCGCAGATTTTATCACCAATGACAAAACAGTCTTCGGGGTTCATGCCGAACTGCGCAATGGCCTGATCAAACATACCGGGAGTGGGCTTGCGGCAGTCGCATTCCTGATCCGGGGCGTGCGGGCAATGGTAAACGGCCTTGAATTCAATGCCGTATTCAGCCAATAGGTCTGCCATACGTTTATTGACTGCTTTCATGTCTTCTTCAGAATAGTAGCCCCGGCCGATACCGGATTGGTTGGTGACTACAATCAGGCCGTATCCGGCATCCTGCATGGCTTTCAGACCCTGTCCGGCATTAGGGCATAATTCAACGCCGTCCGGGTCGCACAGGTAATGCTTGTCCTCAATAATAGTCCCGTCACGGTCCAGCAAAATATATTTCATGCTTAGTCTCATTAAAAAAGGAGGACTGAAAAACAGTCCTCCTTTTGAATTTATTTTAAAAGACGCCTAGCCACGCTGGTAGCGATAGCTCACTAAAAGTTTTAGGAGAGTCCAGAGAACACTTTTTCAAAAGGGTCCTCACCTATAGCCGTTAGGCGAGAGCTTTTTGCTCGAGTCTTACGGATATAGAGAGCATCGCTGGCCCCCGGAGGGCCGCCGGAGGCATCTCTTTTATCACATTTTCTTCTGGGCGAACTTAAGCATCTTCTCAGCTTCAGCAAAGTTGGGGTTGATGGCAAGGGCTTTTTGAGCTGCCTTGGCCATGCGGTCCCACTTTTTCCAGTCGTAATAGAGGCGACCGGTATTGAAGTAGAGATACTCATCTTTGTTGTTTATTTTGAGGGCTCTGAGATAGTATTTTTCAGCAGCCTCAAAGTCCTTCATTTTGCGCAGTACAATTCCGATACGGTTATATAGAAATATCGCATTGGGATCGTTTTTCAGCGCATCTTCCAGATACTCAAGAGCTTCATTGTAAAGCCCGGATTTAATAAACTTATCGGCAATCTCAGCGCGAAGTTCAGTGTCATCCTTAAATTCTTTGATCAGAGCATTAAACAGTTTCTGCGCTTCAGAAACATCATTCGCTTCAATGAGTGCCTGACCTTTTTCCAGCTGCTCTCTTTTGCGCTTTTCCATGGCTTCAAGAAGCTGCTGGGCCCCTGCACTGACGTTCTTCTGCAATTCCTGCAAAATTTCCCGCAAAGTTTCAAGCAGCCCTTTTTCTTCGCCGTGAGCATAATTGATGATAAGCGGATAGTCTTCCCGGAGCTTTTTATCGCTGTTGAGAATATGGACGGTGCTGTCTAGCAGCTCCTGAAACTCCTCTCGCTCAGCTTTCATCAGAGAGCCTTTAAGCATAGCAAGCACAGCATCATAGGCAGACTGAACTGCTGCCATAGCTTTCTGCTGTTTTAGCAGGGAAGGGACGCTGGCCAGTTTTTTTCTGGCATTGGTAAGTTCACCGGACATATTTGTCTCCGACGTAGTTATTAGCGCAGTTTATTTTCCGGTAGCTTCTTTTACCAAATTACGGAATCTGGCGAAGAAGTAGCAGCTGTCATGCGGACCGGGAGCTGCTTCCGGGTGAAACTGGATGGCGATGACCGGCTTGGTTTTGTGAGCAAAGCCTTCAAGCGTTTCGTCATTCAGATTCTTGTGGGTAATCTTAAGATCGGAACAGTCGGAAATGTCAACGCAAAACCCATGGTTTTGTGAAGAAATTTCAATTTTTTTACTTTCCATATCCATAACCGGGTGGTTGCAGCCGTGATGACCGAACTTCAGCTTAAATGCTTTACCACCGAGAGCCTGTCCCAGAATCTGGTGTCCGAGGCAGATTCCAGCCACGGGCAGATCTTCGCAATAGGACTTGGCGTTCTTTACTGCCTGATCAAGGACAGCAGGATCACCGGGGCCGTTGGAAAGGAAAATAGCATCAGGGGCAAGGGCTCTGACCTGTTCTTCGCTGTAGTGGGAAGGAACGGAGAGGACTTCAAAACCCTGTTCATCCAACAGACGCAGGATGTTCCATTTTACACCGTAGTCAACGAGCACAAGACGGGGGCCTTTATCGCTCCATTTGTAGCCGGAGGAAACATCAACCGGAACGGGTTTGTTGTCCTGCCATGTGTAGCAGGTTTCAGATGTTACGGTATCAGCGAGGTTCTGGCCTTCCATGGTGGGCAGCTGTTTTGCTTTTGCCGCCAGCTTTACCGGGTCCAGTTCCTTGGTTGAAATAATGCCGCGCATGGCACCGTTGATGCGCAGGTGGCGGGTAAGAGCACGGGTATCGATGCCTTCGATTCCCATGACTCCGGCTTTTTTTAGGTATTCGGGCAGAGACATAATCGACTGCCAGTTGGAAGGATGCTTACAGCATTCCTTGACGATAAATGCGGCAACGTGGATTTTTGATGATTCGATATCTTTTTCGGTGATGCCGTAGTTGCCGATAAGTGGGTAGGTCATGCAGACCATCTGTCCGGTGTAGGAGGGGTCGGTTAGGACTTCCTGATATCCGGTCATGCCGGTATTGAAGATAGCTTCACCGCCGGATTCGCCGGGGCCGGTAAAGGAAGTTCCTTCGAACCAGGTGCCGTCTTCAAGTGCCAGTATGGCTTTCATATTTTCTCCCTCTCAAGAATCTTAATGGCTGTATCCAAGTCTTTGGGACGGTCCACTCCGTGGCAGGAGTGTTCAGTGATGGTGACATGGATGGGTATTCCGTTTTCCAGCAGTCGGAGCTGTTCCAGCCGCTCTCTTTTTTCAAGAGGCGAAACATCCGTGCCGGCAAAGGTTTCAAGGGCTTCCATGCGGAAACCGTAAAGGCCGATATGTAGAAGGTAATCCCCGTCACCCTGATGGGAAAATGGAATGGGTGAGCGGGAAAAGTATAACGCCCGACCATCTTTTGCAAGCGCTACTTTTACCCGGTCGGGACTTTGCGCTTCTTTTGCGCTGATGGGAGAGGCCAGCGTTGTCACTCTGACCCCGTCTTTGGCAAAGGGGGAAACCAGCTCGGAGATCATTGCCGGTTCAAGGCAGGGTTCGTCGCCCTGAATATTGACCACCACGGAATCCGCAGGAAGATCCAGCTTGCGGGCCGCTTCCAGAACTCGGTCGGTGCCGCTGGTGTGGTCCGCTGCGGTCATCACTGCCGGGACACCATGTTTTTCCGCTGCTTCCATGATGATTTCACTGTCCGTGGCCAGAACCACCTTATCCATTTCCGGGCATTTGGAAGCCCGGTTCCAAACATGCCAGAACATGGGCTTACCGCAGATATCTGCCAGCGGCTTGCCGGGAAAGCGGCTCGAATCATAACGGGCCGGTATGATTCCGTAACATCCGTAAACTATACTCATTTAATAATTAGCTCTCTTAACTAATAAGGATTCTTAAGGGGCTTAGCTCCTTAAGCCGCCGGAGTTGAAGTCACCTAACAAAAGCGCGAAGCGCATCGAATTTATAGGTTTCTCTTAATAGTCTCGCAGGAAGCTTCGGTTCCGCCGCGCATATCTGCGAGATATTTTTCAAAATCTTTTTTAACTTTTTCAGGCTTGAAGGCTTTTTTGCTGATGTCGAGAAGACCTTTCAGCACACCTTCCCAGTCCTGTTCCTGACGGGCCAGCTTCTTTTCGAAAATTTCTCCGCCGACCCATGTGAAATTGGACCAGTAAGGCCCGATTACCGGAGTGACGCCGTATGAAAGCGGCTCAAGGAAATTCTGTCCGCCCACCGGGGCCAGTGAACCTCCGATGAAAGCTGCACGGGCGAGTGAGAATGCGGACTGCATTTCACCGAACACATCCCATAGTACCACATGTCCGAAGGGAGCGGTGGATTCAATTTCAGAGCGCAACACCCAAGGCAGACCCGCGTCTTCGAGCATCTTTTTCCATGCCTCAATGCGATGCATGTGGCGCGGGAAAAGGCCGATTACGGTTTTGGGTCGTTCTTTTTTCAGTCCCTGAACCAGCTTGAGTACCTGCGATTCCTCTTCTTTACGTACTGACCCGAGGATAATGAACGGGGTCTTGGGGCGGAAGATGGAGGAGAGCGGGTTGGCGGTGTAGGGTACTGGCGCAGCTGTCCCGGTGCTGTCAAACTTGACATTGGGCATGGTCGAAACTTTTTCAATTTCAAAAAGGGTCTTGAAACGGGTGGCATCGTCTTCGGAGATGGCGAGGATTTCTTCAGGGGCCACGGAGCGGAAAAATTCAGGCAGGGCCATATATCCGGCAAGGCTCTTGGTGGTCATACGGGCATTGATAATGATCACTTTTACGCCGAGTTCTTTGCAGGCGGAAAGAAATCCGGGCCAGATTTCAGTCTCAATGAGCACTACCAGCTTCGGGCAGACAGCTTCAAGGGCCTTGCGGGCGATCTTCGGGCTGTCAAATGGGAAATAAGTTGCGGATGCGGAAACATTGCGCGGATTGGGATTCAACCTGTAAGCAGTCCGTTCAAGTTCGGACATTCCCTGCTCGGTGTTGGTGGTCAGCAGGAATTTTGTGGGGCTGCTCATGGAAATATTCTCCATGATCCGGGTGGCTATTTTAGCTTCACCGGCGGAGGCGGCCTGAATCCAGACATCCGCGCGCGGCGGCAGGCTGTGCTTGAGGGTTCTGCGGTCAAATCCTTCCCTTAATCGTTCATTTTTCTTGAGAAAAGGGAGAGCGGCTTTCCAGCCGAGGCCGTAAAGAAATGATGCAGCTTTGAGTTTGAGAGATACTGACATGTGTTGATCCTGACGTTTCCGTTTGAAAAAGTTACTTCCGCTTGCGCTGTCCCAGTTCGATAAGCTTGGCAATCAGCTCATTGAAAGAATAGCCGGCTTCCTGTGCGGCTTGCGGGACCAGACTTGTAGGAGTCATGCCGGGGAGTGTATTTACTTCCAGCAGGTAGGGTACTCCTTCAGAAATGATAAAATCAGCCCTGCTGTAATCGGTGAGACCCAGCAACTTGTGGGCCTTTACGGTTATCTGCTGAATCTGTTCAGTCAGAACCGGGTCGATGGGGGCGGGGCATATTTCTTCCGCCCCGTCTAGGGCGTATTTGCTGTGATAATCAAAGAATTCAGCGTTATCCGGGGGATTGATCAGGATCAGCGGCAATGGTTCTCCGTCGAGAATGCCGCAGGTAACTTCGATTCCTTTGGTGTATTCTTCCACAAGGGCGCTGTCGCCAAGTTCGAATACGGTATCAATCCCTTTTTCCAGTTCTTCGGTGGTCCGGGCAAAGGTCATGCCTAGGCTGGAACCGCCGGAATTGGGCTTGATAAAAACCGGAGGCTTAAGCTCTTCAAGTCCCTTGCAGTCTTCTGCCGGACAGACCAGTTCCCAACGTGGGGTAAGGATGGAATGCTGATCAAAAACAGTTTTGGTCGCAGCCTTGTTGAGGGTCAGGAAAGAGCTTTCCGGCTCTGCGCCCTGATAGGGGCAGTTGACCTGATTGAGCATGGCCTGAATCAGGCCGTCTTCGCCCGGTGAACCGTGGAGGTTGATGAAGGCAAAATCCGCATGTTCAGCAAGCGTGAGAATATTCTTAAAATCTTTTGCAGGATCAAGGAATTCAACATCGTGCCCAAGTTCGAGAAGAGCTTGTTCAATGCCTTTTGCTCCGCTTAGGGATACTTCCCTTTCCTCAGACCAGCCGCCCGCAATCAAGAGAACATGCATTCAGATCAACTCCGATAAGTTTACCGAGCCGTTCTTCAAGATGAAGTGCCTGCTCGTAAGTTTTGTGAATTCTTTGTTTGATTTTTTCAGTCTTGCCGTAGCGGACCTTCAAATCATTGAATCGTTTTTCAAGCGTAGTGAATGTGTCGTGCATTACGCGTTTATCAGCGTAACTTATGACCAGCGGAAGGAAATATTTGTCAGCTTCCGGCTCAAAAGGCCAGAATACGTGGTGGAGCACGCCCATGGATATTGCCGGGTTTCCGGTTAGCTGCATGGTCCATGCGGCTCCGATCTGGCTGTGGTTGCCCCCGTGATAAATACAGTAGCTCTTGGCAATGTCGTGCAGTAGGGCAGAGGCTTGTATAGTGGGGATATCAACATCAACACCTGATTTCAAAGCCATGGTCGAGGCTTCAACCGCTACTTTGGCCACAAGCATGCTGTGGGATTTGATATTTTCCAGCATCTCGTAATCATCCCACCATGCGATGCATTGCTGTGCGGATGGAACTGTCCACGACGGGTCTATTACCACAGGTGGCGGAGGAGTCAGGGCGGACTCCATTGGCGGGTATCCGGGGGTAGGTTTGTCCGGAGATTTTATCAAGTTGATTTTATTCATAGAAAATTGTCGTAACCAGTTATGGGCTGAAACTTCCTTTCATTACCATTTTGCGTACAAAAAGGCAAAGCCCCGAATACAGTAAATTCGGGGCTTTGCCTTTTCAAAAAATTGAACCGCTATGTTCAATGAAAATCGTTTTGAGGAATGACTTTTTATTCCGGAATATCTTCCTGAAGCAACGGATCGGAAAGAAGTTCCATGATTCGTGCCATGTTAAAATCGTGTGCTCCGTCAATAGCACCTTCCTGTGCGCTGGCCTCTACGGTCTGTTCCAGCAGCTGGGTTGGATCTTCTTCGGCTGATTTGAGACCGGCTCTTATGTTTCCGGAAACGGAGTCAAGTTTTTGCTCGCGGGTAACGGTAGCCGGGGCGACCTGAGCGGAATGTTCATTTCTGAGAGGCGTATTTGCTGATTTGTTAACAAAACTGATTTCCATTTTATTTCCTCCTGATTTTATGGAGAACTATTCAGCAGGAACTGTTCCTATGAAAAAATATACAGTTATTTTAATGTGATAGTCTTTTGTTGAGGGATATAAATTCCGCTTTTTGCCATTAAGCCAGAAAAAGAAGTGTAAAGATTTTCCGCTTTTTGCTTAAGAAGGAATTAATTTTGAACAGGAAATTGTGCCTAATGGAGTGGTTTGCCGCTCCCGGTTTGGACATTTTTGTGTGAAATATGCAAACTAGCACAATATTTTTCTTGAAATTTTCTTGCCAAGGTTTTAATTGGCACGTTGGGTGAGTGAGAAATTTTCCTCGGAATTGGATTTCGGGAAAGTCACTATATCCTGTTGTTAAAGTGCCAGGTGCGCTTTTACGATTAATTTTTTTTAGGAGGTTTTACATGGCAATCGTTGAATTCATGGGAAAAAACTTTGACGTAGATGAAGATGGTTTTCTGCTCAAGTTTGAAGACTGGTGCCCCGAGTGGGTTGACTTCTGTAAAGAAGGCGAAGGCATCAAAGAACTGAACGAAGAGCACCAGAAAGTTATCGACTTCTTGCAGGACTACTACAAGAAGAACGGTATCGCACCTATGGTCCGTATCCTTTCCAAGGTTACCGGATTCAAACTTAAGCACATTTATGAGCTGTTCCCCTCCGGTCCCGGTAAGGGAGCTTGTAAAATGGCTGGTCTGCCTAAGCCTACCGGCTGCGTATAGTTTTATAAGTTAATTAGTTTGTGAATTGTGAAGCAGTCACGTTGGCTGCTTCACAGCGAGTCCAAAGTCAGAAAAACCCCGGGGATCGGCTCCGGGGTTTTTTTTGTGCATTCCAGTGTTTTTCTTGCGATTTGTAGTTGGTACTTTCTAGTGCTGAATGAAATTATTTTTAGATAAGAAAGTGAGACGATTCTAAACCATTCAGCGCACTATCTTATCAATCTGTCGATTCAAAGGCAGAAAATCCGTGAATGTATACCAAGGGTCTTCAAGAATCACGGCATTCTCTATCTTCTCTTCCACATCGCCTTGCTGATACTTATTCATGATAAGTACGGTCTCTGCTCTCTTGTCAAAAGCGGCGAAAAAATCTTTCTGCGCCTGAGTCAGTCCACCGTAATTTGATGAACTGAATAGTTTTTTAGTCAGGGCTGGATCAACTTTTCCGGCATAGCCGATGGAAATTTTTTGTGCAGGGGATATCAGTTTGGTACATATACGCACTGCCGTGTATCCGGGCAGGGAGGCCAGACCGCTTTTTCCTGAATCGGGCGGGACGAGAAAGGTGCGGCAGTAGTAGCTTTCATTTGCTATTTTCCGCGTATAAATGCCTGTATTGGGCAATTTCTCGCCCGGCACTTGCTTGGGGCGTACAGTCCAGCCCTGTCGCATGTTGATGATCTCAACCCATGCTCCGTTCCCGCCGTCCCGGTCAGAATAAAAATAGGTATGGACGCTGGCTTTGCTCTTGTTCTCTTTGTACTCACCCTGATATTCCAGACCATTGAACTCTATGGTCAAAGCTGGTGATTTGGTCGAATAAAAACCATGCTTGCCGGGAACTTTCTGGGCTACGCATCCGCAAAGGATGAGGTTTGCCAGCAAAATGAATATCAGGAAAAGTTTTTTCATAGTGATTATCCGGTGACTCTCTTTCAGGTTGTGGTTCTACAAGTTTTTTAAATCCTGCAAAATCGTTTCTGCTGTCCGTGCAGCCACTCCCGGTTCTCCTATCATTTCACGCAATTCTTTTAATTCAGACCTTACTTTTTCCGCTGACTCAGGAAAACCCACCCACTGGCGGATTTGTTTGTAGAAGTTATCCGCAGTGGCGTTTTCCAGCAAGTACTCTGGAAGGATCAGCTTGTCCGGGATGATGTTGGCAAGGCTGACGTATTTTATGTTGACTATTTTCTTGGCCAGAAAACCACTCAGAGCGGACATCTTATAGGCCACCAATGTGGGGGTTCCGATGAGGGCGCATTCCAGTGTGGCGGTTCCTGATGCAGCCATTATTACATTGGAATTGCGCATTAGTCTGTATCTGTTTTCCGGCTGATTGATGGTCACCGGAATGTGTTCCGGCCAGAAGTGGCGCAACTTTTCTTCTTTTACTCCCGGCGCGCGGGCAATGGAAAACTTTAGTTCCGGGAAATCTTTGGCAAGCCTTTCTGCTGCTATGGCGAATTCCGGTAACAGAGATGAAATTTCCTTGCTCCGGCTACCCGGCAGGATGCCCACCAGATTCGGGTCCGGGGTGATGGCATCCAGTTCATCTAGGGGCATGAGGTCCAGCAGGGGGTGACCCACGTACTGGGCATCAACCCCGCGTTCTTTGAAGAATTGCTGTTCAAAAGGCAGGATGCACAGGATTTTACGGACATGCTTTTGCAGGAATTTTGCGCGTCCCTGCCGCCATGCCCAGATTTGCGGGGTGATGTAGTAGTATATTGGAATATCCAGTTTGCGGGCAATTTTGACCAGCCTGAAATTGAAGTCCGGGCAATCGATGAGGATGATTGCTTTGGGGCGTTCTGCTTTGAGAATATCCTCAATCTGGCCGAAAAGTTTCAGCAGCCGGGGCAGTTTGGGCAGGACTTCGGTCAGTCCCACCAGTGAAATAAGCTGCATGGGGTAGCGGATGTCGCAGCCCGCATTTCCCATGGCCGACCCGCCCATACCCATTACTTTCAGGCCGGGGTCGCGCTCCATGAGTTCTTTTGCCAGCCGTGCTCCGTGCATATCGCCGGAAGCTTCGCCTGCGTTGATCCAGATACTATTATTTTTAACGGTCATTTTTAGTTCTCATAATGGTGGTTTAAAGCGGAACAATACGTTTGCAAGAATGAAAAAGCAATGTTTGTGGAGATCACGAAAGTCTGCTGAGATTTATTTGCGAATTTAGCCGTTATAAGGGGAACTGCTTGCAATGATGGATTAAATAGTGTTAATGCCAAATATGGTTGTGAGGTAGTTTTTTTAGAATTTCATTTTATTAAGGAGTATTAGATGGCTCAAAAGAACGTAAAAAATATGATGGGCGTTCTGTCCGGGGTTTTTGCCCATACCGGTCACCTTTCTAAAGAAGAAGCCATGAAAATGGCTGGCATGGACGAAGCTGAGTTCAAAACAGTTTACGACAAAGCAGCAAATGTTGTTAAAAAGCTGGAAAGCTACGACAGTGCAGCTGAAAAATATGATAACTTTTCAGAGCATCTCTGGGAAGAACTTCAGGAATACGTTAAGAAGTTCGGTCCCTTCGGTGTGTAATTAAATTTCCGTTTTTACGGGATAAAGGGGAGATCATGCGATCTCCCCTTTTTTTATATTAAGTACCAGTTCCAGAACGGTTCAGCGTAAAGAATTGTCAGCATGGAACCCAGCGCGAGGAATGGTCCAAAGGGGATCATTGAACCGTATTCCTGATCTTTATCAACCACCATCATGATCACCCCGGCTACAAGTCCGGTGAATGCTGAAACCGTGATCACCAGCGGCAGGTTCTGCGGTCCGGCCAATGCTCCGATCATGAACATGATCTTAACATCACCTAGTCCAAGGCCTTCAGTCCCCTTCAGTCCCCGGTAGAGCAGCCGTAGAGACCAGAACAATCCTCCGCCGATGCCTGCGCCGAGCAGTGCGCCCTCCCAGCCCACCTGGGTGAACATGGCTGCGCAGGGAATAGCTGCAAGCGAACCGGGGATGGTGATAATATCCGGCAGAATGAAGGTTTGCAGGTCGATGAACGAAGCCACAATCATCAACCCTCCGAAAAACATGTAGACCAGCCATTCTGTGGAAGGTCCGAAGGTCAGCATAAGCAGCACTGCCCATGCAACGGAAACTAATTCGATCACAGAGTAGATGGGGCTGATATTTTGTTTGCAGGCGGAGCATTTGCCGCGCAGCAGCAGGTAGCTGAACAGGGGAATATTTTCGTACCAGCGGATGGTATGGCCGCATTCTGGACAGGTGGAGCGGCGTGGATTGGTCAATGTCTGACCGTTGATGTAGCGAAATACTGCGCAGCCGTAAAAGCTGCCCAGAATTGCTCCGATTAAGGCTGCTGCCGCGATCTGAAAAATATTTATGGAAATTAGATGCATGTTGACCTTGGATAACTTGAAGATTTAGGGTGTCCCTGCAAAACAATTGCGTCTGACTTATTAGTAAAAAAGTGGATACGACACTTAAGATAATTGAACAAGCTTTCTACGGAGACATAAAATGGGCGGCAAATATAGATTCATACCGGAACTCAGTACTCAGGAACTGGCTGATAAGCAGCTGGAAGGATTGAAATGGACCGTAGCGCATACTGACGCAAACAGCCCTTTTTATCAGGCGCAGTACAAAGAGCAGGGAGTTGCACCGGGCGACATCAAATCCCTTGATGATTTGCAGAAGCTTCCCTTCACTACTGCCGACCATCTCAAAGAAGGCTATCCTTTGCCGCTGCTTTCCGTGCCTGAAGAGGATGTTGTGCGTATTCACGGCTCCAGCGGAACCACTGGGAAACGCAAAATTCTTTCCTACACCCGCAAGGATATTGAGACATGGAAAAACATGTTTGCCCGCTGTTACGAGCTTGCCGGATTGACCACTCTTGACCGGGTGCAGGTCTGCGTGGGCTACGGTTTATGGACTGCCGGGGCTGGATTCCAGCTCGGTTCAGAGCATTTCGGGGCCATGACTCTGCCTGTGGGGCCGGGAATGCTTGAGATTCAGCTCCAGATTTTGGAAGATCTCGGTGCTACCTGTCTTTGTTCCACCGCATCAATGGCTTTGTTGCTCGGCGAGGAAGCACAGAAAGCGGGTATAGTGGAACGGCTTAAGCTCAAACGTTGTATTTTCGGCGGTGAAGCCTGCTCCAGCAAGATGCGCAAGCAGTTCGAGGAATCCCTCGGACTTGAATCAAGCCATGATATTTCCGGTATGACTGAACTTTACGGTCCCGGTGCGGGGATAGAATGTAACGCCCACGAAGGTATTCATTACTGGGGAGATGAGTACATTGCCGAGATTATTGATCCGGTGACTCTAAAACCCGTACCTGACGGTGAAGTGGGTGAGCTTGTCGTAACCACGCTGAACAAGGAGGCCTCGCCACTGGTCCGTTACCGCACTCGCGACCTTACCCGGATCATTCCCGGTGAATGTTCCTGCGGTTGTGCCATGCCTCGTCACGATACTATTTCCGGCAGAAGTGACGATATGTTCATTTTTCGCGGGGTTAATATTTATCCCGGTCAGATTGCGTCGGTGCTGGAGTCATTCCCGGAAGCAAGCTCCGAGTATCAGATTTTCCTTGAGCGCAGGGAAGGTCTGGATCATATGTCTGTGCGAGTAGAGCGCATGCCCGGTGTATCCGAGGCAAATGATGCCAATCTCGCCAAGGCTATCTGCGATGAGATTAGGAAATTCATCCTCGTGCGGGCTAATGTGGAAATTCTCAAGCCCGGGTTGCTACCCAGAAGTTTCGCCAAGACCAAGCGTGTCTTTGACGAAAGAGGTTAAAAATTAAACGGGGATGTCTAGCGCATCCCCGTTTTTTTATTTCAACCCATCATAAATTTTATCAAGATTTTCCGAATATAATCCCAACAGCTGCTCTTTAGCAGACTGACCCGTTGATCTCGATGCAATCAGCGTGCGTAGGACAACTGGCTTTGCTCCGTTACTGACGATCGCTTCATATATTTTGCCTTGCGGCATGCGATTGCAGAGCACTGATTTAATTTCGTTTTTGCGGATGGATTCTTCCAAGATCGCAATATCCGATTCATCCCAATCAATCTGCTGTTTCAGGAAATTCTCCACTATTTCAATTCCGAATTCAGAGATCAGGTAATCGAAATTCCCGGTTATACTGATGGCTTCAACTGATTCAAGTTCACTGAATCGTATTTCGTAATTTGTGCGTAGCTTGAAAAGATCCTGTTTCAGGGATTTCAGGTTGCTGTCGATTTTTACGGCCTGATCCGGATAAAGGGCCATGAGGTCTTTGGCTACGAAGTCCGCCATTTTGGTCAGGTTGCCGGGGGATCTCCAAATGAAGGGGGAAACATGTCCGCTTTCCCTCTCTTTTATCAGCTTGACCCCGGCCTGTGTTTTATCCACCGGGGCGGAAGCATCGATTTCGACGATGCGTACATTGCCCCTTCTGGCGTAGGGATACAGATCATCATCCTGCCAGATAGAGCGGATAGTCACGCAGGCTGCGGCATTTACGGCTTGCTCGTTGAATTTTTTGGCGTGCTTCTTAAGGTATCTGGCTTGGGAATTCATGGAGTAAGTCGCAGGTACAGTCTGAATTATTTTAATTCCAGTTCCCTCGATCAACGTCTGGCTAAGCAGCTTAGTGGCTTCAAGCGAAGTCAGTATTTGCATGCCTGAAGTTTGAGGATGGTTGGTCGATTGCTTGGCGCATCCCATGAGGCTGAGCAGCATAATTAAAGTAAGTATTTTTCTCATAATGTATCCTTATTCTAAATCGCAGCTTCCCGAAATGAGGGAAGCACAGTGCGCACCAACGAAGTAAAAGCAAAAAATACCGCAGCCACGATGATAATCGCCCCGCCGGATGGAACTGGAATCTCGTACTGCATGGGAATCAGCACACCCAGCAGGCAACTGAGGGTTGCAAAGATCATGCTGTAAAAGAAAAATCCGCGCATGGACTTGCTGATGTTCCGCGCTGCCGCAGCCGGGATAATGAACAGTGCCTCCACCAGCACAGCACCAACTATTTTCAGTGCTGCCACGGTTATGACCGTTATGATGAGGATGAACATGTAATCCACCAGCTTGACGTTGATGCCGCGCACATGGGCAAGACTGGGGTTGAAGCTGGCCAACAGGATTTTATTGAACATGGGCAGGCAGATAGCAACGCATAGGGCGCAAATTATCGCCAGTACGTTTATGTCGGTATTGTTCACGGTCAGGATGGAGCCGAAAAGGATGTTGTCGAGTACGTGCATGTTGACCTTTCCGGTCACGTAGAGCAGCACGCAGGCACCTACGGCAAGGGATATGGACAGAAACACCCCTATGACCGTATCCGAGGACATACGGGTCCGGTTGCGAGTGTAATTCATGAGCAGTCCGAAAAGGATGCAGAAGCCGAACAGGGATACATAGGGCGCGGTGTAAGGCTCGCCTAGTACTATCCCCAGAGCCACCCCGGTCAGGGCTGCCTGTCCCACGGCCTGTGAGAAAAAAGCCAGACGCTTGGCGACCACCATGGTTCCGATGCTACCGAGGATGGGCCCGGCCAGCAGAGAGCAGATCAAGGCATTAATAACAAAAGCATATTGGAAATAATCGGGCAGGACACCGCTTCTGCCCATCTCCATGAGCGGGGTTCTGATGAGGTCGTAGATAAATTCCATTATGCTGCCTGCCTTGCTGAGCTGAATATGTTCAGAATGCGGTCCGGGGTGAGCTCTTCTGTGGGGCATCCTGAGAAAAGGACTTCGCGGTTGATGCAGGTCACGCAATCACCGATCTCCTTAACTTCCATGAGATCGTGATGGATGATTATGATGGTTACGCCTTTCGTCTTCAGCTCTTTCAGGAGTCCACGCATGATGGCTGCTCCGGCCTTATCCAGTCCGGTGGTGGGTTCATCAAGGATCAGCAGGGAAGGTTCCGGGAGCAGGGCCTGTGCCAGCAGCACGCGTTGCCTTTCCCCGCCGGAAAGCTGTCCGAAAATGCGTTTTGCTTTCCCGGCCATATTGACCCGTTCAAGGGCTGCTCCGATAAGTTTGCGGTCCTTTGCGGATGGATTCATGAAGGCGGGCCTGTTCTGACAGGTCATGGACATGAAATTTTCCACGGTAACGGGCAGGGTGGTATCGTAGTTAAGGGTCTGGGGCACGTAGCCGATTGTGCGGTTTTCCTGCCAATCTATATTGATATTCCCCGAATGAGGCATCTGGCCCAGCAGCGAACGGAGCAGGGATGTTTTGCCGCCGCCGTTGGGACCGATGATGCAATGCAGGGCCCCGGAATATATTTCAAAGCTCAGATCTTTAAGAATCCGGGTGTTGCCCAGAGTCAGACTGACGTTCTCAAAGCTGATTGAAGGTCCGTATTTTGTATCAACCATGGTGTTCATCTATTTTCTTCTTTGATTTGGTTAGCCTCGATGAGGGCATCAGTCAGGGCTTTCATATTAGCTTCGATTCCCTTTTCAAAGTCTTCAGGAGAATATGAACCACCTGTAAGATGGGAAAGGTGGCGTATGCGTATGCCGGTTTCGTCGTGGATGGTTTCCACGTATTTGTCCGGGAAATGCATTTCCGTGAAAATTACATCCACGTTGAGGGCTTTGATTTTTTTGATTGTCTTGGCAAGCTGGTTGGCGGTGGGCTTCAGGCCGTGGTTTGGTTCGATAACTGCTGTGACCTGAAGACCGAAATCCTGCAACAGATAGTCGTAGCCGCCGTGGATAGTGGCGCAGCGGAAATCCATATCTGGCAGGTCGGCGATGCGCTTCATATATTTGGCTTTGAGCTTACGCAGCTT
This sequence comes from Marinifilum sp. JC120, assembly GCA_004923195.1. Lineage (NCBI taxonomy): Bacteria > Pseudomonadati > Bacteroidota > Bacteroidia > Marinilabiliales > Marinifilaceae > Marinifilum > Marinifilum sp. JC120. The sequence goes on along the minus strand of RDSB01000002.1, from coordinate 61,180 downwards.
GCGTACGTATTTGCGCCCGTTTTTTTTGTAGAATTTAGCATTCTCCGGGTCGATATCAGCCAGCGCAGCGGCAATGGTGTAAATCTGCTGGATGGAGGTGGTCACGGATATAAAAGTATGCGGGTTGACGATTTTAAGATCATCCATGTTGCCGGCCACCGGGATGAGTGAAACATCCTTGTTGGCGAAGATGAGTGGAATTTTGCCTTTCATCTGGGCTGCACCAAGGATTTCCATGGCGAATTCATCATGGCCGATGCCGTTGAATACCAGTACGTCAAGATTCATGACCCGCTTAATGTCTTCGGGTTGCGGGCGATAGTTGTGCGGGTTGAATCCTTCGCCGATGAGTGGTTGCACAATTGCCCGGTCTTTAACGATGTTGGTCACAAAGCTGTAATAGGGATGGAGAGTGGTGCCGATGACCAGCATTTGGCTTTGAGTCCGGGCATGGGCCTGTGCTGAAAATGAGAGGAGCAACAGGGTGGTTAGTACGAAAATTTTTAGGCGAGACATGGTTTATCCTTTTATCCTTTTGACTTCATCTTCTCCGCTGTAGGCGATGACTTCTTTCCAGCCGGCTGAGATGAAACCCTGATCGGTTGCGATTTGCGGAGCAGGTTTGCCTGCTGAGGTGTGGTACCAGATTTCATAGGGGGCGTGGCTCGGCTCTGTGCGTGCGTTGCCTTGTTTTTGGGTATGGTTGTGAAGGAAGAGTAGGATGAAGGAACCCGTCTCCTCTCCTTGCTTCGGATGTCCGGTGTAGAGGGCAATGTCCATGGAACCTGACGGGCGCAGTGAACGGGTCCAGTTGAAGCGTCCATTGTTTTTCCACGAGGTGTCCTTGGTGAAGGGGGGCATCAATTCCTCTTCCAGTTGAGGCACAGTCAACCACTCTTCTTCCTCGCTATGAATTGCATTGATTTCCACCGCAGCGGTGTAAAGACCGTTGAATACCGCCAGTTCTTTTTCATTCAGATCGCTGAAGGCCCTGATCTGGAAATCTGCCAGATTTGCTATCTCAGACTGCTTTTGGTTCACCAATATGAGAGTCGCGCAGCTCACAGTAACCAGTATGGCCGTAAGCAACACGTACATGGTTTCTTTGCCCTTACCGGATGGTGAAACCAATTGTCTGGATGATTTATTCATATGAAATCCTATTGATTTGATAGTGGGGATGAAAACCATTATCGCTATGTTGCAGGCGCGTCAAGAGAGGAGTTCAATTATAAGCTGTGTTGACAAGGCACAAAAAAAGCCACCGGGGAAATACCCGGCGGCTTTGAAGATGGTCTGATTATATTAGATTAGAGAGATTTGTATCTCTTGTATTGTATTAATTTAATTTGTTATTTTTGAGAATTGTTTTTATTGTTTCATCCAACGCTTTGTTGAATTCGTCTGGGCGGGCGAGCATAAGAAAGTGAGCAGCTCCCTTCAGTGTTATTGCTTCAAAGGAACTCATGTGCCTGCGGTTAGCTTCATAATTAATGGGCCACAGTTCGCCACTTACGCAATAAACTGGCTGGCGAACCTCGTCAAAAATAGTAGCAGCCTCTCCTGTTATATATCGATCGAAATACGCGTGGTTGGCACTAAGTGCGACTTTTGGCGGGGCGGATGACATATCAGCAACTACCCAGTCCCGAATGCGCTGTGAAGTAGAATTTGAAAACATCATGTTCACCATCCTGCTGCTTCCTGAAGGGAAGTCTTCTTCAAGTGGGGCGAGGAACTCACGTTTCCCTTTTTCATCAAGTGGATATTCGATATTTTCGAACGTATCTATTCCTATCAGTGCGATTACCTTATCTGGCATTATTCTCGCGGTTTCAGCTATGACAGGACCGCCCATGGAATGTCCGATCAAGATTGCTTTATTGGCATTGATAGCAGTGATTACAGCTGCAACGTCTTCGCCGAATGACTTCATTGTATAGTTTGAACGCTCAGCAGAAGAGTGCCCATGTCCAGCGAGGTCAACAAGAACGATTCTGTCTTTTTTTGAAAAAAAAGGAACCTGTTTTCTCCAGTATCTACTGTCACAACACCAACCATGTACAAAGATGAGGGGGATCTTTCCTTCACCGTATATCTCATAGGATATAGTACTTCCGTCTTTAGAAGTAGTTGTTCGCGGTATATCGTTTTCGGCCTGTACATTTCCGGGACTGACATTGAGCCAAAAGAGGCAAAATAAAATTGTTGTTAATAGTTTGAGGTGTGAAGATAAAAACAATTTTTTTAAAATTTTTCTCTGTGATTTCATCATGGTCCTCATCAGTCTGTGGTGATGCGATTATTAGAATTGCAATACTTTTGTAGGTATATTTATTGGGTTGGTCAATAGGTGGGATATCTTATCGTAATCCAATAAAAAAGCCGCCGGGTGAAATACCCGGCGGCTTTGAAGATGCTTATGTCTGCGGTGTCTATCTGCGACGTCCGCCACCGCCACCGCGTCTGTCGTCGCGGCGACCGCCATCACGTCCGCCTCTGGGACCACCGGGGCGTCCGCCGCCCATCTTGAAAGAGTCAAGATTGACTTCCTGTCCGGCCTGCTCCATGAGCCATGCCTTACGGGAAAGACGGATACGTCCGTTGGGCTGTACTTCAACAACCTTAACGGTGATTTCCTGACCGAGCTGGACAACATCGGTAACTTCAGCGATGCGTTCAACGTCGATCTGGGAGATGTGCAGGAGACCTTCGAGACCGGGCAGGATTTCAACAATCGCGCCGATTTCGAGGATTTTCTTAACAGTACCCACGTAGTTTTTGCCCAGTTCTGCGGTCTGGTCGTAGTACTTAACCATCTCCACAGTTTTCTTGAGGGACTCAAGGGTAGGTGCGAAGATGGAAACCTTACCGGAATCTTCAATGTCGATATCGGCTGCAGTTTCAGCAGTGATTGCTTTGATGTTTTTACCGCCGGGTCCGATGAGGTCACGGATCTTCTCGGGGTTGATCTGCAATACTTCCATCTGCGGAGCGTTAACGGAAAGTTCAGCTCTGGGTGCTTCAATGACTTCCTTCATATCATCAAGGATGATCTGACGGGCTTCTTTAGCCTGACCGAGTGCGTTGCGCAGAACCTGAGCGGGAATACCGCTGATTTTGATATCCATCTGGATTGCGGTGATACCTTCTTCAGTACCGGCAACCTTGAAGTCCATATCGCCGAGGGCATCTTCGTCGCCGAGGATGTCGGTGAGAACGTAGTATTCATCGCCTTCCTGGCAAAGACCCATGGCAATACCTGCAACAGGCGCGCTGATGGGTACACCGGCATCCATGAGGGACAGGGTGGTGCCGCATACGGAAGCCATGGAGGAAGAACCGTTAGAGTCCATTACTTCGGAAACTACACGCATGGTGAAGGGGAACTTCTCCGCAGCGGGCAATACCGGGGTAAGAGCGCGTTCAGCCAGTGTTCCGTGGCCGATTTCACGACGGGAAGGAGCACGCAGGAACCTAGCTTCACCAACGCAGTACGGAGGGAAGTTGTAGTGGAGCATGAAACGCTTGGTGTCTTCACCGATCAGGGTTTCAAAACGCTGCTCATCACGGGTGGAACCCAGTGTGCAGACAGCGAGAGCAGAAGTCTCACCGCGGCGGAACAGGGCGGAACCGTGGGTCATGGGCAGGCTGCCCACTTCCATGGAAAGATTACGGACAGTGGTCAGGTCGCGACCATCGATACGTACGCCGTTATCCACAATGCGCTTACGCACGATTTTCTTTTCAAGGTCGCCCATTACATCGCCGACAGCTTTAACTCTGGCAGGCTCTTCGGGGAATTTTTCCTCGACCAGTGCCTTGGCTTTAGCTTTAACCTGAGACTTGGCGTCTCTACGTTCCATCTTAGCAGGAATGGTCAGGGCTTTGTCGAGTTCATCAGCGAAGTTTTCAGTAACGAGAGTGATGACTTCTTCGTCTTTTACAGGCGCAGCCACTTCCATCTTGGGGCGACCGACTTTTTCGCGCAGTGCGTCCTGAAGGTCGAACATAGGAGCCATCTGTTCGTGACCCCATTCCAGTGCTTCTGCAATGGTGTTCTCAGACAGGAACTGGGAGCTACCTTCAACCATGATCACTGCGTCGCGGGTTGCGGCGAAGACGAGGTTGAGATCGCTCTGTTCAGCAACACCCTTGTAGGTGGGGTAGAGTACGAAGTCATTGTCCACAAGGCCGACGCGGGCTGCTGCAACAGGACCGTTGAAAGGAAGGTCGGAGATGTGCAGTGCTGCGGATGCACCGGTCATTGCCAGAACATCGGGGTTGGTGTCGGTGTCAGCGGAAAGAACGGTTGCGATAACCTGAACTTCATCGCGGTATCCTTTGGGGAACATGGGGCGTACAGGGCGGTCCATGAGACGGGAAACCAGTGTTTCACGGTCGGAAGGACGGCCTACTTCGCGGCGGAAGTAACCACCGGGGATGCGACCCGCGGCGTATGTTCTTTCAAGGTAGTTACAGGTCAGCGGAAAAAAGTCGCGCGGGCCGTCAGCGGGCATGCCTACGGCAGTAACGAGAACAACGGTGCCGCCGGACTTGATCAGAACGGTTCCGTTGGTCTGGTTCGCCATACGTCCGGTTTCCAGTGTGATGTCGAGATTACCGACACGACCGGTTACGGAAGTGGGTTCAAAAGGTACTAACATTTAGATTCCTCTCTAAAATAAGTTGTAATAATGGAACCCGATGCTGTCCGAATTTTCCAGCCGGCTAAGGGAGGATTTCATATCGGGGATGAACCCCTTCCTCAGCCAACTAAAAATCCATTGCAGGAGAGCACGGATCCCTTCGTTTAATCAGATCTAACTACCATCTATATGATGTAAAGTCAGATGAAAACACAAATGTGTGAATATAATAAAAAGGGGAGGGCAAGCCCTCCCCTGAAACTGCTTATTTGCGCAGACCAAGTCTTGCAATAAGATCGCGGTAACGCTGAACGTCTTTAGACTTCAGGTACTTGAGGATGTTTCTGCGCTGGCCAACCATTTTCAGCAGGCCGGTGCGGGAGTGAAAATCCTTTTTGTGGCTCTTGAAGTGGTCGGTCAGGTACTTGATTCTTGCGGTAAGAATAGCAACCTGTACTTCAGGGGAACCGGTGTCACCAGGTTTGGTCTGGTATTCTTCAATTACTTTTGCCTTGTCTTCAGCAGTCATAACCATAGCGTTATCCTCCAATTCACGTTTTGAACGCGAATGTTTAGTTTGTGCTGGAAGTTGAAATTCCCGCGGGGAATCAACCCCACAAGCCGCGAAGTATTACCCAGAGAAGCTTGCCGTCGATCTGCTTTGTCTCCATAAGAGCCAGAGCTGTACCGTTGGTATCAAGGAACATAGCCCTCTCGCCTTCGATAATTTTCTGATCAGCAGCTACATCCTCAACAGGGATTCTTGTTCCGTTCTTGATGGCTCCTGACATGATTTCCGAAACGGTAAACCTGTGCCAGTGAGGCAGGGCTTCCGCAAGCGGAATTATCCGTGCCTCGAATCCTTCAGGATCGGCAAGAACCTCATCGAGGTTGTGCGCTTCGCTCAGCCGATATGGCCGGCTTTCTTCGCGCCTAAGTGATTCCATTACCGCGCCGCATCCGAGCCGCGACCCCAAGCTATGGACCAGGGAGCGTATGTAGGTGCCGGCAGAGCACCCAACTCGGAAATGGGCCAGTGGCAGACTCACTTCCAGCGGTTCTGCATCAAATATTTCAATGCTCTTGATTTTGACCGGGGTTTTTTCCCCTTTTCTGGCCAATTCATAGAGCGGTTTACCTTTATGCTTTGCAGCCGAATAGGCAGGAACTTCCTGACTAGTCAAGTCATTCCAGTGTAAAATTTCGTTTTCCACCATTTTTTCCGTGATCTCGGAAATATCTCCGGTGGAAGTCTCAGCACCTTGAATGTCATAAGTATCTGTAGTTCTTCCGATACTCAAACTTCCGGTGTATACTTTATCATGTCCCAGCAGATAAGGCCCGAGTTTTGTGGCCTGACCGAGCATTACCAGCAGTACGCCTTCGGCTAAAGGATCAAGTGTTCCTGCATGGCCAATCTTGGATTGCTTCAGCTCACGCTTAATAGAATTGAGGCAGTCGGTTGAAGTCGGACCGGATGGTTTATGTAAAACCAGAACACCGTGTTTTTGAAAAGGACTTTTTTTAGGTTTTCTTCCCATAATCTAATAAGCTTTTAATTTATAACTTTATCACCGATAGCGGAGATGAGTCTTTCACGTACGGTATCGGGGTTGTTTTCAATGAGTCCGCCGCTGGCATTCTTGTGTCCACCGCCTCCGAAGAGAGAGGCCACAACCTGAACGTTGTCGCGGGATTGTGAGCGTAAGCTGAATTTGTAGCGCATAGGGCTGTCTTCACGGATGAGCACGGCAACGCGTACTCCCTGAATGCGGAGGATAAAGCTGACCAGACCTTCACAATCAGGTCCTCCTGAACCGGATTCATCAAGCATTTCCTGCGGGATGAAGAGCAAGGCGGTCTGCCCGTCATGATGCATCTCAACCTTGCCCAGTGCTGTGGCCCAGAGATTGATGCGTTTCATGGTCCACTGGTTACGGATTTTGGGTACAAAATCACCTAAATCAAGACCATAGCGAATGATATCTGCGATTATTTCGAGGGTCTCAGGTTTGGTGTTGTTGTAGGTAAAGAATCCGGTATCAGTGGCAATGGACAGGTAGATGGATTCACCAAGCTTGCCGGAGAGGGAAATATTAAATTCACGGGCAATAAGAGTTACCATCTCGCCTACTGCAGGGCGGTTGGTGTCTACCCAGTTTACGGCAGCGAACCCGGAATTGCCCATGTGATGGTCAATGTTTATGGATTTTTCCTGATCCATGGCGTTCATGAGCGTTTCGCCCATGCGTGGTGCATCACCGCAATCAAGGATGATATACCAGCCATCAAATCCTTTGGGGATTTCAGTGAGAATAGGGGAGGGAGTCTCGAACCAATTCATGGCTTCGGGCTTGCCGCTCTGGTTGTAGAGGCGGTAACGCTTACCGAGCTTTTCGAGGATATAGCCCATGGCGGCGGTTGAGCCTAAAGCATCACCGTCCGGATTAAAATGGGCTGCTACGAGAAAGTCGTCCTCTTCTTTAAGAATCCGACATATCTCTTTTAGTCGAGCTTCCATAAACCATCTCCTCAAGGAAGTTGTCGTGCACGAACCTGAGTTCGGGGATTTGACGGACGCGGATACGTTTGCTCAGTTTACTGCGAATGAAACCCTTGGCTTTATCCAGAGCCTTGACCGCAGCAGTGATTTTATCCTTGTCCCCGGCCATGGTGAACATCACCTCGGCTATATTATTGTCTTTATTCATACGCACCCCGCTGATGGAAACCATCTCGAGGCGTGGGTCGGCAATCTCTTCAATGAGCATTGTCGCAATTTCGCGCATGATCTGGTCGCCCATTTTAACGGAACGGCGTGATGTCGAAGTCTTCATTTTATTTACCTCTAAAATCTGTTTGCCTTCAGCGGCTTAAAACCTTTTTACATGGCTTTACCGTCGTCAGCACAAAAGCGTATTTTAAAATTCTTTCAAAAAAAGTAATCCTGACCATAGTGGTCAGGAACTGAAAATTTCTGTTTCGCAATGAATCAATTCAGCCGGGGCCATGGCTTCGATCATTGCCAGTGCTTTTGACAAAGTTGATTCAACCTTGCGTGTTTCATTGGCTACAGTCACTGCGGCGAGTATGAGCCTTTCGTGGGAGTCCATTGCTTCAACTTCAGAAATCGAGAGGTTGAATTTGTTTCGAAGCTTTTGCTTCAGGCTGAGGGATATTTTACGTTTTCCCTTGAGAGATCTGTTTCCGTGCAGTCTGAATTCCAGTGACAGTACGCCGATTATCATATCAAATTTATAAATCAGGGGCGGAAACAATGCTTCCGCCCCTGATGTTTTATTCTTATTCGAGGGTTCTTGCTACTTCCACAACCTGGAAGGCTTCGATAAAGTCGCCTTCCTTAATGTCGTTGAACTTCTCAAGACCGACACCGCATTCGTAGCCTTTGGCAACTTCTTTAGCGTCATCTTTGAAACGTTTCAGCGAGGTCAGGGTTCCGGTGTAGATAACTACGCCGTCACGCAGCAGACGAACCTGAGCATGTCTGGTCAGCTTGCCATCCGCAACCAGACAACCGGCGATAACACCGACTTTGGGTACAGAGAAGGTCTGGCGAACTTCTGCCTGGCCGAGGTACTCTTCCTTGATATCCGGAGAGAGCATGCCGCCCATGGCGTCTTTGATTTCGCCAACCAGCTTGTAGATGATGTCGTAGAAGCGGATTTCCACTTCTTCGCGCTCTGCGATTTCCTTGATCTTCACAGTCGGTCTTACGTTGAAGCCGATAATGATTGCCTGTGAAGCGGAAGCCAGCAGGATGTCGGATTCAGTGATTGCACCGGCACCGCCGTGGATGACTTCAACCTTGATCTCATCAGTAGCCAGTTTGGCAAGAGCTTCGTTGATCGCTTCAAGTGAACCCTGTACGTCAGCCTTGAGGACAACGTTAAGAGTCTGTACTTCCTGGTTCGGTTTGGAAGCGAGGAAGGATTCAAGGGTAACCTTGGATTTTCCTGCCAGTTCGCGTTCGCGGTGCTTGAGCTTACGCTCCTGAGCAATGCGGCGGGCGATTTTGTCGTCTGCTACGCAGATAAACTCATCACCGGCTTCGGGAATACCGTCAAAACCCTGAATCTCGACCGGGAAGGCCGGGCCTGCGCTGTTGATCTTTTTGCCGCGGTCATCAAACATGGCACGAACACGTCCATGGTAGAGGCCGCAGACAAAAGGGTCGCCCTGATTGATGGTACCTTCCTGAATGAGGACGGTTCCGACCGGACCACGGCCTTTGTCGAGTTTTGCTTCAACAATGTTACCGCGTGCTGATTTGTCAGGGTTGGCCTTGAGTTCAAGAACTTCAGCCTGCAACTGAACCATTTCAAGCAGAGTATCGAGTCCGGTACCCTCTTTGGCGGAAACCGGAACGAACATGGTATCGCCGCCCCAGTCTTCGGGAACGAGGTCGAAATCGGACAGCTCACGCTGAACTCTTTCGGGGTTGGCTCCTTCCTTATCCATTTTGTTGACAGCAACAACAATGGGAACGCCGGCAGCTTTAGAGTGACTGATAGCTTCACGGGTCTGATCCATGACGCCGTCATCAGCTGCAACAACGAGGATAACAATATCAGTTACCTGTGCTCCACGCATACGCATGGTGGTAAACGCTTCGTGACCGGGAGTATCGAGGAATACGATCTCACCGCGTTCAGTGGAAACATGGTACGCACCGATATGCTGAGTGATGCCGCCTGCTTCTCCGTCGGTAACAGTACTGTGACGAATGGCGTCGAGCAGTGATGTTTTACCGTGGTCAACGTGACCCATAATGGTAACGATGGGCGGGCGGGCTTTGAGATTCTTCTCTTCATCCACTTCGCTGGTAGGCACAAGCAGCTCTTCTTCGGAGTAGGATACGTTTTCAACTTCGTATTCAAACTCTGCTGCCAGCAGGGTGGTGGTATCAAGGTCCAAGGACTGGTTGATAGTCGCCATTACACCGAGACCGAAAAGGGTCTTGATGAGTTCCTGAGCTTTAAGTCCCATCTGGTGGGCCATATCGGAGAGGCGGATAGCCTCGTTGAACTTGATTTTACGTTTTGCAGCCTTGAGAGGTTTCTGAACAACAGGAGCCTGTTCAACACGGTTCCTGCCTTTCTTGCCTCTTTTCTTGCCGCGAAACTTACTTTCAAGATCTCTTTCCTGATCAGTCTTGCGACGATCTTTGCCGAACTCAACGACGCGTCTGTCCTTCTTGAATTTCTTCTTCTTGCTCTGATCATTACCGGGAGCTGGTGCACCGGGAACAGGTCTTCCGCCACCGGGACCGCCGGGACGTCCTCCTCCGGGACCTCCGGGACGACCTCCACCGGGACCGCCGGGACGACCTCCACCGGGACCGCCGGGACGACCTCCACCGGGACCGCCGGGGCGTCCGCCACCGGGACGACCACCGCCGGGTCTACCGCCGCCGGGACGACCACCGGAGGGTCTGTCACCGTCGGTAGGACGACGTCTTGCTCCACCCGGGCCTTCTGCTGCACGCTGGGCAGCCTGAAGGTTGGGATCAGGTCTGGAAATAATTTTTACTTTGGGCGCTTCGATTTCTTTTTTCTTCTTGCGCTTTTTCTTCTTGGGTTCGCCTTTTGCTTCAGCTTTACCAGCAGGTTTCTTTTCCGCTTCGGCTTTAGGGGCTTCCGCGGATTTTTCTTTTGCTGCCTTGGCTGTTTTTTCAGCCGGAGCTTCTTTAGCTGGCTCTTTGCTTTCAACTTCCTTTGCGGCGGGGGGAGTGTCCACTTCGGAGGCTTTGGGCTCTTCAACTACGGGGGCTTCTTCTTTCTTTTCAATTTCTTCAGGCTTGATCACTTTGACCATGGGCTTCTCGCTTTTAGCGGGGGCCTTTTTGGCAGGTTTTTTCTTCGCTGGAGCCTTTTTCTCTTTAGCTTCCTGCTTTTTCTCTGCCGGAGCTTCTTTTTCTTCTTCTTTTGCGGGAGCCTCTGTTTTTGTTTCCGCTTCTTCAGCTTTCGCTTTGCCGCGACCGCCTTTGCGACGGCGCACGATTACACCGGGCTGAACCTCGCGCTGTTCAACTTTGCCGGACTTGCCGGAAAGTTCCTTGCGGATGGTATCTGCCTGTTCCGCGTCAATATTGGCTACAGTGCTTTTTGCCTGTACGCCAAGGTCGCGGAGTTTTTGAAGGATGTCTTTGGTATTAACCCCGAGCTCGGTGGCTAATTCCTTTACTTTGATTTTTGAAGCCATATGGTGCTACCCCCTGAAGTTCTTCTTCCGTGGTCGAAAAAATTTTAATCTTTCAAGGCATTTTTCATTGTCGCAAATATAGTATCCGCGACCCTGCATTACCTTTTTTTCATCCGGAATAAGCTCGCTGTCGGAAGCCCCCTTGCCCACAACGAACCTGAACAGTTCTTCTTTGGCAAAACGCTGCCTGCAAATGACACATGACCTAGTGGGTACATGTTTTTCTGTGCTGTCCATTCCGGTCAAATACAACTGCCTTTATCGAGTCTCCGGGGTTTCCCCCGGAGTGTATTATTCATTTTCTGAAGTCTGAGTTTCAGACTCTTCGTTGACAGAATCTTCAACCTGTTCTTCCACTTGTGCAGAAGTTTCGGTTTCAGGTTCTTCTACCGACTCTTCTGTTTCTACAGGAGCTTCGGTTTCTATTTCTTCAATCTCTTCAATTTCTTCATCTTCAAGATCGCCGATACCCAGCAGCATGATTGCGGACTTCATGTCGGAAACTTTAGAGGAAGTCATGCCGGAAATAGACAGGAGAATTTCCTCGGAAGCGTTGGCTACCTGACTTACGGTTTCGAAACCGGCGGAGAAAAAGTTGTCCACCGGAATTTCGGCAACACTTGCCAGCTGGTCAAGGCCCTTGCTTGCGGCGTTTATTTCGCCGTAGCGGCTTTCAGTAAATACGTCTATTTTCCAACCCAGCAGCCTTGAAGCGAGTTTTACGTTCTGCCCTTTGCGTCCGATTGCAACAGTCAGCTGATCGTCGGGAACAACCACTTCAAGGGTCTTCTCGTCTTCATCCACTGCGATTCTGGTGATGACCGCAGGGGAAAGTGCGTTCTGGGCGTACATGGCTATATCCTGACTCCAGACAACGATATCAATGCGTTCGCCGCGCAGTTCCTGAACAATGTTCTGGATGCGGGAACCGCGGATACCGACGCATGCGCCGACAGGATCGACATCACGGTCAAGGGAGTTAACTGCCACTTTGGCGCGCAGTCCCGGATCACGGGCAACGCCCATGATTTTGACGGTTGCGTCATCCACTTCAGGTACTTCCCTTTTAAAAAGTGAAGTCATGTACTCGGGGTGGGAGCGGGATACTGTGATCTGTGGACCACGGGATTCTTTCTGGACATCAATGATGAATGCCTGAACCCGGTCGCCACGTTTGTATCTTTCACGGGGAATCTGCTCGCCCTTGGGCAGGACAGCTTCGGTGCGGCCGAGGTTGATGATCCAACCGGTACGGTCACGACGCTGAATGATGCCGCTGACGATTTCATGCATGCGGTTTTTGAATTCATCGTAGATGATTTCCTGTTCCGCATCACGCATACGCTGGATGATGACCTGCTTGGCTGACTGAGCGGCTATTCTGCCCAAATCTTCGATTTTGAGCTTGAAGCCCATTTCGTCGTCAAGCTGCACGTTGGGATCATGTGCCTTTGCTTCCTCGAGGGTGATCTCGCTGATCTCGTCTTCAACTTCCTCGGCAACTACCTTGAACTGGTATACTTCGATTTCACCGGCATCTTCATTGAAGTTGACTTCGATATCCATGGCGTCGCCATATTTGCGGGCCACTGAAGAACGTACCGCTTCTTCAAGGGTATCGATGAGCAGGTCTCTGTCGATCCCACGGTCCTTGCTGATCTGGTCAATCGCTTTTTTGAGTTCAGAACCCATATCGCTCCTCCGCTTCGGCACAATTTCCATGGCACATAATTTGTGCCGGCTAGCCGAATGACTGCCTTATTAATTTATTTAAACTCGTGGATGAGTTTTGCTTTCTTTATTCTATCCCATTCTATTTTGATGGGATCTTCCTGATCTTCCAGCTTGAGCAGGAGCCCTTCCTCGTTAGTTTCCTGAAGAAGTCCTTTGAACTTTTTACGGCCTTCAATAGAAAATACGAGGGCGATGTCCATTTTCTTACCGATGTAAGCGGACATCTGCTCCGGTTTGAAAAATTTTCTTTCCAGTCCGGGAGAGGAAACTTCAAGAACGTATGCGCTGTCGATTACTTCTTCGGCTTCAAGCATGAGACCTACGTCCCTGCTTACTTCTGCGCACTGTTCAATGCTTACGCCTTTTTCGCTGTCAATATAAATGATAACAGCAGGGCGGTTGGCGGAAGTCACTTCCACGCCCCAGAGGGTCAGCCCCATTGATTCAATGGTAGGCTCCACGAACTGGCTTACTTTTTTGGCTAATGAGCCCTGTTCCACGACTTACCCCGTGTTTCAAGTTTTCAGGCGGACAAAATAAAAAAAAGTGGACCCGAAAAAGGCCCACCTCAGCATCTTAACCCAACGAAAGGTTGCAAATTGAGGCTTGATGCGAATGTATGAGGCTCGCCTGAAACTTCATAAAGTCAAGATGTATACCCGTTGGGAACACTGAGATACACCCGCACCGAGTTCAGCAACTTAGGCGTAACCAGATTCAATGTCAAGTGCTGAATGAGTGTTTGCGAAGGGGAAAGGGAAAACGATTTGGAACTGGCTTCGATTACGGGACCGTAAATGAATATCATTATATTATAACACTCGCAAGTCCTGTAGGTTTTGACTTTGCTTGTTCATGCAGGTAGATTTGACTTATCACGTTCCGAGCTTATCATTAAACTATAAGGAACATATAAACAGGATAAAGAAAATGCCGGTACTTACTGACAATATCGTTGCAGGCCCCGCAGGGCACGTACAAGCTGCTCCGGCGGCGACCTTTAGTGCCGGTCCGGCAGGCTCAACTGTTCCCGGTCCGGCCGGTCATGTGGAAATAACTCCGGCTACGCAGGGAATACGTAGTCTTGATGCAACTGTTGCTTTTGAGGTTGAGGATGCCACCATAGGGTATGTTTCTCCCGACGTAACTCAGGGCATCGTCCCTGAACTCAGGGTGGGGGTCGTGGTGCATCACACCGCATAGTCTCACATACCGATATAATTGAATATGTCCCGGTCAAGCTTTTTGCTTGGCCGGGATTTTTTTGTCTCTATGTTTTTTTGGCCTGCACTTTGCATTGATAGAAGCAGCAACTAATGCGGAGTAAATCCTCTTTCAGGAGAAAAGACATGCGATCCAGTATTTTCAGTGCCCTTTTTGGGGCCATGTCCAACGAACATAGGATTGATATTAGCGCCAATAATTTGGCGAACGTCAATACTACCGGCTTTAAACGTGACAACTGTGCTTTTCAGGACACGTTTATCAGGTTCGCCCATGACAATGTGGCTGATGCCAAAACTTATCTCAGGGATAAAGACCTATTGCCGGAAGCAAAAATCATGGCCCGTCCCAGACTTTCCGAAGAAGTGATCGACATGTCTCAGGGTTCTTTTCAGAAAACCGAGAATCCTCTGGATCTCGCCATCCGTGGTGATGGTTTTTTCAAGGTCCAGAAGGGCGACGGAACCTATCTTACTAGAAGCGGTGCCTTTACTCTTACTCCTGAAGGAACCCTTATAACCGAACAGGGCTACCCGATCATGGCTAACGGTGGGGAAGTCAACCTTCCGCCACGTTCCAATGTGGTGATTGACGGGGAAGGTGTGATTTACGCTGACGGCCAGGAAGTTGCCAAGCTCGATTTTGTACAGCCCGCAGATTACCGCGAACTTAAGAAGAACGGGGAAAACCTTTTTGTGAATGAAGGGGACGAAGTTCCCGCTGAAGGCGAGGTTGTGCAGGGCTACATTGAGAAATCCAATGTTGAAGTCGTTAATGAAATGGTTGCGATGATCGAGTGTCAGCGCAGCTTTGAAATGTACCAGAAAATGATTACCACCACCGACCAGCTTGACCAGAAGGTTATCCAGCAGGTTGGTCGTGCAATGATGTAATAAATTAAAATAGGGGGATACAATTATGATGCGCTCACTCTGGACCGCGGCCACAGGTATGGTTGCCCAGCAGTCTCACATCGATGTTCTTTCCAACAACCTTGCCAACGTGAACACTCAGGGGTTCAAAAAAAGCAGGGTGGAGTTCGAAGACCTCATGTACCAGACCATGAGAATTGCCGGTTCTGAAACTCAAGGCGGCAACAAGCTACCCACAGGTATGCAGATTGGTATGGGTGTAAAAGAGGTCAGCATTCACAAATTCTTCAGTCAGGGATCTTTTGAAAGTACCGGGAACCCCCTTGATGTCGCTATTGAAGGACAGGGTTTTTTCCGCATCGACCGTAACGGCGAAGAGGCATACACCCGTGCCGGTGCATTCAAACTCGACAATGAAGGCCGCGTGGTCACTTCCAATGGTTATGCCTTGCAGCCTGAGTTTATCGTTCCGCCGGAAGCCGTGAACGTGGTTATTTCTGAAAACGGCCATTTCGCCGCTCTGGATAAAAACGGTATAGAACTGGCTGCTGTTGATATTCCCATTTATGACTTTATCAACGAAGCCGGGCTCAATGCCGCAGGTAAAAACCTTTATCTGGAAACCGAAGCTTCTGGTGCTCCAGTAGAAGGAACTCCCGGTGATGACCGTTTCGGTACTCTTGCTCAGGGTTACCTTGAAGGCTCCAACGTTGAACTGGTTGATGAAATGGTCGGACTTATTGTCGGGCAGAGGGCTTATGAGACTAACTCCAAAGCCATTACCACTTCAGATTCCATGCTTCAGACCGCCATTAACGTGAAACGATAGCAAGTAGCTGACAGGACGGTTTATCATGACTAAGGCAGATTTTATAAATATGGTTCGCAGGTTTGCGCTGATGTTTGTTGTTGTGGCAGGAGTGGCTGTTTTTGCTGCTGCTCCGGCTTCGGCCACAAAGCAGAACACCAACTGGCGGATCAAGATTAAGTCTGCCGCCGTAGTCAAAGGTCCGAGAGTGGTGCTTGGCGATGTTGCCGAATTTTACGGCGACCTCCCGGCGCAGACCAAGGCTGACCTTTCACAGGTTGAGCTGTGGAATGCTCCTGTCAGAGGACGTAAGCCGGTCACAGTGAATCGCAGTAAGCTCAGGGTTATCTTGCAGCATTATCTTGGTGAATTGGTCGGTAATTGTATTATTCCCGCTACTTTGACCATGCAGACCGGCGGCAAGGTCATGACTCAAGAGCAGCTTAAAAGGGCGGTTGTCAAAGTCTTGACTCCTCAGGCAGCAGCTTTGGGTGGTGACCAGAAGTTCAGAGAATTCAAAATTCCTACCCACCTCTTTTTCAATGATTCCATGGATAGTTTGAGGGTCCAGATCCCCCGGGCCCTTAAGCCGGGTAGTAATGGTTTCAGGATGGAGGTGGTCAGTGTGGACGGACGGGTGTTACGGCAATTATCCGGTTCGGTTTTCGTGGATATCTGGAAGCCTGTACCCTGTCCGATTCGTCCTCTGAACCGGAAAGAGATTGTGACCCCTGATTTAATTACTTGGAAGAGTAAGAATATGGCTCATCTGGGCAATCGGGTCTGGGATGGAAAGGGCGGGCCGTGGCGCATTAAGATTCCCATAGGGACCGGGCAGCCCATCATGCGTTCATCCATTGAACCCGCACCCGTTATCGCAAGGGGTGATAAGGTCACTCTTTTGTTTAGAAGTAAGCATCTGAAGCTTACTGTTCCGGTGGAAGCCCTTGAAGACGGCGGTGTTGGTCAGACTATCACGGTACGCAATTTGCAAAGTAAGCGTAAAGTGGTTGCGACAGTTGTCAATGCCCAGACTGTTCAGGTTAAGTAATTAAGCGGAGGAATGAATAAAATGAAAAAATCAATGCTGGCAATTATGCTTCTTTCAGCCGTATGCGCTGGGTGTTCTCCTGCCAAGCAGGCACCGACCCCCATGCCGGTTATGACTCCGCCTGTCCAGTACGAACCGGAACCCATGAACAATCCCGGTTCTCTTTTTGCGTCTACTGATTCCGAATATCTTTTTGATGACAACAGGGCGCGCCGGATCGGCGATATCGTAGTTGTCACTGTTACTGAAACCAGCAAGGGTAAGCATACTTCGAATTCAAAGGCTGAAAAAGAGAATACTACGGATCTGAGCGTATCCAGTTTTAGTGCCGGTCTTGCTACTGCAGTTGATCCTTTCAATATGAAAGGTGGTGCCGGGAATACACCGCTTATCGGTTCCGCACAGTCCAACAAATTTAAAAGTACCGGTGAAACCAAGAATGAATCGACCCTAACAGCTTCTGTTGCTTGCAGGGTGGTCAGGGTTCTTCCCGGTAATGTGATGCAAGTTGAAGGGGCACGTCAGGTTCGTATTAACGATGAAACACAGGTGCTGGTCGTACGCGGCCTACTCCGTCATCGTGATATCGGTCCCAGCAACACCGTGGCATCAAGTTATCTTGCTGATGCACACATCGAAGTCTACGGGCGCGGCATTCTTGCTGACAAGCAGAGACCCGGATGGCTTTCCAGAATTCTTGATAATGTCTGGCCCTTCTAATTATTGGGCAAGGTATCTATAAGGTTTTATAAGAGTCACTCGATTAATGGAGGAAAGGATGAAATTCGTTAACAGGATGAACAGCACAACAGCAGGGCTTGCGGCAGCCGCATTGCTTTTGTTCATCGTACTCATGAGCGCGCAGCCCGCTGAAGCGGTCAGGCTGAAAGATATTTCATCTTTCAGCGGCGTCCGTGACAACGATCTGGTCGGTTACGGTTTGGTTGTCGGTCTTTCGGGAACAGGTGACGGAACCAACTCCGCATTCACAATTACTTCCATGATCAACATGCTGGAAAAAATGGGTGTTCAGGTTGACCGTGCTTCCATCAAGCCGAAGAACGTTGCCGCAGTTATGGTTACCGCCAAGATGCCTGTTTCTGCCCGGCCCGGTGCACCACTTGATGTTACTGTCTCATCTATTGGTGACAGTAAGTCCCTGTTTGGCGGCGTACTGCTGATGACTCCCCTTAAAGGTATTGACGGTAAGGTTTATGCTCTTGCTCAGGGCGCGCTTACTGTTGGTGGTTTCTCAGCAGGCGGCGAAGCTGCCAGTGCATCCAAGAACGTGGTTACCGTGGCGCGTATTCCTTCCGGTGCCACCATCGAACGTTCTGTTCCTTTTGATTTTAATCGTCAGCAAAAAATAACCATTAATCTCGGTATTTCTGATTTCGGAACTACCATGCAGGTTGTGAAGAGAATTAATAATGTGGTCGGTGGTTCTTATGCCAGTGCAGTGGATGCTTCCACAGTTGACCTGGCTATTCCTGAGCATTTCCGAGGTAATATGGTTCCGCTCATGGCCTCTCTTGAGAATATTGAAATTGCTCCTGACTCCAAGGCTAAGGTTGTGGTTGATGAGAAAACAGGAACTGTGGTTCTTGGTCGCAACGTGCGCTTGAGTAAGGTCGCCATTGCTCACGGTAATTTGCAGGTTGTCATTGCAGAAAGCGTGGACGTAAGTCAGCCCGGACCCTTTGCTCCTGAAAATGCTGAGACTGTGGCTTCTCCCGAAACCGATCTTCAGGTTGAGGAAGATAACAACAAGTTAATGCTTGTCGAAGGCGCAACCTTGCAGGAACTGGTCGACGGACTCAATGCCATCGGTGCAACTCCGCGTGACCTCATCTCGATTCTGAGAACAATGAAGGTAGCCGGAGCATTGCATGCAGAGCTTGAGGTAATCTAGGGTAGATACCTCTTTCAACTTACAACAGTTTTTAAATCATGAAGAAGCCCGGCATTAACCTGCCGGGCTTCTTTGCTTGGAACAGATTTAATTTATAGCGGACCAGTCAAAGTCCTGACTTGGCATGATGGAGGCGGCTTCTCATAGAAAAAAAATATTCGTGAAAGCGGGCGTTAAGCAAGAGTTTTCAAAGGTCTGTTCAGGACGGTACGCTATTTGCAAAATTGGAGAGAAAGCGGTTGTGGCAGTCGTCAGGACTCAGGCCGCGTATGAACTGGAGGTAGTTTTAGATGATAGACAGCACAATGAATACAGCCAATGCACAGGCCAAAGCTGAAAGCAAGGAACTACAGGGATTCAAGCGTAAGCTTAACTCCCTGAATGACCGTCTTTCAGGTGGGGAAGATCAGGAAAAGTCCCTGCGTGATGCGTGTAAGAAATTCGAAGCAGTCTTTATGGGTAAGATCTGGCAGCAGATGCGTAAGAACGTACCCAAGAGCGGTTATCTGAGTAATCGTTATGAACAGCAGTATACTGCCATGTTCGATAAAGATTTTTCCGAGAAGCTGGCTGAAGGCGGCGGCATCGGATTGGGTGACATGCTTTACGATCAGTTACGCGCCAAGCTTGAAAATGCCAGCAAATCTACCTTGCGTGGTACAGGCAACTCCACTGCACTTAAGACTCTTGATGAAGTAGGGCGTCAGGGTTCCGTTCATGGCACTCATCTGGCTGCCGTTAATAATGGGAAAGATGGCATGCCCGGAATTCCCTTGCCCAAACCCGGAATCTCACTTGAAGATGAAGATTTCAGTTTTGGGCAACGAGTCGAGCGTAAGGTTGCCCGTGAGAATCCAGCAGGTTCCGCTTCTACTTCCACTGCTTCCAAGCCCATGAGCAGGACCGAGGCCATGGCTAAGATTGAAGAGTTGGCTCGTAAGATTGAGCAGGAGCACGACACAAAAGTTTATGTGCAGGGTGTAACGGCTGAAGAAATTGGCAAGAAACTTGCTGGTATATAATCAAGGTTTTGTTAAGAAATCTTTGAGAAATATAAAATTTAATAAATATCAGGTTGTTAAGTAGGGAGGAGAGGGAAATGATCAAGCTTATACAGGCAAATCTTGACAGGCAGTCGAAAGCGGTCTTGTTGCTATCTATGCTTCTTCAGGAAGAATTTTCCTTACTTATGAGCAAAGATCCGCACGGAGTTACCGGAGTAGAACTGGTAATTCAGGAACTTATGAGACAAATTTCCGCAGAGCGCATGTCCATGAGAGCTTTTGTCCAAAAATTTGACCCTTCCGCTCAGCGGCTCGGTCAGATTCTTCCCGCTATCGAGGACGGGCAGCGTAAGGATATTGAAAAACTGCTCGCTAAAATCGATGAATATGAACAAAAGTGCGGCATGCAGGCCACCAAGAATCATCAGCTTGCTCAGGCCCTGCTTGAACAGTCTTCTTCCATGCTGGATTTTCTGCACAAGGAAATCACTCCCAAGGAAAAGAATGTTTACTCTGCACGTGGTCGTTATTCTAATCCCAAGCCTCAGGCTTCATTAATTAACGGGAGGCTGTAATGCCCGGTGTTAACTCTCTTCTGAATCTGGGCACAGGGGCCCTTTTTGCCTCACAGTCGGCGATTGCTGTAACCGGTGATAACATTTCCAATGTTAACACTAAAGGTTACTCCCGTCGTAATGTGCGCCTTGAGGAAGGGGTCAGCATTAACTATAATCCGGGCCAGATCGGTACCGGTGTCCGCGCTGCTGAAATCTACCGCAACTTCGACCAGTTCGTAGAAAATAGTTACAATGACAAAGCTACCAAGCGTGAACGTTGGGATACTCTTCAGAACACCTTGAGCAGTGTTGAATCCCTTTTTAATGAATCAAAGGGATACGGCCTTAACTCAAGCATAACCAAATTTTTCAATGACTGGCAGGAACTCAGCCAGCGTCCTAACGATGCTGCTTCCCGCCAGCAGTTGCTCAGTGATACCACTAACCTTGTCAATTCTCTGCACTCCATGCAGAGCGACATGACCCGCTATCAGCAGCAGGTTGAGGATTACATCAAGCAGGATGTGAGCAAGGCTAATGATATTATGACTCGCATTGCCGAGATCAACCAGCGCATCAATGTGGAGCAGGTTGACGGGCAGAACAATCCTAATGCCCTTTATGACGAAAGGGCCACTTTGATCCGTAATCTTTCCGAGATCATGGATACCAAGATGATCGATAACGGAAGGGGCGATGTCACCATCACCACCGGTGCAGGACAGACTCTGGTGGACGGTGATAAGCACTTCAGTCTCTCCTATGATGGACCGCAGAGTCAGAATAACCTGACCCCGGCTTCCAATTTTGACGGTAAGGCCTACTTCGATGGCTCCAGCGAGTTTGAATACACTCTGGAATGTGTCACTGCGGGTGGCGTCGGCGGTGCAACCCCTGCTGAGTATAGGGTTTCCCTTGATGGCGGAACCACATGGCTTAAAAACGACGATGGTACCGTAAAAACTTTTACTGCCAGTCCTGAGACCGGAGCCCTTCAGGTCGACGATCTTAAAATCTGGTTCGGAACCGGTTCGGACGCTTCTGTTACGCCTGCTAACGATATGTCTGTGGGTGACAAGTTTAACATCGTGCCCAAGAGCGCTTTGTACTGGGTTGAGAATACCTCCACCAAAGAGAACATCACTCCGCAGATTAACTTCGCAGGGCAGGACAATACCAGAAGGGTTACCGGTGGTTCGCTGGCCGGATATTTCAACTTTCGGGACAACGCAGTGGGTAGATACAAGGAACGCATGGATGCCCTGACCAATGAACTCGTCTGGCAGACCAACCGTATCCACTCACAGGGTGCCGGACTCAAAGCCCATACTTCTTTGGAAGGAACTTACGGAGTGACTACTGACAGCGCGGCTCTTGGTGGCGGGACATCCGGTTTACCTTTCGCTGACAGACTTCAGTCCGGTAACTGCATGATGTATTTCTACAACTCCACTACCGGGGCCATGGAAACTTCCGGGCCAATCGATTTTGATTCCGGTACTGCCGGGGTGCAGCCTTTTGATCCGGCTACACATTCTATTGAGGATGTCCGGGATGCCATCGATGATACTTTCGGTACCTATGTGGATGCTTCCATAGTGAACCATAAGCTGCACATTACTGCTCGAGATGGATATAATTTCCAGATGGGGACCGATACTTCTGGTCTGGCTGCGGCTCTTGGCTTGAACACTTATTTCAGTGGCTCGGATGCTTTGGATATATCGGTTAACGGCGGGGTTAACGGAGATATTGATTTCATTAATGCCGGGCATGTTAACGGTGCTGGTGAGGCCAATGAAGGTGACAACACCAATGCTCTCAAGATGAAGCAAATGGGGATGACCGATCTGGATATCACTACTTCATTTGACGGCACCACCAAGCAGACTCTGGTTGAATACTACGACGGTACGGTAGCAGTTGTCGGCGCAGATACCGGAACTGCTAAGTTTAATAAAAATTTTCAGGAAACACTCGCATCTGATCTTGACGACAAGCAGCAGGCTGTATCGGGTGTCAATATTGATGAAGAGATGAGTAATCTGATCAAGTTCCAGCATTCATACACAGCAGCTGCAAAACTGATCACAACCGCTGACCAGATGCTTCAGACCCTGCTTGGGATGAAGAACTAAGGTTTTTAAAGGCTGAGGGAGAAAGGCTATGAGAGTATCACAGCAAATGCTTTTCAACACATATGTGTCCAATATGAATACGTCTTTGACCGATCTGGTGGAGACTAATATTCAGGCACAGACCCAGAAGAAGGTTAACAAGCCTTCTGATGATCCTGTGGGCATGGCCCGTATTCTTGACCATCGTGAGACATTGGCTACAGTCAAGCAGTACCGGGATAATGTCGATACTGCCAAGGGTTGGCTTTCTCTTTCCGATTCCACTCTTACTCAGGTTTCTACTATTATCACCCGCGTCAAGGGATTGGCAGAGCAGGGTGCGTCAGGAACCATCACTGCTGACAACAGGGAGCAGATCAGTTACGAAGCTCGTCAGCTTTTTCAGCAGTTGGTGTCTCTTGCCAATACCGAATATGAAGGCAAGAGTATTTATGCCGGGCACAAGGTGGAAGACAATGCCTTTGTTGAGAAGCTTTGGATGACCACCAACGACGCCAATGTTTCTTCGCGTAATTTCTCCATTACCGGAAGTGCGGACAAGACTATAGTGGTGCAGTTTCTTGACTCCGGTGATATTGGTGGCGGTGCAGATCTTGATTACCGCTATTCCAAGGACGGTGGAAAGACTTTTACCACCAAGACTCTGGCTGCCGGTGCTACTTCACTTGATTTCGATGGTGTGGACATGGATTTCGACCTCGGTACTCCTGCGGTCAATATTCCGGTTGTTGCCAACGCGGCTGACAATACCAACGATTCTTCCGGTACCTGGATGTGGGTTCGTCCCACAGCCCAGTACATGGGTGATGATGCAGATCAAACTAATGTTGTCGGGTTGAATACCACCCTGAACGGTCCTTTGAATCAGGCTGAAGGTGCTTTTACTAAAGATGTGGTTGTCCGTATTGATAATACCACTGATCTGGCCAGCCAGATAGAGTATTCCTACAGTCTTGATGGTGGGGTTAACTGGGTTGGCGGTAATGTTAAGCCTGCTGACGGGGTTACTTCCAATGCAGTATTAACCATTCCCGGCGGAACTTTGACTATCCACTCTAATGGTGGCTCAAATGCTCTGGGATCAGGGGCGCAGTTTCTCGTTCATCCTGATACTGCGGCGATGGATGTGCAGATTCAGGAAAATGAATTTGTGCGCATCAACGATGTTGGTAAGGATATTTTTGGCGGTGTTTATCAGCAGCCCGGCGCAACCGGAGCCAGTGTTGTTTTTAACAACAACAGTACGCTCACGGGTGATGGCAATTCGCCCACTCAGAACCTGCTTGAAACCATGGGGAATCTTGTGGCCTTTCTGGAAACCAACAACCAGAGCGGCGTACAGGAGTGTCTTGATAGTTTGAATTTATCCCATAAGCACGTATTGACCAAGGCTGCCGATGTCGGTGGCAGGGAGAACAGGCTTGCGGTTGCGGATCAGGTTCTTTCAAGTCTTGAACTGAACGAAAAGGAACGTATCTCGCACATTGAGGATGTGGATGTGGGTGAACTCATGACCAGGCTTTCCCAGCAGCAGATTGTATACGAGGCTGTGCTTAAGAGTTCCTCCATGATCATGAAGATGAACCTGCTCAATTATGTTTAAGAAATTTATTTAAATGTAGATAGTTGTGCTTGCCCGCAACCCCTGTCTTGCGCTACTACTTACCCAGTGCTGAAAATATTTTCCATGGTGGCGGATGTTTTCAATTAAAGCAGAAACGATCCAAAGGATTATTTACACACATATTTATATGCTTATTTTGACCCGGAGACCGGGGGAAGCCCTTTACCTGGATGACAACATAAAGATTACGGTATTAAGCGTGCAAGGCCGACAGGTTAAGCTAGGGCTTGAAATACCGGCTGAAACTACTGTCTATAGGGAAGAGGTTTACCTCAAGATTAAAGAACAGAACCGTTTGGCGCTTGAAAACACAGAGCAGGACCTTCTTGCTGCGACCGAGTTATGGCAAAAGAAAGACAAAAAATAATCAGGACCCGTATCGGGGAAAGAGAGATTACCGAGGAAGGTATCATCTACTTTTCCCGTGGATTGATCGGCTTTGACGATAAAAGGGATTTCGCTTTGATTCAACTTAGCGAGGATTCTCCCTTTCTCCTGTTGCAGAGTCTCGAAGATCCGGGTCTTGGGCTGCTGGTGGCTGATCCCTACAGTTTCATGGACGATTATGAAGTTCGTTTAAATGAAGCGGAGAAGAGAATTTTAAGAGTGGAAAATGTCCGCCAGCTTGCAGTGCTGGTTACAGTTACCATTCCTCCGGGAAGACCTACTGAGACTACTCTTAATCTGGGTGGTCCCATTGTCATCAACTCTGAGGCAAGACGCGGCATGCAGATTCCGCAGGTAGACTCCAAGTACCCGACACACTTCCGCCCGGCTAACGATTGATCCTTCGTAGTTTCGGGGTGTCAAATTAATAATTTTAATTTGATGTGTTTGAAACTTCAGGCGTTGCCGGGACAGCGTGCGGGAAAACTCCCATATATTTAGTCACTAAGACGGTGGAATCCTTAAGCGGGTTTCACCGTTTTTGTTATCTTAAGAAATCAACTTCGTCGCGCACGAGGTTCATGGCCGTCTTGCGAATATCCGGCTTGTATGTACCTGAGCGAACCTGCTCTCTCAGCTCTCTTACCTTTTGTTCTCTGGTGTCCGGGCTTTCGGTGGCAGCTTGACGTGCTGTGCCGAGAAGCTTCGCCTGTGACGAAACATTAACCACGTCACGGGTGGCGGCTGAACTTTGCTGCTGGCTCTGGGGCTTACCTGCAATGTCCTTTGCCCGGTTGTCAGAGTAGGCCTTGAGAGGGGTCTGGCTATACTGGTTAATCTTCATAATCCCCTCCGGGGTTACCAAATTTACAATAGTTTGAGGTTATGTCGAACGGCTCGTATCAGAGCATGGTCCGATCTACCTTGTCCAGCGTGATTTCCCAGAGACGGTTCATGACCTGCGCTTTTTCCTCGCGCGGCAAATCAAAAACACCTTCCGGGGTCTCTTTTAGAACTTGTACATCGCTGCCATCGAGCGGGTACTCGAAAACAAAGCGATCACCAAAATCAAGCTCCAGCTGTTCTAGTATATCGGACACTACTGGATTTTCATTACCCGAGACGATGAGATTTTCGATAATTTCCCGAGAAACTTTTTCGATCAGTTCGCGACGCCTTGCCTGTCTCGAAATAGTGACCGTGTCAGGAGACTCGGACCTTTTCAGGGCACGCCTGAATCGGGCCAGTCGTTTGGCGCTGGTCAGCTGCTTTCCATAGGTGCGCAGCATATTTCGTATTTCAGCAGGGTAGTGAGCCACGATACATAATCCTCCTCATACCCTGTATCGGCTGGTTTCAATATATTCTTTAGGGTTATTTAACAAAAAAAATGAAAATAAATTGATACATTTTTCAGGTAGTTATGCCTGGATGGAGAAATAAGCTTAAAATTTGTCCCAAAAAAAGTATAGTGAGGCTGATTATTTTCTTTGTTTTTTTAAAAAAGCAGCAAACAGTTGAATCTTGGGCCTCTTTCTAATAGGAGAGTTGTCTATGTCAGATAGTCAAGGTTCTATTTTAATTGTTACCAAGTCCGGGGGAGGCTCCGCGGCTGAATTGGGTGGAGAAATTGCGCGCTGGCTCAGCTTGCGCGGTGTGGACTCCGATATTGTCGAGCACCCTTATCCTCCGGCCCGGATCAATGTTTCCGCATATCGGGAAAATACCATGCTGGTTCTCGTTCTGGGCGGAGACGGCACATTTATCAGTGTTGCAGGTAATGTTCTTGATTGGGAAGTACCGGTGCTGGGTATCAACCATGGTCGGGTGGGATTTCTTGCCGAGGTCCTGCCGGAAGATTGGGAAACTGCGTTGGAAAGATTTTTCAGTAATGAACTGGATATTTCTCCACGAACCGCCTTTGACTATGAAGTCCAGCGCGGAAACGGCATTGTAGCCCGTGGGGTAGCCATTAATGATCTGGTTATTTCCCGTGGTGCTGTGGCCCGGATAATCTCCCTTGATATAGGTCAGAAGGGCCAATGGATCAGGAATCTTCGTGCGGACGGGCTTATTGTTTCCACTCCCACCGGGTCTACTGCATATAACGTTTCCGCAGGAGGTCCGTTGGTGCATCCTGAGCTTGCGGCCATGTGTGTGACCCCGGTCTGTCCTTTTCTCAATGGCATCAGGCCTATGGTTCTGCCTGTGGACACCCCGTTGACCATCGATATCGGGGAAACCTCCGGTGATGTCTACCTCACCGAGGACGGGCGTGTTCCTTATCCGCTTAGTCAGGGTTACCGGGTTATTGTTTCCCGGCATAAGAAAGAGCTTACCCTGGCTCGTATCCGCAGTAATACTTTTTTTGAAAAATTGAGAAGCAAAGGCTTTCTTACGGAGTAACCCATCAGTGAGCATCCTGCCTGATTTTACATCTATTAAAGATCTCAAGTACGGTGAAGATCCGGTTTTTGACGCCTGGCTTCTCCATTTTATGACCGCCAACCATCTGGAAAGCATTATTGATCCGGTTAAGAATGCTTCTCCTGAGCAGTTGCGCTTCATGGTTGCCCTTGATGAGAATCAGGTTTTTGCTCCCTGTTCGGACTGGCAGTTCAACAGGCTGGTCACTCCGGGGCTGGAGTCGGACCTGCTTGATGTCTATGTTTTTGTCTGGCGGTCTTTGGTCAAGCTGGTCAAGAATCATGTTGCCGACCGTTATCAGCGCAGGTTGATTCTCAATCTCTGCCGCCACAAATTCAAGCAGGCACTTGATTCATCCATCATGATTCCTCTGCGTTTGCTCAAGAACATGATTACTATTTTTCTTTCCCGCAGCGGTCTGGACGACCCTTACCGTAATCGTAAGGAGTTGCTCTTCAGCCGGGGTAAGGCTTTTGTGGAGAGTGATTTTTTTAAACATGCTATGGAGTCCTGCCCATATCCTGTGCCGGACTGCAAAAATCTTGCTGATATGCGTTTCGAGCTGGACATGATCGAGCTGGAACGTGTTTTTCGTCTTTCCAGTTTACCGGATCAGTGGAGTCAGGCTTTATTCGCTGAAGATTACAAACTTTATTCAAAGATGTATTCGCGGGATAAAGCTGATTTTACCCCGGTACGCGAAGCCTTTCACGGCAACGAAGGCGGCCTGAAGATTCTTTTTATCCCGGATGAAACCGGGGGCTTGATGGCCGATCTGCTGATGATCAAATCTTTGCTGCGTCAGGGACACAGCGTTATTTTGGCATTGAAGGAAGGGTTCTGGTTTGATTCACCTACATTTTGGGATCGTGAGAGCAACCACCAGTTAGCTGAAGCCCTTAAAGATGCACTGTTTATTTCTGAAGAGCGTATTTCCAAAAATGACTTGCTGTCCAGTCTGCGGGAGAATCCGTTTGTGGTCATCTCCGACGGCACAAGGGAGCGGCTGAACCTGATCCGGTGTAGCGTGACCTTTGCCCGGGCATGGAAAGAGTCCGACCTGATTATTGCTAAAGGGTGGGGGAACAGGCGCAGGCTCATCGGCAACAGCAATCTTTTCACCCGTGATATTATTTGCTTTTACCGCAATCTTGAAGGTGAATTTAAACTTGAACTTAAGGCCAAGTCGCCCAAAGTTCATAAATTCACCGAAGCGGGAATTTCCGCCAAGGCCAATGAGATCATTGCCGAGATGCAGCAGGCCCGCAGTGAGCGCAAAGCTGTTATGTTTTACAGTGCCGTCGTTGGCAGTATCCCCGGTCAGGTGGATACGGCAATCAAGGTTTTGAATACTTTTGTAGGCCACCTGCGTGACAGGCTTGCTGATACTTACATCATCAATCCGGCTGAGCATTTTGAAGAAGGAATGGATGCCGACGATCTCATGTTTATGTGGGAAAAGGTGCAGCGCAGCGGTTTTATTACCATCTGGCGTTTCCAGACCTATGCTGATATCGAGAAGAGTTTCGAGCTTATGGGCGAAAAAGTACCTCCGGTCTGGGCAGGTAAGGATTCCACTTACTCCACCGGATGTACCAAGGAAATGCATATTGCGCAGGATGTACAGAAACGTCACCGCGAATTGCAGATCATCGGTCCCGGTTCTGAGAAATTTTTGAGACGGCGTGAATACGGAGTCGGAAGATTTAGCGACGTGGTTATCGAACCATAAATCAAAATGAAAAAAAATATTTCTATCATTAGATTGCTGGTGGTGTTTTGCCTGTTTTCAGTCCTTCTTTGCGGGTGTGCTACTAAGATCAGCTCTTTTCCTAAAAAGAAAGTTGTCTCTCAGCGCACTAAAACCAAGGTCTGGAAAAGCAAGAAGGCCAGCGGGAAATTTATTTCCGGTCCGGTTCGTTATGCAAAGCTGCCGGAGCAGTCCTCGGTCTTGGCTGCACGCAGGTTATCCATAAAAAGTCAGAGCATGCGCACATGGCGTGATCTGGGACCTCAGATTCGTAAGTCCATTGAATACGTGCAGCGAAACCCTTCCGGGGGATTGGCGCTCAGGCGCAAGGAACTCAGACTCACTTGGGGACAGCTACGTAAGTCACTGGAAGATCTTGAAAGATTACTGCCCCGTCTGGACAGAAACCCGGAGTTGCTTGGCAAGTATTTTGTCTGGTATGAACTCCAGTCCGGTGCGGAAATGACCGGTTATTACACTCCGGTTATTGAGGCCAGTCTGACCAAAAAAGGGCCATACAAATACCCGATTTACAGACTTCCTCCAGATTTGCGTAAAGCCCGTCCGGGGCAGACTCATCCGTGGTCGGAACAGTTGCGTAAGGCTTACCGGGTTGAAAACGGAAAGATACTTCCGTATCATTCCCGCCGGGCTATCGACGTGAACAAGGTTCTCGCAGGGCGGGGACTTGAAGTTGCTTGGTTCAAGGACCCCGTGGACTTGTTTTATATGCATGTGCAGGGGGGCGGTGTTTTACGGCTTCCTGACGGACGGTTGCGGACCGCAGTTTTCAGCGGTAGTAACGGCAGGTCTTTCAAGGGACTGGGCAGCATAATGCTTCATAGCGGAGTGCTCAAAAAGAGCCAGCTTTCCCGTGAAAAGATTAAAGCATGGCTGCTCAAGCATCCCAATCAGATGTGGGAGTTGATGGCCAAGAACGAGAGCTATATCTTTTTTAAGGTGACCCGCGGACAGCCGCAGGCCGCTATCGGCAAATCATTGAAATCAATGGTCAGCCTTGCCACAGACCCCCAGTTGATTCCGCTTGGTTCTATTGTGGGATTCCGCACGGATATTTATCCGAAGAAAGGTCGGCCGTCACGCAGGGTTAACGGTGTCGGTTTGGCTCAGGATACCGGGAAGGCAATCAAAGGGGCGCGGCTCGACTACTACATCGGGACCGGGAACGATTTTAAATATCCGGCGCATCACCTGAAGACTCACGTGCCTGTATACTTATTGATCAGTAAATCTGCTTTGAGAAGATAGATCAAAATTTAAGGAGCTTATATATAATGACTCAGTTTGAAACAGTAATCGGGCTTGAGGTTCACGCCCAGCTTAAGACTAAAACCAAGATTTTTTGTGGTTGTTCCACCGAGTTCGGTAAAGACCCTAATGAGAACGTTTGTGAAGTTTGCTCCGGTATGCCCGGTGTGCTTCCGGTTCTTAACGAGAAGGTCATGGAATACGCCGCTAAGATGGGGCTGGCAACCAACTGCACCGTGAACCAGAAATCCATCTTCGCCCGTAAGAACTATTTCTACCCCGACCTGCCCAAAGGGTATCAGATTTCCCAGTTCGACCTGCCTATCTGTGAGCACGGTCATCAGGACATTGTTTTTGAAAATGCGGACGGCGAACAAGAGTCCAAGCGCATCGGTATTACCCGTATCCATATGGAAGAAGATGCTGGTAAAAATATTCACTCCGTAGCTGAAAATGCGAGTTTTGTAGATCTGAACCGTACTGGCGTGCCGCTTATCGAAATTGTCAGCGAACCGGATATGCGCAGTGCAAATGAAGCTGTGGCCTATCTTAAAGGGCTACGTTCCATCCTGCTTTACCTCGGCATTTGTGATGGTAACCTTGAAGAAGGCTCCTTCCGCTGTGATGCAAACATTTCTGTTCGCCCTGTCGGTCAGGAAGAATTCGGCACCCGTGCGGAAGTTAAGAACCTCAACTCTTTCCGCAACATTCACAAAGCCATCCGTTACGAAGTGGCCCGTCAGATCGACCTCATCGAGGATGGCGAGAAAGTTGTTCAGGAAACCCGTCTTTATGACGCGGACAAGGGTACCACCCATTCCATGCGCGGCAAGGAAGAAGCACACGATTATCGTTATTTCCCGGACCCGGATCTCGTGCCGCTGGTTATCGCTGATGAATGGATGGCCGAGTGGCAGGCTTCTCTTCCTGAACTGCCCGCAGAACGTAAAGCCCGTTTCATTGATGACATGGAGCTGAGCGAAGATGATGCGGAACTGGTCAGCTCGGAAAAAGATGTGGCTGATTACTTTGAAGCTGTTCTTGAGACCCATGATGCTCCCAAGAAGGTGGTCAACTGGATCAAGGGCGACTTCTTACGTGAACTTCACCAGTCCGAAATGACCGTGGCTGGCTGTAAGTTTAAACCGGAAATGATGGCTAAGCTGATCCAGCTTGTTGATAAAGATGTGATCAGCATCAAGATCGGTAAGGACATTTTCAGCGATGTCTTCACCGAAGGTCTTGATCCTGAAAAGTACGTCAAAGACAAAGGGCTGGTTCAGATTTCCGACAGCTCCTCCCTTGAAGCTGTGGTCGACAAAGTTCTGGCTGACAACCCGGATGAGGTTGAAGCTTTTAAGGGCGGCAAGAAAAAGCTGATGAGTTTCTTCATGGGCCAGATCATGCGTGAGACCAAGGGTAAGGCCAACCCCGGTATGGTCAGCAAGATGATTTCCGAAAAACTTTCATAACTAAAGAGAGATAGTAGATGACCGAACATATTCAGTTTTCCTCTGAGAAAGACGCCCTCGTACTGCTGGACCAGCGTTACCTGCC
Source organism: Marinifilum sp. JC120 (assembly GCA_004923195.1). Taxonomy (NCBI): domain Bacteria; kingdom Pseudomonadati; phylum Bacteroidota; class Bacteroidia; order Marinilabiliales; family Marinifilaceae; genus Marinifilum; species Marinifilum sp. JC120. Next base: position 29,995 of record RDSB01000002.1, on the reverse strand, counting down.
CACCCGCGAGGATTGGTTCGACTGCAAGACCACTGACGATATTGTTGAAGCACTCATAGTCATGGTTGTGCGCGGTGCGCCTGCTATCGGCGTGACTGCTGCTTACGGTTGCTACCTTGCTGGTCGTGAAGTTGCCGGAAGTGCGGACTGGAAAGCCGATCTGGAAAAGAACCTTGATAAGATTGAAAATGCCCGTCCTACCGCAGTAAACCTGCGCTGGGCTGTGCGTGAAATGAGACGTATCTGGAAAGAAGCAGGGGATGTTTCACTTGATGAGCTCTGCGCTATCTGGCTGAAGCGTGCCAAGGAAATTCACGTGGATGATATCCGCATGTGCGAAGACATCGGCAAGTTCGGTGGCGCGCTCATGGATGACGGTGACACCATCATGACCCACTGCAATGCAGGGGCACTGGCTACCGCCGGTTATGGTACCGCACTGGGTGTTGTGCGCGGCGCGGTTGATCAGGGCAAGAAGGTCTCCGTTATTGCCAATGAAACCCGTCCTTTTCTTCAGGGCGCACGTCTCACCGCATACGAGCTGCATCGTGATGGCATCCCGGTAAAGGTTGCCTGTGATAACGCCTGTGCACTGCTCATGAAAAAAGGTCTGGTCCAGAAGGTTGTTGTGGGCGCGGACCGTGTTACCGCCAACGGTGATGCTGTGAATAAGATCGGAACCTACGGCGTAGCTCTGCTGGCCCGTGAGTTCGGTATTCCGTTCTATGTTGCCGCTCCGGTTTACACCATCGATCCCGAAACTCCCACCGGTGATGATGTTCCCATCGAAGACCGCACCCCCACCGAAGTTACCCACGTGGGCGATCACCGCATCACCCCTGAGGGCGTGGAAGTTTTCAACTTCGCTTTCGATCCAACTCCCAACGAACTCATCGCCGGGATCATCACCGAAAAGGGCGTGCTGAGACCTCCTTACATTGAGGCTATTAAGAAGCTTTTTGAAAAAGAGTAGCCTTTGGCGGGTCTGCCGACGGCCTTAAACCCTTTTAGGAAAAGGGTTTAAGGCTTCCAAAACTTTTTATTAGGGCTTCGCCTGTAGCGCGATTAAATTTGTTGTAAAAAATAAAAACGCAGTGTCGAAAGATACTGCGTTTTTTTATACGGCTACTAATAACCCCCAATAAACTCTTTACAGCCCCCACACCTTGTGACATAGGACTCCTTTAAGAAGATTTTATTAGCGGGAAGCGGATGTCTTCCCGCTTTTTTTGATATATAGTGCTGTTCACGGAGACTGGAATTCCAGCGGACCGCATGCTCATATTTTTTCGGAGGCCAGCCATGCTGCCAACTATTGCACTTATCGGACGTCCTAATGTAGGAAAGTCCACATTATTCAACAGGTTATTGAGAAAGAAAAGGGCAATCACCCATGATATGCCCGGCATTACCCGTGACCGTATTTACGCTGAAGGTAATTTCAATGGTGTACAGTACGCCTTGATCGATACCGGCGGTCTGGTCATGGAAAGTGATAATGATTCAGAAGAATTCCAGGGTGATATCTTTGAGCAGGCCCGCGAGGCCATTGAAGAAGCCCATGCCCTTATTCTTGTTGTTGACGGCCGGACCGGACTTACCCCGCTTGATGAGCAGGTTGCCGCATATATCCGTCAGAGCAACAAGCCTATTTTACTGCTGGTCAACAAGATTGATGGTTCGGAGCTTGAAGCCCCGGGTACTGCTGATTTTCATTGTCTCGGCTTTGAGATCCTGCCTGTCTCCGCAGAACACGGGTTCAATCTTCTTGAACTGCGTGAAAAAGTAGCTGACATGGCCCTTGCCACCGGGATTGAACCCGAAGACGAGGAAGACGAGGAAGCCAAAGGCCTCAAGATTGCCATGCTTGGTCGTCCTAACGCAGGGAAGTCTTCCATGGTCAATGCTTTGACCGGGGAGCAGCGGGTAATTGTCTCTGATATCGCCGGAACCACCCGTGACAGCGTGGACGTTACTTTTGAAAGCGGCGGTAAGGTTTATACTTTTGTAGATACCGCCGGGGTGCGCCGCCGGACAAACATCACCGATACTATTGAGCGGTTCAGTGTTGTCCGTGCGTTGAGGAGCAGTAGCAAGGCTGATATCACCATCATGGTCGTGGACGCGATTGCCGGGATCACCAAGCAGGACAAGCGTCTGCTTGAGTATCTGCTGCGCGAAGCTATTCCTTTTATTATCACCGTAAACAAGGTCGACCTTGTTTCTAAGCAGGAACGGACCGCACTACGTGAAGGTTTTGAACGTGCACTGCGCATGGCGCATCACGTCCCTGTTGTTTATACTTCTTGTATTTCCAAGTCCGGTCTGGGCGGGATTCTGGCTCTTGCCAGTCGGCTGAAAAAAGAATGTGCCATCCGTATCTCCACCGGACAGTTGAACCGGATAATGAAAGATATCGTAGAGAAGCATCAGCCTCCTGTCGTGAAACGAAGAAGGGCTAAGTTTAAGTATATCACTCAGGCGGACGAAGAGCCGCCAACCTTTATTTTCTTCATTAACGACGAGAAGCTGATCAAGCCTACTTACCATCGTTTTCTGGAAAACAGACTCAGAAAGCTTCTGAATGTGAAGAATGCACCGCTTAACGTCGTCTTCCGCTCAACTTTTAGAAAGAAAGAAGACATAGTTCATAAATAATTGTAGAAAAGTAGAAATTGTTGTTGACAATCAAGAGGGGCGGAGATATTACAACGCTTCCTGAGTGAGTGAAGCGGATTACGCTTCTTCACCACATATACGGAGAGGTGGCCGAGCACGGCTGAAGGCGCTCGCCTGCTAAGCGAGTATAGGGCTTAAAACTCTATCCGGGGTTCAAATCCCCGCCTCTCCGCCACATGAAAGTTTGAAGGCAGCTGGAGTAATCCAGCTGCCTTTTTGCTTATGTAGAGTTGAATGCGTAAATCATTTGAATGCGGGTATTGGTTGCTATTAGTTATGCTTTCCTGCTAAGAATGAATCTCAATTGTTGTGGCTTTTGTTTTTACTTATTTATTCTTTTCAGGTGCTTAATGCTAAATTTGGTAAAAGTTATTATTGCTGATGATCATGCGCTGGTCAGGGAAGGGTTGAAGACAATACTTAAGTCTCAACCGGGAATCAGTGTACTCGGTACGGCCGAGAATGGTGAGGAGGCAGTGCGCCTTTGTAGGCGTTTGAATCCGGATGTGGCGCTTATGGATCTGTCTATGCCTGTTAAAAGTGGAGTACAGGCTATTCAGGAACTCTCCGGGGAAGGTAAGACAAAGTTTTTGGCTTTAACCGCTCATGTTGAATCTGATCATATCTTTTCTGCCCTCGATGCAGGGGCCAGTGGGTACGTGCTCAAAACGTCATCCAGTAAGGAACTGGTAATGGCAATTGAAACGGTCATGGAAGGCAAGGTTTATCTTGCGCCGGATATTTCAGCTGAAGTTGCCAAGGGCTTCTTGCAAAAGGAAAGAAAGAACAGTTGTGAAAGTCTGGATTCCCTGACAGGGCGCGAGCGAGAAGTTTTAAAACAAGTCCTTGCCGGGTATAAGAATCGGGAAATCGCCGACCTTTTGGTTATTAGTATCAAGACAGTAGAAAAGCATCGTTCCAACTTTATGAGGAAGCTCGGCATGCGTTCCAAAACAGAACTGAAGACATACGGCGCAGAACTCAAGGGTAAGGGTATATATCTCTAAAAAGGGATGCAGGGCGAATATTTGGGGCTAGGAATGCTACTCTGTAACGTTCAGCCTAAAGTCTGATAGTAGTCTACGAGTTAAGATCACAAATTTTCATGGATTATTTTTAAAAAAAGATTGACATCCGAGGCAAGTTCGGGAAAATTCTTTTCTCACGTTTTGGAGAGGTGGCAGAGTCCGGTTGAACGCGGTAGTCTTGAAAACTATTGAGGGTGCGAGCCCTCCGGGGGTTCGAATCCCTCCCTCTCCGCCAGTTAATAATTCCACTCGATAGCATAGAGTGGCGAAAGCCCTGCAATAGCAGGGCTTTTTTGTTTTCTAGGTTTCACGAGATTTCATGCGGTAGGTTGATACAGACCTTTTTATTGAGTAAGAGTTTGAGTAACCAGTTTTTTGGCTAAAACGTTACTCAACTTTTAAAGTATGGACTCTTAAATGCCTTTAACTATAAAACAAATTGAATCATCCAAGCCCAAGAAGAAGCTATACCGAATCTCCGACAACAACGGTCTTTGTTTAGAAGTTACTCCTAACGGGTCTAAAAGGTGGCGGCTCCGCTATCAATTTAATCGCAAAGCAAAAATGATTTCTTTAGGATTGTATCCAGAAGTAAATCTAAAAGATGCTCGCAATCGAGTGTTTGAGATGCGCCAGTCTCTAGCGAAAGGGGTAGACCCATCCCGAGAGCGACAAGAGCAGAAGGCGAAGGTGGACGGCAGTTATAGTTTTAAAGTTATTGCAGATAAATGGTTTGCGAAAAAATCCTTAACTCTGGCAAACAAAAAAGACAGGCAGACCATATACGGCAGACTTGTGAATCATGTATTCCCTTTCATAGCCGATAAATCCATTTTTGAAATAACGAATAAAGATATGGTTGTGATTCTTGAGCGTTTGGAAGCCATGAATCTGCACGAGACAGCCAAGCGAGTTAATTTAACTTGTGTACATATTTTTAACTATGCCCGCGTATCAAATCCAGAATTGAGTAACCCTGCAAGCGATACCAAAGCGTTACTCATTCCCGCATCAAAACGTGTTAAACACTTTCCTGCTATAACGAAACCTGCCGAGATTAAGAAACTTTTGCGGAAGATAAATAATTTCAAAGGTACTTTCAGTGTTGCCCAGGCATTAAAATTTATTCCGTATACCTTTGTACGCTCTGGGGAATTACGTAGTGCCGAGTGGTCAGAAATTGATTGGGAAGCAAGAGAATGGCAAATTCCAGCTCATAAAATGAAAGCTCCGAGGCCTCACATTGTCCCGCTCTCCACACAAGTCATAGACATATTAAAGAAAACCCATCTTGTAACAGGTCATAATAAGTATATTTTTCACAGTGATCGTAGCAAGAAAGGGATATTAAGCGAGAACACTATAAATAAATCCTTACGTAGTATGGGGTACGCGAAGGATGAAATGTGCTGCCACGGGTTTAGGACAACCGCGAGTACCCGTCTAAATGAGGAATTAAAGTACATGCCAGACGTCATAGAGCGTCAATTGGCCCACGGTGAGGCAAATAAGGTTCGGGACGCTTACAACCGTGCTGAGTACTTAGAGGAGCGTCATAAAATGATGCAGGAGTGGTCTGACTACTTAGATGGGCTGGCTAGATAGCTTACTTATATTTTTTAGTGCGCCTTCTGGGAGGACTGCAATCGGGGCGATCGCTTCATAGGCTTTCAGTCCTGTCTCTCCTGTAAGAAGCTCAGCTTCTCTGTCCATGTTCTGCAAGGCACAGGTCAACAGGTTTCAAACAGAATCGACTCATTTTTCAGCATTTCAATATCGGCACGCTTGCTTATGGCTGCGGTATTGCCAAAACACTGATTGGAGAAAGATATATAAGCAGAAGCTGCCGCTCTCAACGATCGTTAAGATAGCTTGGATACTTTGTCACCCACTGATGAAGTTCACGATGAACCTATCATAATTCCTAAAGACGTATTGGATAGCGTAGTGAAAGAAGCGCTGTCTGGGTAGTCACTCTAGCAATGGCTGGAAGTCTCCTGCTGAATTTGAAATCAACTGTCAGGATAGTATATTTGTGGCTTAACTAACTGTCCAGAAAAGTGTGGCAGGATCACACGATCTTGTGCGCATATTCATGGACAGAATGTCTGTAAGTGTTATGATGATTGGGGGGAATTCTGGTCTTGATAGTTGCGGTGATTTCTAATAAATACACTTGATTATGTATTTCACTCAATAGTCTAAGGTACAGGTGCTTTTGTGGATAGCAGTATTAAAATTATGATCATAGAAGACGATGCTATTGATGCACGCTTTATTAAAACCGTTCTGGGTGCAGCAGGCTATGACGCAGATGTCTCGCAACATCCAAATGAAGCTCTTATGGTATTAAACCAGCATCCATATGACTTGATCTTAGTAGACCTGAAAATGGTCGACATGAATGGGATGCAGATTCTTGAGCTGATTAAAAGATATTACCCCACTACAGAAGTTATCATTATTACAGCGCATGCATCCATTGATACCGCAGTGGAAGCTATTCGCATGGGTGCTTATTCTTATTTTGTTAAAGGAGACCCCGCCCGCAAGCTGCTCGCTGACATTAAAACTATTGCTACCCGCAAGATGGAAAAAAACACTGGGATTTATGGCGAGAGCTCAGCCGGGGCATCTCGCCTGAAAACCAGAGGGGCCACCTTTACTAATATTTTATCACAAGCAGATCAACTCGCTGCTGTAGGCATGAATGTCCTGCTTGTCGGGGCACCGGGGACTGGAAAGAAAAACTTTGCGCAACATATGTGCAAAAGCACTCCGCAGACTGACGGTCCTGTATACGAAACCGATTTTTCGGTTGATGGAGAAAGTCTATCCCAACAAAACGCGAAAGACAGATTAAACATTTTTCTAGACCAATACGGAAGCACGGGCACTTGCGTTTTATTAAACATTGATCAGGCTGATCCAATAATTCTGTCTGAAATGCTAAGTATACTGGAGACACGTATATCCCGTTACTCTTCGAAAAAGGCGCTAATTTCAGTAATCTCAACCAGTACATTGCAGTCAATACCGAAGCTCAAAGCAACCTATGGTTCAGAATTCTTTTTCCTCTATTGGGGAATTAAGCTCGAACTGCCGGAAATTAGAGAACGCAGGGAAGATCTGCCATTAATCGCTGAAGATATAGTGAAAAAGTTGAGCGCAACATTCAATGTTCCTACCCCGGATGTTGACAACAGCCTGTTGGAATACCTCTCCGCCGCTACTTTTGTCCGTGAATTTGAGGGATTGGAAACATTGGTCCAACGTATATTTAAAGTTTCTTCAGGAGCAGCACTTACTTCAGATTTGATAGAACAAGTTGAAATCGGTGATATTCTCCTGAAAGAGGAATACCTTATTTTCCCATCAGAACCGTCTTCGCTGAAGGAGGCTCGGGAGCAATCCGAACGGGAATTCATCAAAACTGTCTATGCCCGCAGCGGCGGTAACAAGACCAGAACGGCTGCCGCACTGGGCATATCTTCCCGCCAGCTCTACAATATGCTTAAAAAATACGATCTGGAAGATTAATAAATACTGCTGAACTGCCGCCGCATTACTAGTGATGAAAGGAGTCATCAATGCTGGATCTTGATTTGAAAACACTGCTGATTTCCCTTGCACTAATCTCTTTGGTTAATGGGGTGGCTTTGTTTTGGCTCGGTAAACATTTCACCAGACACAAGTCTATTAATTGGTGGAGTGTGGGGTACTTGTTTGTAGGTTTTTCAGTCACCTTTTTAGCGGTCAGGCCGGATATTCCGGTAGTTGCATCTGTTTTTCTCGGCAACTCACTGGCTTTTTTCGGATCGCTTCTCATCTGGAGCGGATTCAGAATCTACCTGAACAAAGCTCCTCTCTGGTGGGTAATTCTGGCAGTTGCAATAATCCCCGGTATTATATTGAGTTATAACGTAGTCTCTGCTCCTGACCTCAAGTTCCGTTTTACGCTTGGTGTCTGCATAATGAGTCTGTGTATGTTTCTTTCCGCGCAGGAACTTTATCGCGGCCCGCGCCCGCTCCACAAAAAAACTTCAATTGTATTTATTTGTTTTAGCCTGTTTTATCTGGTCTGGATGGTTTTTATGCGCATAAACCTACAGACCAATACCATGCTTGAAGCTTATTCGCTTATGGTTGGGTTGTATTTTGCGACCATTATCTTCCACGTCATGGAGATCGCCGTAATGGCCCTGCTGCTTAGCGATAGGGCAAGGGAAGTTCTCTCCAGAGCTAAGGAGGAAGCGGAGTCTGCAAACAAAGCCAAAAGTGAATTCCTTGCCAATATGAGCCATGAGATACGCACACCCATGAACGCGATAATTGGTCTTTCCGAGATGCTGCTCAACACGGAAAAAGACCGCAGTCGCGCTCATGACCTGCAAAGTATCAATTCTGCGTCCAGTTCCTTGCTCGGCCTGTTAACCGACGTTCTTGATTATTCCAAGATAGAATCAAACGAGATGGAAATTGAAACGGTTCCATTTTATCTGGACACAATTACGGATTTGGTCCTTGATGTGGCTAACGGTTCTCTTGCCTCAGAAAATGTTAAGTTAACCCTGCTGACGGGAAAAGATGTTCCGCCACGCCTTGAGGGCGACCCATTACGTTTGCAGCAGGTTCTCCTGAATCTGGTGAACAACTCGGTAAAATTTACTCCCAAAGGCAGCATAACCATAGATATCGATAGTGTCTCCCGTTCCGCCGACTCGGTATTGTTGAGCTTTACGGTTACGGACACTGGAATCGGAATCAGTTCCGAAATACAAGCGTCTATTTTCGCACCTTTCACACAGGCAGATACCTCGACCACGCGTGAATACGGTGGGACCGGTTTGGGACTGGCTATCAGCGCGCGTCTTGTTGAACTTATGGGGGGCAGGCTTGAGGTCTCCAGTGAGGCAGAAACCGGGAGCACTTTCAGCTTCATCCTACCATTCAAAACTCTTGAAGTTGATGCGCAAGAAGAAACTGAATGCTGGAATGGACACAAGGCTATTATCTTGGATAATAGCTCCCAGCAGAGCTTGCAGGCTGTAAATCTGTTGCTGACTTTCGGATTTGAAACCATCCAGTGTACGGATATTCAACACATGGCTTCACTTTTAGAAACAAGTCAAGTATCTGCTTCGCTGGTCATAGTTCCAGACACAGACTTTATCAAGGATCTACCTATAATAAAGAATGAAATTTGTAAGTATTTCTCTGTTTCGCAAGCTCCATTTATGCTTTGCTGCACCCCACAGGTAGATACTGAAATATTTGACTTTACGGGATATGGTGTAATCAAATCACCCATCAGGGCCAAACGTTTATTTTTAGAAATTGCGCACGGATTTGAATTACCGGAAGAGCAAATACCATCACGATTCCGTAAAACAGCAAAAGGGAAGGTGGGACTTTTTTCCGGTTCAGCTAGAATTCTGCTGGTCGAGGATATAGCGATCAATCGCGAAATAATTGAGAGAATGCTTCAGTCCGTGGGGCTGGATGTAGATACTGCCGAAAACGGAGAACAAGCCGTACACAGAGCTTCGCAGAACCATTATGACATCGTAATTATGGATATTCAGATGCCGGTGATGGGCGGTTTTGATGCAGCCAAAAGAATCAAGGAAAATACCGGTGAAAAATCACCCGTATTTATCGGCCTTTCCGCGAACGCCACCCGTAAAAGCATTGCAAGGTCCGAACACGAGGGCTTTGCTGCCTACCTTACAAAACCGGTTACCAGAAGCACGCTCCTTGACTGCCTTGCAAACTGGATTCCAACCCGGCAGGCACCCATGCCTTTAACTGAACATGACTTAGATATTCCCGGAATTGACGTTGAAGCGGCCATGGAAGACTGTCAGGGAAACATGAATTTTTACAAGGCCCAGCTAAAGGACTTTTCTCTGTATATCAAAGATTTCCTTATAGATTTCAAGCAGGCTAATGCTGCCAGAGACACAGAGAGAATGATGAGTATTCTCCACTCCTTGCGCGGCACAGCATCATTGCTGAAAATTATTGATTTTGCACAAAGTATAGCCGCTCTTGAGGCAAGCTTGTCCTCTGAAAATGAAATAGAAACAGAAGAAACTATGAACGCTTTATTCAGTGCTGCCGAAAACCTGGAGAGGGTTCTGGTAAAACTGTAATACTATTCCTTAATAATACCGACAGATATCTAATGCGCTTCCAACATGATGGGAGCGCATTCTTTTTTTATTCATATGAAAATATTTCAATTTGTTTTTAAGGAAATTTTAAGAATTTTTTTTCATTTTTATGAAATTTAGAAAACTAAAGCTTCTCGCTTTTGAATTATTTTTCATTAAATAAGTCGTCCCGCTCTTCAAGTATGAAATTTATTTCAAAATACAGAGAAATATAAGCAAAAAATGTCGATCTGTGAATTATATTTCCGGTTTGACATGAATAAATCAATAATAATATTAGCCTGTTGCATAGGTGGAGATCCAATTTTCTGGGGTTAGTTAGTAAGTTTAATAAGCAGGAGTATTTATAAATGAAAATGAGCAAGAAAATGAAAGCGGCCATTACAGTTGCTGCTATCGCTGGTACATGCGCGCTATCCAGTCCGTCTTATGCGGCTTGGACTTCTGATGCGCCTAGCAAACTGGCTGTGGATATTACAGCCGGTGCTGTTACTAATTCAGGCAATGAAGGCATGGTCATCGTTGGGGCCGAAGGTAAAATTTACCGTATGTCTCAGGATGCAATGAGAGGAAATGATCCGCAATGGTCCAAAAGAACAACCTCCGTGACCGGAGATTTTGCAGATGCCGTATACGAGACAACCTCTTCAGGATATTTTTGGGCTGTTACGACTACAGGAGAACTTGTCAGCAGTTCCGATGGCTCCATGTGGTCAGTTGTAACTATAGCTGATCCTGCCAAAGCCGCAATTGCAGGTAAGACTATTGCTGGACTTGCCACCTGCGGAGACGGTGCAGGTGATAGCGATATAGTTATCGCGACTCAAGATGGTGTTGTCGTCTACTATGATCAGTCCGAAACTTCATGGAAAGTGACAGCAGCAGACCTCGTCGGTGAAAACATTGCCACAGCCGGAATCACCGGCATTAAAGACCTGACCGGAGAAGACGGCAAGGTCGTTGTTTTCGGTAAAGGTGGCGGCAACGGTAACGCCAACAACCTTTATACACTTACCCTTGGAAGTGACTCTGTCGTGGGCTTCAATGTTGAAAACTGCCCGAATATCAATGATATCTCCATTCAGGCCAAAGGCGCATGGTATGCTGTCGGTGACACTGCCACAGCCGTTAAAGGCTCGCAGGACCTTACCGGACTGACTGCCAACATCACAACCGCAAAGCTAGCGCCCAAACAGGCAGACGGTACTACCGCCTATACCGGAACATCCAACCTGCTTTCAATTGAGTACAGCAACTCTGACAGCCTTGGCTATATCGCCGGTGCTGAGGGCAGTCTGTTCAGACTTTCAGGTGAGGAAGTAGTCTCCAAGTCCAGCGGTACATCCGAAGACCTGAATGATGTAAACCTTGTTATCAATGGTGCAACCAAGAGGGCTTTTGCTTCCGGTAACAACGGTGCATCCATGTACGGTTCCGAGTCCTACTGGTCTGATATCAGTTCTGTGACCGGACTACCCGGCTCCGGAACTCCTGATCCTAGAGCAGTTCTGTCCTATGGCTCAACTTTTTATATGGCTGACGGTACTACCAAGAAACTGTACACTTCCACTGATCCCAACTCTTCATGGACTGAGGCATCAATAGAACCCGCACGAAGCGCCATCCCTAATACAGACTCAAAGCCCGTGGCCGGCACAACTTCCGGTGGTGACACCTACGTAGCTGTCACTGGTGGTGATGGCATAGATAATTATATCCTTATTTATAAAGCAGGTGAAACAACAAAGCAACCGGGGGCGGTTAACGTAGGTGGGGGAATAGCAACATCTCATTTAGCTGTTGTAAATTACAATAACGAACCGGTTTTGTTTAAAGCTGTCAGTACAAGCTTTGGGGCAAGGGATCTTGGAGTAATTTCATCTTTTGAATCTTTTATGGGGTCCGGTAGTGGTCTTAGCGGGGGGGTACAATCCCTTGCCGCATCAACCAATGGTCTTTACGGGATTGATTCAGGCATAAAAACTACTGTTTACGCCCGTGTTACCAACGCTGGTGCTGATGATCATTTAGATGTGAGTAAAACCGAAGTCGGTCCGGGATGGACAGCTGTAACCGATATCACCGCATATATCGGTAGCCTTGGCGCAACAGCTGAAAAATTATTTTCTGTGACCAATGGCGTTGTTCTGGTTACCTCTGATGGCAAGTTGCACTTGATCACTGATCAGGCCGGAGCTGATGTAACCAGCAACCAAATACAAATCAAAGCCCTTAACTGCCCTGCAACCGGAATTGATGCTGCGAATGAAATTCGCGATATTTCCGGTTCTGCAACTGACATGGCTATAGTCACCAAACCCGGCGGAGCAGATGACCCTGAAATCTGGCGTTATACTGAGAGCGGCGGCTGGGAAAACTATAAAGACCTTGAAAATGCTTTAGGAATCAGCTTCCCCCTCGGTGTTGCAGCTTCCGGAGCCAAAGTAGTTACTTTTGATTTTGACGAACTCGGCTACTCCGCAGGTAACACCTTCACCGCCGCAGTGCCCAGCGGCGCGCTTCCGGTGGGCACAAGAATCAGCAGCGTCTTCAACGCAACCAAGAGTGAAATCTATGTAGCCGGTCAGGACGGTCTGCTCTACAACGGTACTCTGAAGGAAGGTGCTGGCTCCATCGTCTGGAAGGAAAAACGCTATAATGATTCATTCTTCGGTGCTAACGACTTCAATAAAGTAAGCGGTGCCGGAGATAAGGTTGTCGTTTCCTACGGGACCACAGGTGACGGCCTTGCGTGGAAGGATTTGAGTGCAACTGAATGGACTGAAATCGGAGTAAATTCAGGAGCCACAGGCACTGTCCTTGATATGCAGGCTCTTGACAGCTCTACTGTATACTTCGGTACTAGCGGGCGTGGCTTGGTAAAAGGTATTATGAGTGGTAACCAGATTACCTACACCGAGCAGGGAACCGGTGGCGGTGCTGCAATGCCTAGTCGGCTCGATGCCTTGAGCATTCTGGATGCAGACACCATCTATGGTGTAACCTCAGACAAATTGTACAAGTTCGACTCACCTTCAGGCGTTAACTGGACCGTCACTGATGTAAATCTGACCAGTCCTCAGACTTTGAACGATGTCGTCGCTATAGCAAGCGATAAAATATATGTTGTAGGTAACAGCGGTTACGCTGCAAGCTATGATGGCAGTTCTGCAACCAATTTGCCTGCAATCACCGGCAACCCGAACCTGATTTCCTGCTGGGCATACGAAGGTTTCCTTTATGCTGCCGACGATGCTGGTAAAGTTCATACCTACAACGTTGAAACCAAAGCATGGTCCACTGAAACTGTCAGGGATGGTGTAGCTCTCACAGATATCAGCGGTTCTTCCAAAGGCCAGTATCTCCTCACAGTAGGTGCCGATAGCACTTCATATCTTGATGAGATCAACTCTTCCGGCGGCGGTTCTAAAAATAACTACGTCAACCCGAACAGCGAAGACAGTGCTGTTGTAGATTCCGAGGTTCCGGTAAAAAGAACCCCGGAAGTTCTGGCTCAGACTTACGGAACTCCCCCGGATATGGCTGTTGTAAGTGATGTACAGAAATTCACCACTACCGGCGGTGTTGTCAGTGGTTCAACCCACACCTTTACTTTCAACTTCACACCTACTGAGAATTACGCTTTCAACGATGTAATTCTTTACAAGCTAAAGGCGACCGGAAGCAACCTGACTTACAATCGCTTAAGCTCCGCTCCGGCAAGCCCCAGTTCCGGTGATTTCTGGATCACCACATCTACTGGTGGAGCAATAGGCGCAGGTGATACCCTCACTACCGGCACTACCTACGCCGTTTACTTTGCGCTTGCAGACGGCAGCCAGTATGATGATGACAACGTTGATGGTAAAATCACCGACCCCGCTGTTCTTGGCACCACTTCCGGAGGTTCATCCGGTTGTGTCTTCAATCCGGCTCAGACTTTCGGCATGGAATGGCTGTTGCTGGCATTCGCACCTGTTGCAGCATTCTTCCGCAGTAGGTTCAAGAAATAGTAAACTATGTGATTTGTGTATTACATAAAATGCAAAGCCCCTCTTTCAGGTGAAGGAGGGGCTTTTATAGTTAGGCCGACTGAGACCAAATAAAAAGATGATTCCTTGTCATTGCCGAGCTATGGTATATCGAATGCGCACGTCTTTGATTCCTTCATTGAACATGGGGTCAATTATTTTGCTAAATACATTTGATATGCTGGACATCTTTTCGCCAGTAGTGGACGGGAAAACGAGGTCTGAGTTTTGTCCGTTATGTTTTTCGCGACGATTTGAAAGCATTAAGAGCGTATCTTCCAGCAAATATGCTTGGCGGTTAACCTTTCCTTTTGTGTCTCGGATTGAGAGCAGCTTTCCGGCAAGGTCAACGTCATGTCATGTTAGGGCGGCGATTTCTCCGAAACGCAGGCCGCAACGCAAGGCAAGCAAGGCCATGTCGTGAGTATGTCCGCCGTGCTGTTTAAGCTCGGTAAGTAAGGTCTGGGCCTCTTCAAATGTGAGGAAGCGTTCCCGGCGGTTGTCTTGCTTGGGAATTGAAACTTGCTGAGTAGGGCTGCTGCCATGAACAGAGTTGTCTCGGCGTGCTTGATTTCAAAGCTGGGAAATGACAGCGAACACATATTTGATTTGTATTAGTTCCGACTTGATCTGACAGTCAGCCTCTTTTACAAAATCCCCAACTTATACAATATAATTACCACACCAAACAAAACCCCAGCTAGTGAAAAAAGAAATGTAATTCCGATGTTTATGTAGGTGTTTTTCCGCACTTCATTTTGCATATAGTTATAGACTTCGCATGCCTCCTCATGAGCTTTTCCGGCTTGCTTGTTGACTAGCTTACATATCGCTATACAGCGGCTTACGTCTCTTTCTAATAACCTTACGGCCTTAACGGGAAAATCCCTTGTTTCTTCGATGGTTTTTTCTACTGTCCGAGTTGATTCCTTGATTACTTTTTGAAATTCTTTCAAAAGCTTGATCAACTCCATATTGCTCTCGATTTTGTGTTGCTCCTGCTGGCTCAGCAATCCCAAGCGGGCTTCCATCATTGTGATTTCGTCCACTTCTGGAGTCTCTTCTTTCGCAGCCGATAAATTCTTTATTCTTTTCATTTTGCTCATATAATCCTCTTTTTTGCAGTCCGTTCCAAGAGTAACCTTTACCTAGGGAACTGCCTTTCATGGTTATTCCATTCAGCGCAAAACTAATGCCTCTGATATTTCCATTTTTGGCTCGGTTGAGTCGAACTTCAATATTGTTTTCTTTTAGTTTCTTTATGAATAAATTAAGGTCTTTGTTCGTGTTTAAAGTTTCTTTTACCTTGTTTTGCAGTTGCATTCTGATAGGCAATTCTCCTGTTCGGAGAGCTTTTTCAACTTCATTTTTGGTTAATGCTTTTGAATCGACTTCTTTGCTGTTTGCAACAATTTGCAGGTCGTATTTTTTCTCAAGTTTTCGCATTAATTTTTCTTGCTTTCTGAAATCATTACTGTCGCTTACGACTTCTCCTTGCATGGTTACTCGGTTAACTACAATGTGAATATGTGGATGTTCTGTGTCTGTATGTTTCGTTGCAATATATTGGCAGTCGCTAAACCCCATTGCTTGTATGTATTTTTGCGTGACGTCACGCCATTCCTTGTCTGTTAGGTTTTCTTGCGGAGCCAGACTGATACTTGCATGGCAAACTACTTTTTTTAAATTGGGCCGCAAATTACGAATAGCTCCAAATTCCTGCGCCAACTCTCTCGGCTCTTTTTCAGCCATATTGGTTGTTAAAATAGATGCACCAGCTTTCCCGAGGTCATAATCCAAAGCTCCGCGAAAACCTGTGCCTTTTACGAGTTTAGCTATCATTCTTCGCAGCCTTGTTTAGGCCTAGCAGTTCACAGCGTAGTTTTGTGACAGCTTCGTGCGTTTCGTTGATTAGTTGCTCTGGGATTGCGTTCCTATCTAAACGATAGCTAAGCTGCAAAAGCTGATTAAGATTGCTCCCAAGCTTTGATAATTCGGCGTAAGCTTGTCTGTTTACGGCTGGGACAACTAAGCGTTTTATGTCCTTTTGTATGGATAGCTCTCGTAAGCATTGCGAAAGAGATAAATTTAACATTCGGGCTTTGCTGGCTAGCAGTGTCCGCTCTTTTAAATTCACACGGACGCCAATCACGTACTGTCTGACATCCTCGCTTGGGAGAGTGGGACGACCTGTTTTTTTCTGATTGTTATTTTTCATCTTGTGATTTTGCTTTTTGTGCTTTGATTTATTTCTTCCCCGCAGGGCAAGCGTTTAAGTGAAACGAAAACATGGCTTGCTCCTTACCTCTGACAATCCCGCACGACTATAATGTGTCAATTGCGACTGCCATCTATATTCATTCGAAGACGCCGAAACAGAGTCAGGATTTAACTGTCCCGCGTCCTCTCTGCTAGGATGTGGTACAGTGGGACAACGCCGCATTTTGCTTTAATTTAGTGCTTGGCAGAGTTCTATTTCAGCTTCATTTGCTAATTTCATTTTTTCCAACAGAGAACTTTAATCAAGGGGATAGGGGGCAAATATTCTCTCATAATTTAGGAGCGAATTTTATTGTCCCAGTGTCCCGAACCCCATAGAATTTAAAAGCGGGACTGGCAGTCTATTTTGCTCTCAATTCGTGGCTTCCAATCTCTTTTTTAGCCTGTGTACTGCGGATTTGGATTTTCCCATTTCTTCAGCACAATCTCGAATACTCAGGCCTTCTGATAAAAGAACTTTGAGTTCGTCTAATTCAGCATCTTCGATATCTTTAATCTTCCAGTAAAAGGATTCTTTTTCGCTGCATAGGAGTGCTTCAAAGGGCTTCACGTCTTCGCCAGAAATTCCACGAGCTTTGGTCAAGTGAACCTCGAACCTAGCCCCCTCTGTCATTTTGTATTGTTTAGGGCGGCGTAGGCTGATCACAGTGTCCATGATATCTTCTCTGGCACTTGTGCCTCGTTGGTCGCCAGATTTACCCGCATGATGGATAAGTAGAACTGCAATTCCTCTGCGCCTTAAGTCCAGCAGCCACGACTGCATACTTTGCCACGACTGAGCTTCGTTTTCCTTACCTGTCCGGCATAGGGTGGCAATATTGTCTAAAACCAAGAGAGAAATGTCTTTTAACAGCGGTTCAAGGGCTTGTTGTCCTGCATAAGTAGATAGATCGGGCATGGGGCAGGGCTGAATGTCCGGAGTAACAAGGACAAGGTTGTTCGTGGCATTAGGAGGAACGTTATTTCCCATAGCAAGGTATGCTAACCGTTCCTGCATTGCTCTTGCTGGCATTTCACCATCAACATATAAAACTCTACTTTGATTGGATGCTCGCCATTCAAAAATTTCTCCTCCACCGGAAATAGCCAGAGCCATGCTTAACGCTGCAAAGGTTTTACCTATTCCACGAGGTGCATACATAATGACTAACCCTTGAGTCGGAATAACTGGTTTCAATAGAAATCCTCGTTCTGGTAGGGGCATTTCTAGAAAATCTCCTAGTTTAATTGCACATAGTGCTTGCGATTTCTGTGCTTGAATATGTGTAGAGTAGGCCGCTTCAATCTGCGTTGAAACTTCTCCAAGTCCTTGGCTTAAATGCAAGTCGTTAAAATCTGATCCTTCAACAGATAAAAATGAAGGAGTTGCTATGGACAAATTAGCGATGGTTAAACACGTTCCAGCGTTCTTTTGACCAGCTTCATCCGCATCGGCACATATGATTATGGGGATTTGTGGATTTTTTTTACGCAGGAATAAAGCGACAGCCTTTAAATTGTTGGCTGAGAAGGATAAGTAAGTTGTCTCTTTTGAGGCGAGATAGATGCTTGCAGCCGTGGCATAGCCTTCACATAGATAAATTACTTTTTCAGGGTTTTTGCCAAGGTAGAAGAATCCGCCATTTATTTTCCCGCCAGTTAGGAACCGCTTTTTACCATCTGGAAAAATACGCTGTAAACTTTGTACGGACTCACTTTCTGAAAGAATGGGGATTATGAGTTCGCCATTTCGACCTTGGAAAAGGTTGTCATTTATAGGCAGCTTCTTGCGCTGTAGGTATTCACTGTGTGTGCAGGGTAAACAGCTTTGTAAGATGCTTGCAGCTCGGGCTCTCGCTTCTTCGTGACGTCGCTCTTGCTCTAGTCGCTGCTGTTTTCTGATGCCAGCTAACCGTTCCTGAGCTTTTGCTTGATTCGCAGGTGTGTCTGTGGTGTTTTTGGGGGAATATGAACCCTGATTTCCCGTTTCCCAATTGCACCACCACAAAACGGCAGGATCGTTGTTATGGATTATGTAGGCTGCGTTCTTCTTATGAGGCTTGGTGTGTGTTGCAGTCCGGTGCAGCTGGCCGTCACGAATTAAATTTTCGCTTGAGATTCCATGCTCTTCTAATATCTGTTTGAATTCATTCAGGTAAGGCATTATTCATTACCCTCGGCAAAAGGATAAGAATTTCCGGTTTGAAGCTTCTTAACAAGTTCATAGATTTCAGCCGCATTCCAAGCGACGGTTCTCTCAGATAATTTTATTGATCGGGGATACCTTCCGCTCTCAACTCCGCGCAACCATGTACTTCTGGCCACGGGTATAATTTTGAGGACATCCTTGAGACGTAGGAATCCTGCATGTGGATTTAAAAGAAGTTCTTTTTCATTACCTTTCATTAATTTTCTCCTGTGTTGTGTTTTTTGACATCAGGAGAAACCATACGTTTTCTTATTAATTCAACAAGATACTAAATTTATTTTAGGGCTTAAACTTTTTTAAGGGGTGTTCGGGCGTTCTTTCTGCTGGCTTTTAGCTGTTGTTCCGCCAAGTAGCTTTAAATCTACTGGAAGATATTGCCACGCTTCTGTGGCTCTTTTTTCAATGAATTTTATTGAAGGGGTCTTTTTCATAATATAGTTACTTACATCTGTGATGAACATTTCTCTAGATACCGTAGGAACTCCGTAAATGAAGTACGAGCTAAAAAAATTCCGAGAGGCATGAATGAGTGCTTTTTTATGTACTCTAACCGGTTCATTTACAGATTTTTCCCAAGTAAGAATCTTATCGAGGGCTATGGCGTAGTGATTTTTTAAGTCTTTATCCTTTTCCCATTTATCAACTCTGCTCGGTTTAACTCGGCTGTTTTCCGAGCATGGAAGCGGAATAGCGATAGTTGCTTGTTGTTTTCTCAGTTTATTTACGATTTCGGTTTCTGTCTTGGTCAGGATATTTTTTCCTTTAAGGTCGTATTGTAAAAGAATCACAAAAACCACGGACAGAAGAAGGTAATGTCTTAAGATTTTATGCCCGTTAGGAATGCAAAGTCGGCCATTTGCGCAGGCAATTGGCTGCTCTTGTAGTACTTTTTTTTGTCGAGCTTTTTTCTTTTTTATTCGGCTTCTTCCTTCCAAGAAAAATCCGGTTGGAAATATAGCGAGAATAGTGGCGAATCGGCAACAACGAGCTACCAAATCTGTTTCAAGTGCTACCCCCATTATAAGAAGTACTAACAACTTAAAAGTATCAGAATATTCCTTTTCCGTGAAAAGTGGTGGTTTTTCCATGTCTGCTCCTAATTGGTGCGTGTGCGTAATTGAAATGTGGAATTATATGAAAGCAATTGATACCATATAAAACTAATTAATCCAATTAGGTTAGTGCGTTACTGAATGACCTCAGGGGACGCTGTGGGACACTAAATGACGTTTTCTGAAATAAAAAATTAATTTATTTTTTTGAGTAGGGGTTGTGATGCGGTTTGAAATTTTTATGCTTCGTTCGACTCAGTTTTTATCTTTCTATGAAAATCTGATAAACAAAGACTTGGCTTTCGTATTACAGTGTAATATGTTGTAATACAAATGGAGGGCGTAAAAAATGATAAGCAAAGAACCGAAGAGTGAAGTCGTAACAATTCGTATGACTTCGGAAATGAAAGAGCGCGTTGAAAAGCTAGCTCAGGCAACTAATAGATCGAAGGCCTTTTTGTTTGGCGAAGCTATTTCCAGTTACCTTGATGTGAATGAGTGGCAGGTCAAAGCGATTCAGGAAGGACTGGACGAAGCCAGAAGCCCAGAAGCCAAGTGGACCTCTCAGGAAGACTTAGAGGCAAAGTATGCCGAGGATTAAATGGCTTGAACGGGCCGTTCAGGATTTGGATTCAATTTCCGAATACATAAGTCAAGATGATCCGAAGTCAGCTAGAAAAGTCGTCACAGCCATATTAAAAAATGTGAAGAGTTTGGAGCAGCATCCCCAAATAGGACGAGCTGGCAGAGTTTCGGGAACTCGTGAGTTGATCGTGCTTAAAGGCGCGTATCTCGTGGCTTACTGCTGTAATGAAGATGTCGAGATTTTGAGGGTGCTGCGGCATAGTCAGGATTGGCGGGGTGTTTTGGAGTAGGTGGGAAAACCAAAGGAGGAAGCTTTATGGGAAAAAAATTAGCAATACTGGTTGGCGTTGATAAATATGTAAATGAAAATGATTTGCCTCCATGTGGCAATGATCTTGAATTAATGTCTATATTCGTAAAAAAATCTAACCATTATGATGATTGTTTAACGGTTGAGTTGAGCCCAAAAGCATCCCTAGTAAAAAGTGAACTTTCTAATTTTATTCGTAGGTACCAAGAAGAAGATATTGAAGAAGTTTTCTTTTATTATACTGGGCATGGAACTACTATTGCTGATGATTTTTTATATTTATTTACAGATTTTGATAAGTCAAAGGCAGGACAGACTTCATTAAAAAACAGTGAACTTGATGGTATGCTTAAGTCGCTGAATCCTAATTTGGCCATTAAAGTTGTGGATGCCTGTCATTCTGGAACGGAATACATTAAGTCAGACATTGATTTACAACGTGTTTTTGAAAAATCGCTGGATCAAAAATTTGAAAAAACATATTTTCTTTTTTCATCAGCTAAACATGAAAGATCATGGGCACTTTCAGACTATAGTGTGTTTACAAAGAGCTTTGCACAATCATTGTTGGATTTTGAGAATAAAGAAATTAGATATAGAGATATAATGGATTATATTTCAGATGATGTCGCGGTCAAAAAACATCAAACTCCATTGTTTATACAGCAGGCAGATAATACGGAGCTTTTTGGGGAAATCTCATCGGAATTAGTTAAAGAGATAACAAATAAAATTTCAGAGCATTCCACTCCGGCAACTGGCGAAGAAAAGAATCAGTTGCCGGAAAGTGAAGAGGATGTTGATAGCAATTCTCAGCTGGATGGCGAATTTATCAAATTGGTAAAAGATTCGAGTCGAAAATATTGTGATGAAGAAGATGCTTTGAAATCTATTGCTAGCATTGCTAAATTTGTTAATGGGTATAAGTGGTCTGAAACATTACAGAAACTTTATGATATTGAAGTTGAGGAGAAACAGGGGCAGTTTCAGTTAAAAAGTTTAGCTAAAGTAGCTAAATGGATTCATGAGAATGGTGAGAGATATTTTGTTCAGATCAAATACAAGGACGAGAGCTATCAAGCTAAAGAAAAAGTAGAATATGAAAACGGTTACGGTTACAGTCGTGGAATGTTAGGTCTTTCAAATCTTTTTAATCAAGAAGTAAAATATAAAACAGTGACTAAAAGTAGAAAGGTTATATGCGGTTTTGAACATTCTGTAGAAGTGCCTTATTCTTCCCTTTTGGTTGTTTTTACTCCTAAAGAAAAAGCGTTACTATGGTTCAGTATATTTATTACATATGCATTTTCAAAGTCTAAAGTGACTATGTTTTCAAAATTTGAATTTGACGAAGAGGTTACATGGCAAGATAGGTCTGCTCGGGATGTCAACCAGTGGAAGATTGTTCATTGTGAGTTGAAAGATGTAGAGGCAATTAAAGCGAATGTTGAGCAATCCTTACTGGAGATCGATGAAGCTGTTATGGTCGAGTTGAAGGCTATGTTTCAACAAGTGTAAATATTATTTTCAACTTTTTTTCATAAATTTGAGTAACTCCCTGAGTAACTACAAAAATATAGCCCTCTAAATTCCATTAAAACAACCTCTTATCGTATCTATTCGAATCCCTCCCTCTCCGCCAGAATGTTATGAGGCCCTGACTGAAAAGTCAGGGCCTTTTTCGTTGTTAGCCCCAATCTATCTTTCCCCGTGCCCCATTCTTTTATTTCTGTTATCCTCCTCTCAATTCTGTCCATAATTTCCGGCGGCAGTGAACTTATTTAATGGGGGATGATATGAAAAAGATTTTTTGCTTCAGCCTTTTCTTTTTTTTCTTTCTTGCTTCTTCACTTTTGGCGGGCCCGCCTTGCCCGGACTGCTGCTCCCCGGAATACGGTAATACGGTGATGGACAGCTACCGTAAGCTGATGTTCAAGGACTCAGTTTATGGAGAGTTACCGGAAGCTGGCAAGGGAATACGGCTGGGTGTTTATCAGGCGCAGGCTGATTGTGGTCCCGGTGCATCTGTCAAGAATATGGACCGACTGGAAAAGGTTGCCGGACTGGCGAAGAAACGCGGCGTGCAGTTGCTCTCTTTTCCTGAGCTTTATGTGACCGGATACTCCTTAAGCCCGGAGCAGGCTAAGAAAGTAGCTGAATTTAAGGATGGTCCCAGCATTAGCCGTGCCCGCGCTGTTGCCAAAAGATTGAACATGGCTCTGATCGTTCCCTATGCTGAAAAGGCGAAGACCAAAGCGGGCATGCAGTATTTCGATTCCATTGCCATCATCAACGAACATGGCGAACTTTTGGACAGCTATCGCAAGGTCCAGCTGTATGCCGGGCAGGAGCGGGCAAACTGGGCATTCGGCGATACTCCGCCCAAAATGTTCAAGGTTTTCGGATTTCCGGTGGGTGTTCTCAATTGTTATGAAAATGAATTTCCCGAACTGGTGCGTTCCCTTGCTTTGCAGGGTGCAAAATTGATTGTAGGGCCTACCGCCGCAGACTGCTACTACACCATGCCAAGCGGCAAGCGTAGTGATGTTCCTTATCCTGATATTTCAACCCTGCTTTTGCCAGCATTCGCTTATGCTAATAATGTCTTTTATGCCTACAGCAACCGGGCTGGATATGAAAAGCGTGAAACCGGGGAATGGCACTATCGCGGTAACAGCATAATTATCGGTCCCCACGGTGATGTGATCGTCAAGGCCGGGCACCAGCAGGATACCATGCTCATTGCCGACATAATCCCTGAATACTATGGTGCAACCCATCCTGAGCAGGAGTATTACTACCTGAAAGACCGCAGGCCGGACCTTTATAAAGAACTTCTGAAAACAAAAGTAGATTTCCTGAAGGGCGGGTATGAATATCCTGTCCATAAAGATGGAAAGGAAATTCCGCGTTAGATTTTACTTTGCTTATACGTAGCGCAATTAATCCCGGTTCAGCTTTAGCTCTGATCCGGGATTTTTTGTAAGTAGAGCTTTCCAGCACGCTCCATAGACATACCCTCGGGATATAAGGTAACTCAACAATTATAAGGGATTTGCCAGTGTGAACGTATTTTTTTCTCTAGTTGAATTTAAATAATCAGGCGCAACAATAAGTGATTGAAAATAATTTATCATTTGGGTTCATAAAACACCCCGGCTGGTGGTTGGCATTAATGCTGTCGCCTGTTGCAGCTTTCCTGCTGGGGTTCTTTTTACCTTTTGAGCAGTATCAATGGTTAACATTGGTGGCGTTTGTCCCTTTGGCTCTCGTTTTGCGAGGGGCAGGGGGCGTTTCCGGTTTTCTGGCTGGCCTGCTTTTTGGGGCGATTTTCTGGGGGACAGGGACATGGTGGTTGCTGAATTCCATGGACTCTATGCTTCATTTATCCCCTGTGGAGGGATTTGGAGCTTCAGCCCTGTTTTGGGGCTATCAGGCTTTGCCCTTTGCCGTTTTTGGTTGCATTTGCGGATGGCTGAACAGACGAGGATATGTGGCTGGGCCTTTTTTTTGTGCCAGCCTGTTTACATTACTTGTTTTTTTGCGCCCTGTGCTGTGTCCTGCCTCCTGTGTTCTTTCTGTCGCGCTCTGGCCTGAGTTTATTCAGGTCGCAGATTTTGGTGGAGAATATCTGGTTTTTTTCTTTTGGGTGCTGCTCAATTGGCTACTGGCTGAAGTCTTTGTCGCGCTCCGTCTAGGAAATGTTCGAAGGGCATTTTTCTGGGCTGTTACTTTCACTGTGTTGCTTGGTGGTGTGCTTGCGTATGGCGAATTGAAGCTTAACGAGTATGGGGTGAATGCTGAAATTCCAGTCAATCGGACTTTGAAAGTTGCTTCAGTCCAGCCCAATGTTCCGGTCCGCTGGGGGACAGATGATGCTCCAATTTCAGCTTTTGCTACTGATGAAGAGATGTGCGCGCGAACTTTGACTGAGTATATGGATATTGTAAAAGGGGGCGACCTGATTGTTTTTCCTGAATTACCCCGGCTTAATTGTGCGGGCAATGAATTTGCTGCAAGCGGGCTGAATTCAGAACTACAAAATTTGGGAATTCCAGCACTTATTCCAAGTGACGAATACCGCTATGCCTCGGAATCCAAACAAAATTTATTGGAAGATGACAAGCAGCGTCAAGTTACGTCACAGGAGATTCTTGCCAAGTACAATTCAGTATTTGTTTTTCGGCCCGGAAAAGGTGTAATTCCGGTTTACCGGAAGGTTCGGCTTGTGCCTTTTAGTGAAGCAACACCCTTGCGTGATTTTTCATTCGTGCAGGGAATGTTGTGGCAGGGGATTGAAGTAACCCAAGGGGATGGGCCGAGGTTAATCTCCGTACAAGGGCTTGAAGTGCAGCCCCTGATCTGTTTTGAAACAGGTTTTTCCGGACTAGTGCGGCAGGGAGTTGCTTTGGGAGCGGATCTGTTGGTGGAAGTTTCCAACGATGGCTGGTTTGCTTCAAGAGATGCGGAAATGAAGCATCTGGGCATGGGGATTTTTCGCACAATTGAGTTCCGGCGTCCTTTGGTGCGCTGTAGCAACTCCGGCAGTGGCGTTTTTGTCCGGGCCAGCGGAGAACTTGATTATGCTACTCTGACGGAACAGAATAGCTCTGTAGTGATCAGTGCGGAAGTGTTTTCTCCTGAAGTGAGGACTGTTTACGCAAAATGGGGAAAACTTTGGATCTGGTTTACCGTGTTGGTTGTTCTCTGGAGGCTGAGCAGGGTGGTCTTGCGGAGTTATTTTTAACATTGAAATATTTAATTAGTCTTGCTATTGATTGAGCTGTGATATGTATAATAACTAGGAGGGCTCAATGAAGTCGCAAAAAAAGATACTAATAGTGATGCTGTTTACCTTACTTTTGTGCGGACTGGTCTCAACTACCTTTGCGTCAAAGGAAAAAAGTCCGGTGACCTGTCAGGAAGTAGGTGCTGTTACAGTAAAGTGTTACGACTGTTCTTCTGGAAAGGGAAAGTATCTTGGGAATGTTGCCATACTGGCTCGCTATGAAGAATCTCAAGGGAAAAAGTTTTGTGTACCTGCATCCGAAGCGCGGCAGCTATGCAGTAATAAATTTAATATTTCTAAATATAACATAGGTTATTCAGCCCAATTTAATTATCGAGCCAGCACTTCTACAGAGTATTATGATACATCTTGTGTTAAATGATTTGAAATTAATCGAAGTGTAAGCTTTGGTTTAAATGTAAGAATCCCGGATCAGTATCAAAGCTGATCCGGGATTTTCAATTTTTGTAAAGATATTAGGTTTTTTATTTCATAAGATGGGTCTTCGGCACCCTCAGAAGTGCTCCGGAACTGATGCCGCTCTGATTGATCAGTTTGAGGGTGACCATCATTTCATCCTCAAGGATGTAGCGGGCCCGGTCAGCTTTATGTCTGCGGAAGTCATCTTCGTACAGCCTGACCAGATCGACCGCGTTACCCATGGAGTTGATGGAGCTGCGTAGTATCCGGTGATATGATTCCATAGTCGGCTGCATGCTGAATTGATAGGTTCTGCCAGCAATTATCAGCGGTTCTTCAATGATTGTAAAAGGCTCGACAAGGGCCAGCCGCACGCACATATCCCAGCCTTGCTCATTCTCATTGGGTGATCTGAAAATTCCCACATCATTATGCATTCTGCGTTTATAGAGCAGCCCTCTAAGGTCGCAAATCTGGCAAAACATTTCCCGGACCTGCCCCATGGCCTGTACGGTTTGGGCGGCATTGTCTTTCCCGTGCAGTATGTGTCCGCATTTAACCGCCGTAATCTCGTCTTTGCCCTCAATTTGTTCCAGTAAAGTTGAAAGGCAGTGCGGCAGAAGTTTATCTGAAATGTCCGCCCAGAATATATGCTCTCCACGGGCTGCGAAAAGGCCGCTGTTAAGCAGTTCATGAAATTCGTTTGACCGATTGATTTCCCGGATCTTGAGGTCTGGAAAATTTGCAGCCAGAGCAGTGATGAAATCAGTTTCTTCAGTTTGGTTAAGTAGCAGCAGTTCAATTGATTTCTCGGTCTGTTTGGAGAGCATACCCAGAAATATGGGCAGCATTTTGAGCTCAGCAGCTTCTTTCATGGGAACCAGAATACTGATCTTGAAGTCGTGACTTCTCTCAGGCTGGGGCATGGTCGGTCTGAGGATGGTTTTATCTTTGGAAATAACCAATCCTTTGTTTACGTGCCTAATTCTGCCGTGTTTGTTCAGCTTATGCCAAGTCTTACCCATAACGTCTGTTACGCTTTGTGCAAATCCCCCGGCATTGCGCAGGGTGTCCGTTTCAAACATGGCGCAGGCACCGATCTCGTTGAAATGAGGCAGGGAATATGCTGCGGTACTTGCCTTGTGTTCAAAGCCGGAACCAAGGCGGGAAAACATAATTTCGTCAAAGCAATCATCGCTGCCGATGTATTCCATTTCCCGGTTG
This sequence comes from Marinifilum sp. JC120, assembly GCA_004923195.1. NCBI lineage: Bacteria > Pseudomonadati > Bacteroidota > Bacteroidia > Marinilabiliales > Marinifilaceae > Marinifilum > Marinifilum sp. JC120. The sequence continues at coordinate 3,233 of RDSB01000002.1, read as the reverse complement.
TCGCTGATGAGTCTTTTCAGATTCGGATAGCTGAGTACGGTATCTTTTTTGGTAAGAAAAATGTCTCGCAGGCTGTAGCAGAAATTTTCCGTGTACTGGCAGTCCGGTGTGGCTGTAACCGTGAACGGACCTGATGCTATTTCAAGTCCTTTATTCAGCATCTTATGGAGGTCTAATTGATTGGCATCCACATGGCGCAGGTAAAGGCGGTCTTTGTATTTTTCTTTTATGTTTGCTTCAATTTCGCCACTTTCATCCGTATCGAGGAGGATCAGCTCAGTGTGCAAAATCTGATCAAGCAAGGCTTCAATGCACAACCTGGTCTCATCATTCCACCTGTAGACAGGCAGCAGGATACTAACTTCAATCTCGCTTCTTATCTCATCAATGGATAGAGCTGCCTGCTCATAAAATTCAGTCGCAGTCTGCGGGCCTTCGAGAGCCAGTTCCCTGTAAAATTGATGCAGTTCCTCCTCGATATTTAAGCCCTTGCCCAAGTGATCGGTTACGTTTGTTCCTTCTGAATTATCGTATAGGGCCATGGGGGCGCCATGGTGAAAGTATAAGGACCAATGTTCCTTTCTTACGCATGCATAATCAGGGATACTTTTTACTTCCAACCCTACACTGCGTTCAGAAATCCCGATCAATTCAGGGGTGGGCTCGCCTAGAAGGGCCGGCTTCAGGCTGATGCCTTGCGCTTTCATGTCTTCACCGAGAGCAAGGTCGAGAAGGGTAGGGGCTATATCCATTGCCCTGATCAGTTCATGTTTTTTGCTTGGAGCAATTCCTTCTCCGAGGAAGGAGGCAAAGACACGGGTCTTGTTATTGGCAAATCCCCAGGGCATATTTTTATCATATTCAATGTAGTTTTCATTGAGAATGCAGCCATGGTCTGAAGTAATAACAACAATGTCGTCCGGGCCGGGAGCGAGTTTGTCCCAAAGAGCTTTGAAGTCAATGGCCTGCTTGGCAACGACCTTCAGGTATTCATCCGTAGTCCAGCGGTCTTTCTTGGTCCCGCCGAAGTCATGGATATGATAAAGATGGAAATTAGCAAAAAAAGGTTTCTTGCTCTGGCGGACCCTTTTGATGAAGTTGTCCCGTTTTTTATTGTCGTAATCCCGATTTGGAGTATGCATGAGAGTCGGATAACCGGCTTCAAATACGTCAAAACCGTGTTTGGGCTGGCAGGAGTCTAGGTTGCTGTCGGCCCAGCGGAAGGTTTGGTAGCCGTGGTGTTTGAAGTATTCGGTAACAGTCAGCACATCATCTTTAAGATTGCGGATGGATTGCACTTCATGGGTGATCATTCCGGTCAGTCCGGGGCGTAAACCTGAAAAATAGGATGGGGCTGATATGCGTGTTGAGCCTCCGCTGGTCATGACATCGGTGAACAGAGCACCCTGTTCAATAACTTCGTCAATTTCATTATATTCGGCTGTATCGGAAAGGCAGGAAGCCAGCATATCCGATCTTAGAGAGTCGATTACAATCCAGATTACGTTTTTCATGTGATGTACCTTTTTTGTTGTCCACTTCCTGTTGCCAGATATTTAACACGCATAACAAATTTCATGTCAACCAAATGGCAATAGTAAAGTACATGAAGCAAACTCTATTCCAAAGTTTGCTTAAATTTGATTTGCGAAAATCAACGGAGTTTTTGTGAATATTGATCAGTTCTTTTCTTTTTTGGAAAGAGCGCAATGATACAAATAATTGATTTCTATTGAATGAAGTGTTTATCTTGTGATAATTGGTATATTATGAATTCGTGTTGATTGAACGTCAAAATATATTTGAATCTAAGGAGTTGAGTGTGGAGGGACTTCCACTTTGGTTAATTTGGCTTGGTGCTGGGCTTGTTCTGGCTTTGCTTGAGCTTGCTGTTCCGGGAATGATTTTGATTTTCTTCAGCCTCGGTTGTCTCTTATCAGCGGCAACCGCGTATTTTCTTCGTGATGCACTGGTTTTGCAGATTATTGTTTTTTGTCTGGTCTCGGCTGGTTCATTGCTGGTCCTGCGCAAAACATTAATGGGCTGGTTTCAGGGCCAAGTCACTGATATTGTCGATGACGGGTACGATAGCTCTCCTGAAGGTGCGCTTGCAGAAGTTTGCAAGGACTTTACATCGGACGGTTATGGTCAGATAAGGTATCGGGGGTCATTCTGGAAGGCTGTTTCGGAAAATGGTCACGAGTTTAGCATTGGTGATAAGGTCAGGATTGTTTCATGGACTGATAAAAGTAAGACTTCGTTTTTAGTTAAAAAACTTTGACAGATGAGGTAAAGATATGGCTCCCGGTTTGATTGCTGTAATTTTCATTGCGCTGGTTCTAGTCGTAATAATAATAAAATCCATACGTATCGTTCCCCAGAAGACAGAGGCCATCGTGGAACGACTCGGTAAGTATCGGGTTACTCTCGGGGCTGGATTTCATGTTCTTTTTCCATTTATCGACCGAGTGGCATACGAATTTTCGCTTAAGGAAGAAGCTCTCGATACTTTGCCGCAAACCTGTATCACCAGTGATAACGTAAGTGTCGTGGTGGACGGTCTCATCTTTATAGAAGTTCAGGATTCCAAGGCCGCGGCTTATGGGATTGACAATTATCGGTTTGCAGCATCTCAGCTGGCTCAGACAGCACTTCGTTCCTGCGTTGGTAAACTTGCATTGGATAAGACCTTTGAAGAACGTGATTCTATTAATGCGCAGGTTGTTGAGGCTATTGACGCCGCCGCAACTTCTTGGGGAATTAAGGTTTTACGGTATGAAATCAAGGACATCACCCCGCCTGAAAGCGTGAAGGCGGCCATGGAAACCCAGATGATTGCCGAACGCAAGAAGCGCGCGGACATTGCCCGCAGTGAAGGTGAAAAGCAGGCCACAATTAATAAGGCTGAGGCGGCAAAGCTTGATGAAGTCCTTAAAAGTGAGGGTGAGCGTGAAAGGCTCATGAACGAAGCTAGAGGTAAAGCTGAAGCCATAACCACGGTCGCTGATGCCACAGCCAAGGCCTTGCATACCGTTGGTGCAACCCTGAATACATCAGGCGGAGCAGATGCAGCATCGCTCAGGGTGGCTGAACGTTACGTGGAAGCTTTCGAAGGTCTGGCCCGTGAATCAACAACTCTGATCCTTCCTGCCGAGGCCGGTAATGTCGCTTCCATGGTTAGCACTGCCATGAGCGTTTACGGTAAGGTTAAGGGAAAGAGCGGCAGCGTAAAA